>JBELIG010000079.1:0-12650 GCA_042091035.1 Sphingobacteriales bacterium | reverse complement strand
AGAATATAATAATCCGAACAGCAATGGTATATCCTGCAATGACCGCATCACCAAACTCAGAGACAATTCGCATAAGGATGATCCAACTAGCCGATCCGATAATATATTGAGCGACTCCACCAGAGCTAATCTTCAACAAACGCAGCATAATGGATTGGACAGGTTTAAACTGACTTAAAGAGAACTTAATCGAAGTACGTCCACTGAATAGAATATAAAACTGGAATACCACTCCAACTCCTCGACCTATCGTAGTTGCAATTGCAGCACCCTCTACTCCCATTGCTGGGATTGGCCCATAACCAAGAATAAAAAGAGGATCCAAAATAATATTTAGTCCATTAGAGATCATCAAGACGCGCATAGACCATGCAGCATCTCCAGCACCACGGAGCATTCCATTTATTATAAATAAAAAAAGAATCACCCCATTACTAGCGAAAATGATCCTCGTATATCCTAGCCCCTGCTCTACAATTGCATCTGAGGCTCCCATCAAACGTAAAATATCCTCTGCAAACAAAAAACCAGGTATCCCAATCATTAAGGCCATAAGTAAGGTCAGGAGAATACTCTGAACACCCACTTGGCTTGCCTCGAGCATTTTTTTTGCTCCTACACGTTGCGCTACCATAGCAGCTACTGCAGCACTTACTCCAACTCCGAGCGCATATACTAGGGTAACTACTGACTCAGTTAGACCAACAGTAGCTACTGCTTCTTTAGAAACCTTTCCAACGAAATAGACATCCACAAGTGCAAAACTTGCTTCCATAAGCATCTCAATCACAAGAGGCACTGCAAGCAAAAAAATAGCCTTATTCAAGTTCCCTTTGGTAAAATCCTTAGACTTACCATTTAGAGCGGATGCTATTAGTTGAAATATTTTTTTCATAATGAACTTACAATACAGATGAGGCCCTTCGTAAACGATCATTTATGGCCCTACCTAAACCTTCCTCAGGAAACCAATCAGTAACAATAACCTCGTATTTTTTAGATTTATCCAGTTGACGCATAACTGCAAAAAGATTAGACGCAGCTTCCTTTAGATCAAATTTCATGGATAATAAGAACTGATCCTCCACAGGCAAACTAAAATTGAGCATATTAAAACCAATAAATGCGATTCGCTTACCTTTTAATTTTTTGACTGCACTATTCATATCTCCCACATATATAGGAGTCTTTGGAGCATAGTGAGACTTAAGCATACCTGGAGCGTTTGGATTGCTTGAAGAGACATCATTGACCTCTACTGCACCAGCTACTTCTTCCAAAGCTTCCACAGACAAGCCACCTTTCCGAAGTACCTGGACAGATCCATTCTCCGTGAGTTTGACTATTGTTGATTCTACTCCAAAATCACAATTTCCACCGTCAAGAATATAAGAAACCTTATCCCCAAGTTGATCTTCTACATGTTTTGCACGTGTAGGACTAATATATCCAAATGGATTAGCAGATGGTGCCGCAAGAGGAAAATCTAGACTTTCTAATAATTTCTTACTCATTGGATGAGCAGGAATTCGAACTGCTACTGTTGGCAATCCAGCAGTTACCAGATCAGGAATTGTAGCCTCTTTCTCTAATAATATCGTCAGTGGGCCTGGACTAAAAGCATCTATCAAAACTTGAAGCTTTTCAGGAATACTTTTCACAAAAGGTTTTATTTTCTCAATACGATCCGTATGAATAATGAGCGGATCAAAGCTTGGTCGATCCTTTGCCTCAAATATTCTAGCTACCGCAGCTGTATCAAGCGCATTTGCCGCTAAACCATACACTGTCTCGGTGGGAATAGCCACTAAATCTCCCTTTTTCAACAAATCCGCTGCCTTCTGAATATCCTGCCCAATCATTCCAAATAATTTTGCTGCAAAAATATACTTATTTTCTGTATAAATTTACCTTTGATTACTATCAACTAAATAAAATTACCTAAAGCAATGAAAATACAAATTGAGGCTTTTGGAATTGCAAAGGACATCTTCGGTAAAAAGCATATAGAAATAAGGCTTCAAACTGGATGTTCTGTATTAGACCTAAAGGAGACTCTCATGGAAAAATTTCCAAAGTTTAAAGCGCTCAGATCATTCGCTATTGCCGTCAACGAATCCTATGCTTTAGATACAGATCAATTAACAGAAACAGATAAAATTGTTATTATACCTCCTGTAAGCGGTGGTTAGTTAGCCTATGAATCGAATAGAAATCAAACTTCTTCAAACAGATATCGACCCACTGAGTTCGATAAACTTCGTTTCCGACGAACGATCGGGTGGGCTTAATGTATTTATTGGCAATGTTCGTAACCATACCCAAGGTGCTGCTGTGCTCAAGCTAGAATTTGAAGCCTATGAACCCATGGCAATAAAAGAAATGAAAAAGATCGCTGAAGAAGCCATAAAGCGATATGACCTTAATAAGATCTCTATCCAACACAGGACGGGTACTCTGCTGCCTAAAGAAACAGCAGTTGTGATAGCTGTATCATCCGACCATAGAGATGCTGCCTTCAGAGCGAGTAGATTTTGTATTGACAGACTTAAAGAAACTGTACCAATCTGGAAAAAAGAATTCTTGGAGAATGGTGCCGTATGGGTATCCGCACATCCTTAAAAAGTCAAAGCCCTCCAGGGAGGGCTTCAACGAGTTTTGTGTGCAGCAAAAAATAATTGATTCTTTAGATTTTTTGGCTTACTACTTTTATAGCTCCACTATCGTCCAGAAGCAAACCTAGACTAGTGTTATTGCCAATATTCCGAACAGAAATTTGAAGAATTTCTCCACTCTCCATCATTAATAAATTAACTGCGTCGGATTTTTTAATGATCATACCATTTGGCATAACCGAAAGATGTTCTTTGAGCGTTGGATAAATTTTCTCTAATACAAGAAGCGCACTTGCAAAATTATCAGTTGGCATTATAAAGGATTCGCTAGTGTATACCTTTTGGTCCTGAATCCATTGCTTAGAATGATAATTAGTTTTTAGTCCTAGCTGGTGCAACATACTCGTATATTCTTTTAACGATCTGCTATTCACTGGTGCAGGCACGGCTAACACTTGATGTGCTGCAATTCGAATCTTCTTTCCACTTTTCATGTGATACTCACTAGTACTATTAGATCCATAGGATGCAGAAACTAATTGAGTAGGGGTTAAATAGAGTTCATCGTTTGTTTTTAGTGTGCCCGCCTTAGATTTATTGATAGGAGAGGTAGAGTAAAAAGGTGTTTTATCTGTAATCACATAAAACAACATGGGATCCATCTCCTGGGGGCTTGATGAAACTTTATATCGGGTTCTAATGATTTTATTATCTTTTTGTCCATCCTTGATTAGTTGAATATTATGCAACCATTCACCCGAACCATTCAGATAAAAAACATAATGCTCGTAATCGTCCATTTTGATAACATCCACCATATAAACCTCTCCGAGATTATAATTTGAGTAGTTATAGCTACCTGTAGGAAGCACATCAACAGAACGAAGTGGTTTTTCGAACAGGGATTTCATGATTGTAAACATTTGTCCAGAACTTAGATCACTTGGCATTACAAGTGTTTTATTCTCTCTCCAATCACCAGAAACTTCAGCTTCAAAGCTAAAATCAAGTACACCTTCATACATAGCATATTCTGCCATAGATATATTCCTTGCGGGTGGAGAGAATGGTAAAAGGAAGTTCTTTCTCATCTCAAGATCCTTCTGACCGTTTTCAACTATAATCCAGTCCAATTTTGAATTTGCCCAATCCTGAAGATTGACATGAACTTTCTGACCATAATTAAGGTCATTACTTAATCCAACTTCCTGATCGACAGGCATGGCATAGTATAAATCTTGTTGGCTAAATGCCGTTAGAGTACAAATTAAGCTGAACAACAAAACAAGCGATTTCATAAATCTCATATGGATATAAGGTTAATAAATATGAAATAGCTTGTGGTGGTTCGGTGTTGGCACAAAACTACATGGTAACTACCACTTATTAGGTATATAAAAAGACAATTAAAACTGATGAATGGCTGAAACCTTATATTGGCAATCTAGCTTCCAATAATCATACAATAATTTTCCACAGTGTTATATTTTCCCATTTTTTTTGCTTATTTTATGCGGGTAATAACAAATTAATCTTTCCCCCTACTGCCTCATTTCTGAGGCTTTAAAAGAACATTGTAATTGACAATTCAAACACTCGAATGTTAAATTCATCCATGATAAAATGAATGGCGTATATCTTGTGTTATTGATAAACAACACTTTAAGTCTTTTTAATGAAAAAGCAGTTCAATAGTGATAGCCAAGTTCTAACATCATCCTTTCTAAAGGTTGGTTATAGAATCCTACTATAATTATTTTTTGAGCCTTTAAATTGAAATCCATGTTGACAATTCAACCTCAGCGGGTGCACTTCGATCTACTTCAAACACGCCAACACGGCTTGCTTGAAATAGACGGACCTAGTCTGGAGGAATGCGTTCCTCTCGGCTTTAAGTTCACTCAAAATTACAATGAAGCAAATGAATGTTTGCAAATTTGTAAGGAGTTACCTCTTGACAAAGGTCTCTTGTTCCACGGCAATTCAAAAGGAGAGTTTACTTTCCATGTCGAATCGCCAGCTTATGAAATTGATCTTATAGGAATAGATCCAAACGGTAGAATTAAGCAGATTGAAAAATGCTTTTCTAAAACAAATCCCGAATTTAAATTCCATAACTGTCAATTTCTGCTAGTCTTAAAAAGTGGAATTGCTAAAATTCTGGGTATTGACTCAGATGGAAGCTCTACAGTAGAAGTAACATTTTTTCAAGAAAAATTAAACTAACATAACAAAAGGTCGTCCTAAGGGTCGGCCTTTTATAATTTAAGGTCGCCTATCATTGATATTGTGATGTCTTTCAGGTACCTGCGTTTGGATAAGCCTTCCTTCGAGTTGACTAAAGATCGCTTTTGGACTTCTCTCACCCGATTTAAACATTCGAATTACAGCCTCTTGAGTCCCTCTTGGCCAATAAGAAAACAATGGATTAATAAATGCTCCAAGCTGATAGCAGATTAAGGAATCCCTTTGCGCGACCAATTGCTCCACATCTTTATCAATAAGATAAGGCATATCACAACTTATAATCAGCCAATCTACATCATTCTCCACCTCAAATGCACTTACTATACCACCTAGCGGACCTTCTTCCTTGTATTTATCAACAATGTTTAAAGCTGTAATTTTTTCTTGAAGAGTTTCAGAGACTGAACAAAAAACTTTCGTACAAAATGGTTTAAGTAAATTTGAGGCCCATTCATATTGAGGTATACCGTGATAATCTATCAAAGCTTTATCTCTGCCCATACGGCTACTCAGGCCACCGCAGAGAACAAGTCCATAAATTGTATTTGAACTAGTCTTCACGCAAATAATCTTTTTTTCCACCTCGCTTTTCAATCAGCTTCACCTCCTTGATTACAATGTCTTGAGACATTGCCTTGCACATATCATAAATAGTGAGTGCGGCTACAGAAGCACCTGTCAAGGCTTCCATCTCAACGCCAGTCTTGGCATTAACCGTAGCTGTACAATCTATCTGTACATGATCTTTATCTATTATATGAATATCAAATTGACAATTATCAAGTCCAATAGGGTGACAAAGAGGAATGAGATGTCCTGTTTGCTTTGCTCCCATAACTCCAGCAATTAAGGCAGTTTGAAATACCGGACCTTTCGGTGTTTTGAGTTCCTCACTTTCGAGTGTTGATAGAATTTCTTCTCCTAAAAAAACAACTGCTCGCGCTCTAGCAAGTCTAAAGGTTTCCTTCTTTTTACTTACATCAACCATACCAGGCTGCCCCTTACCATCTATATGACTTAATTCATTTTCCATATTTATCTATATCGTATAACGGGCAATAAAGCACCTTTACCTATTTCGCTCAATGTAGCATCTAATTCAACAAATGCATTATTATTCATGAGATTCGACAAATCCCCAGAGCCCTGACCGGGTTTCAAATTTGCATGCAACACCCCATTTTTATAAAACAACTCTACTGTAGGAAAATAAGTTAATGGTTTTTTAAATGAAACGCTCTCTTCCAGTACAGCATAACTCTGCGGACTTAAAGGGAGGGTCATACATTTATGCATAAAAGGTAGTGCATATTTGTGCAAGCAAAGAAATGAGGACACGGGATTACCTGGGAAAGCAAAAACAGGAGTATCGCCCTTTGTCCCAAACCAAAAGGGCTTGCCAGGTTTCTGAGCAACTCTATGAAATAACTTTTCAACTTGAAGGCTTTCTAAAACAGCAGGAACAAAGTCTAACTTTCCTCTTGAAACTCCTCCACTTAAAATCAGCATATCATATTCATCCATAATACGGCCTAGGTCCTTCTCAAGCTTCTTCTGATCATCATTGATATGAAAACATCTTGTTGTGTGACCTTCGCGCTTAAGAACAGAAGCCAACTGTATAGAATTTGAAGTTCTTATCTGATAGGATGCTGGCATTTCATCAATCCCTACGAGTTCATCACCTGTAGATACAATAGCAATATTAAATGCCTTATAAACAGCTATTGTAGACAATCCAACAGTAGCGATAACTCCAATCTCAGGAGCCTCAATCTTTGTTCCTTTAGGGATCAAAAGAGATCCCTTCTTTCTATCTCTACCTTTTTTGTGAATATTAGCGCCTTCCTTCCAATCTGGTCTTAGTAATCGAGCTTCATTTTCAACAGTGTCTATTTCCTCAAATGGAATTACAATATTATAACCTTCTGGCAAAATAGCTCCGGTCATAACTTCGATGGCACTTCCCTTCCCCTGAAAATTCATTCTAGGCATTCCAGCAGCAGCCATTCCCTTCAATTCAAATATTGTATCCCCATCTTTAAGGGCATCTGAATGAATACATATTCCATCCATACAAACTCGATCAAAAGGCGGAAAGTCACGATCTGCATAAACATCTTCTGCCAAAACCATCCCTTCACTTTCTGCCAGATCAACTTTAATTATTGGCCGCTGAACTGCGGCGTTCAAAACTACATCAAGTGCTTCTTGTACTGATACCATACTATATTTTTAGCCACCAATCGTGGACATACTTTCCATCATCATGGACCCTAAACGTTTACCTTCTGCCTCAAAGCCATCTTTTGCTTTATGAATCAAGGCAGACTGAACAGCCATTAACAAGTCTTCATCACTGGCTCCATTCCTCATAAACCCTTTAAGATCAAACACTCCTTTATCATATAAACAAGACTTCAAAACTCCATTTGCTGTAATCCTTAACCGGTTACATAAACCACAAAACGTTCTGCTATAAGCAGGTATAATGCCAATATTCCCTTTAAAACCCTTTGCCTTGAACAAGGTTGCAGTTTGCCCATGTTTGGTATCGAGAGCATCCATCTCACCTAATTCCTGAGTAAGATGTTTCAAAATATCATTATGATCCCATACACTTGCCTTAGCCCGATCATTCCCTCCGTTGAATGGCATTTCTTCAATAAAACGGACAGAGATATCTTTCTCTTTTGCAAGAAATGCCATAGGCAGTATGTCCTCAATATTGGTATCAGACATAACGACCATATTTATCTTTAGATTTAAGGGCATCATTGAAAAGGCATCCAAAGCATCTAAAACATCCTTGAATCCTTCCCGTCTTGTTATTTGAAAAAAGCGATCTTCATCTAATGTATCTAAACTCAGGTTAATACTATTAAACTCGAGTTTTTCAATCGCACTAAGATAGGGTTTGCAGAGCGTGCCATTAGTTGTAATATTCAGAGACTCTATATTGGTCTGCTGTCGAATTGCCTGCAGGAAGTGGATTAAATCTTTGCGCACAAATGGCTCTCCACCTGTAATTCTCAATTTATTGACTGAATGCTTTGACAACAATGCAGTGAGTCGAACCATTTCTTCGTAAGTCAATAACTCTTTCCTTGGCATATAATTAATTCCCTCCTCTGGCATACAATAATGACACCTCAGGTTACATCGATCGGTAACTGCAAGTCTCAAATAATTAATATGTCTGCCATATCCATCTATCATAGCGTCAATTCTATTACTAGATCAAAATTACAAAATTATACAGGAGATGAACCTATTAATTCTTTATTATAGCTGCAATAAAAAAAGCGGCAATAAAATTGCCGCTTTAGCGCTTATAATAGCTATCGTATTAATCTTCGATTATTGCATCATCTATCAGTTCATCTCCATCACCATCATTATCTGAAAAATTTGTCAGTTTACCAGTATGCTTCGGTCGATCCTGTTTCTTAGATTTATCAATGCTTACCTCTGGCTTATCTTCTGCCCCTTTGTTGTGATAGTCTCCATCGGCAAATCTTGCTGCCTTGGAAAAGAAATCATCAAAACCATCTAAACCAGGTGTTTTCTTGATATTATCCAATGCATCATTTCCTGTTTTATTCAACTTTTCAGCTTTCTTAGCCATCTCATCTAAGGCTCTTTGATGATCCTTGTTTGCTTGGTCTTGAACTGCCTTATCGATAAGATCATCTTTAGCCTGCTCCTTGGCAGCCTCTTCCTGCGCCTTATCAAAAAATGCTTGTCCTTGATCTTTTAATTTAGATCCAACTTCTATAGCTTGATCTTTTAAGATATCGCCAAACTCCATAACCTTACCACCAAGATCCTCTGCTACATCAGCAGCCTTATTTACTACCTTACCTCCTTTATCCATTACTTCCTTACCAACCTCTTCTGTAAATTCCTTAGCTTTTTCTACATAGGGCTCTGCTGCTTTTTTTGCCTGGTCTACATAGGGCTTAGCCGTTTCTTTTGCACTGTTAATGGCCTCCCCAAATTTTTCTCCAGCAGATTTACCAGTTGTATTTGCTTCTGGATTTAAATCCAGTTTATCCTCGCTTGGATTTGCTGTTCTTTTTGTAGTACGCTGAGCATCTTCTATGAATTCTTTTGCCGCGTCCATTGCTTCTTTTCCACCCTTCACCAGCTGATCCCCAATACCCTGAACATCTTTGCCTAGACCTTCAACAGCCTCTTCTGCTTTCTGTCCAGCCTTTTTTCCTGCTTGTTTGCCAACTGATTTTGCTGCCCAAACTGCCTTTTTGATTTCATCAAATAAACCCATGAAGTCTTATTTAAGTATTAAGAATATCCTTTTATCAAGTTTCCTTTAATTTAAAGATAATTCATTAATTTCGGACAATCCAATAGACCAAGCCTCAAAAAAAATGTATAAACGAATAAATTATGTTCCATAAAAAGACCTACCAAAACAGAAGAGCTAAATTATCCCAAGATGTAAAAAACGGGCTTATCCTTATGCTTGGTAATAATTATGTAGGTATGAATTACGCTGCCAACACCTACCCATTCAGACAAGATTCTAATTTTCTTTATTTCTTTGGCCTGGACAAAGCAGGACTCGCTGCGATTATTGATATCGATAATAATAGCACTACCCTATTCGGTCACAATCCTACTATTGATGATATCGTATGGGAAGGTCAGGTGCCCGGTATAAATGACCTTGCAGCCTTTTGTGGAGTGGAAAAAACAGAAGCTCCTTCATCTCTTTCTTCTTATATAGATAATGCTTTAAAATCGGGACAAAAGATTCACTTTCTGCCTCCATATCGCAATGCAAATATCATTCGCTTATCTGATTTGCTTAAGCAGCCAGTAGAATCTATAAAAACTGATGCATCTATTCCATTAATACATGCGGTAGCTGCTCAAAGATCTATTAAATCTCAGGAAGAAATCCAGGAAATGACAGAGGCTGTTAATGTTACGAGAGCCATGCACATTGCAGTTATGCAAGGCGCAAAAGCAGGAGTTAAGGAAGCAGAACTCGCAGGACTTGCGCAGCAAATTGCCTATGCTCAAGGTAATGGTCTTGCTTATCCGGTCATACTGAGTAAAGACGGCCAAACATTGCACAACCATTATCACGGAAATATCCTACAAGAAGGACAGTTGGTGCTAGGAGATTTTGGTGCTCAAAACAGTATGTGCTATGCTGGAGATATTACCAGAACCTGTCCAGTTTCTCCAACCTTCACGGAGGTTCAAAAGTCCATCTATGAAATTGTATTAAAAGCAGAAGTTGACTCTATAAAGGCCTGTAAGGCAGGTGTGAGATACAAAGACATACATCTTGATGCCGCAAAAATCATTGCAAGTGGCTTAAAAGAAATGGGATTAATGAAAGGAAATGTAGAGGAGGCAGTTGCACAAGGCGCTCATGCTCTATTCTTCCCGCATGGTCTGGGTCACCACATCGGACTTGATGTACATGACATGGAGGATTTGGGTGAGCAGCACATCGGATATGACGATGAAACAAAGCGATCTGACCAATTCGGCACAAAATATTTAAGGTTGGGTAAACGACTGGAGACAGGAAATGTAATTACGGTAGAACCTGGCATCTATTTCATACCTGAATTAATCGACAAATGGAAAGGTGAAGGCATGCATACTGATTACATAAATTATGATGCCTTGAACGCTTTCAGAGATTTTGGTGGAATCAGAATTGAGGACAACATTCTTATCAATGAAACAGACAGCACCATACTTGGTGATCCAATTCCAAAGACTGTTAACGAAATAGAATCACTGTAAATAAAAAAGGCTCCGTAATCGGAGCCTTTTTTATTAGTTACATTCTGTTTCAAAATAATAAACATGCTTGGCAAAGTCTGACCACTTAACTTTCTTAAATTCTTTTTTCATCTTTTTACAATCTCCAAAAAGATCATCGAATTCATCTTTGTAATTCTTCTTGTATAATCTGTATGCAATTTCATCACCTACCTTGATATAGTAAGATTTTGAATCACCACCAGTCATTTGAATATCCCCTACTGCAAGACCACCAGTTTCTGAAGCAAATGGGTCCATAAATACCATAATTTTACTTCCGAAAGCTGGATTAAGTGCCTGCATTAGAAGTGTTCTTTTCTTTTTCTTCTTGATCATAACCTCTGACTTAACGAAATAAGCATATCCTTTTTCAAGAATATCCGCTTTAATATCAGAATTAGCCATTTTTTTCATGCTGCTAAGTGTAGCTAGTGTAGCATTCATTTTAGCAAGATCACTAAACGGAATGTACATTTCTTTTACATCTTCAATTGGAATACTAACTTTCTCTCCTGCTTCATTTTTGTATATCACCTCTTCAATTAATCCTTTCTTGAATTTTATTCTACTAGGATTTATCTCCATTTTTTCCATGTTCTCCATGGTTACGAAAGTGATTTTCTTTTTACTAAAGCCATTCATTTCAACATTGAAATCCTGGGCAAAAATAAAGCTGCACATCATTAAGAAAAGAGTAGATAATGTTAAATTTTTCATTTATATATTTTTTGAATTTTAATGGGACTAAACTAATATTTTATTTCAATATTCAGAATTTTATCAAATGTTAAATGAAATCGGGTAAACGATTGGAGACAGGAAATGTAATTACGGTAGAACCTGGCATCTATTTCATACCTGAATTAATCGACAAATGGAAAGGTGAAGGCATGCATACTGATTACATAAATTATGATGCCTTGAACGCTTTCAGAGATTTTGGTGGAATCAGAATTGAGGACAACATTCTTATCAATGAAACAGACAGCACCATACTTGGTGATCCAATTCCAAAGACTGTTAACGAAATAGAATCACTGTAAATAAAAAAGGCTCCGAAATCGGAGCCTTTTTTATAAATCTTAACAGGTACTTGTCAGCTTCTACTTATGCAAAGCCAAATCAATTAAACCTAATTTGTTAATCAGTGTAAGCGATTCTTCTTGAAGCTTTTCTCATCAAGGTATTCACTAAATTCTCTGGTGAACTCCCCACTGATCCAGAAACAGCCTTATGATAATTTATCAACAAATCACCATCTATGCCATTGTAAATAAACAGGTTTACTGCAACTAAATTTGTACTCGTTCGTATCCCTGATAAAAGACTTAAAGCAATAGAAGCACCTTCAGAAATAGGTTTATCTGTTTCCAAAGAGCCCATTACAACTGCATCAACACCTAAAAGCTCCGCTAATTCGCTAGGCGTATATTCATCATAAGTTTCATAATTTAGCCCAGCCTTCTTCAATTTAGCATTTGTTTCACTTGGGCTTTGAACCTTTACTTTAAGAGAGCCACGCTTAGCTCTTTTCAAAAACCAAGTATACATGGCAAATTGAATGTCTTCACCCTCTGCCTCTTCCATTTGTGCCAACTGATCTGCACTTACCTCCATCATTTGAAGGGGACCTAGTGTAACACTGGCATTAAAAGGAATGATAGCAATTTCTTCATGCCCCTCGGCTATTCGCTCAAAATCAGGGTTCTCATACAAGTGGGTTTGACTGAATGCTTGAGTCGCTAAAATAACTCCTAGGAATAAAATAAATAGTTTTTTCATGTTTAATGAGTTTGGATTAAAAAATAGTTTTGTATTTGGGTTTGTATAATAAGAACACTTAAAATTATGACTTAAAAAGAAAAAATAATCTTAGATTATCTTAATTCAATTTTATTTAACTCTTTAGTTAATTTTATTCAAAAATAGATTCAACGAACAATATGGAAGATTTTATCTTATTTGAAATGAAAGATC
>JBELIG010000078.1:2130-12733 GCA_042091035.1 Sphingobacteriales bacterium | reverse complement strand
ATCCTAAGTCAGGATATGTGAAAGGATGGATTGGAGGTATTAATTACAGGTACTTCAAGTACGATCATGTAACTTCTGACAGACAGGTTGGTTCTACCTTTAAGCCCTTTATTTATGCAACAGCGATTGATAACTTAAGTATTTCTCCTTGCTTGGAGGTCTACGATCGAGCGCAAACTATCTTCCCTGAGGAAGGGCAATTTGGTTTATTAGAGCCTTGGACACCAGCAAACTCTGATGGGAAATATTCTGGAGAGCTAATTTCCCTTAAGGATGGACTGAAAAAATCTTTGAATACGGTTTCAGTAAACTTGATGAAAAAACTCGGTAATGTTGATCTAGTCGTAAACCTTGTCAATCAATTGGGTATTCAATCTGATAAGATTCCGCGTTCACCTTCCATTTGTTTAGGAGCTTCAGATCTATCGGTGATGGATATGTCAGGAGCATATACTGCCTTTGCAAATAAAGGACAATATACAAAGCCAATTTACTTACTGAAGATAGAAGATATGAACGGTAAGGTTATTTATTCAGATCAGTCCATTCCACAGCAGGCAATTGCTGAAAATAAGAATTATGTAATGGTAGAGATGCTTCGGTATGCAGCAGAAGGTACTGTTCAATATCAGCATAAATTAAAAACTCAGTTGGGAGGTAAGACCGGAACTACTAACGATTATACTGATGGTTGGTTTATGGGAATAACGCCTAATCTGGTAATCGGTACCTGGGTTGGAGGTGATGACCGATGGATTCGTTTTACAACTATAGGTGATGGACAAGGTTCAAGAATGGCAAGACCTTATTTTGGGAAAGTTCTTGAACTTATTGAAAAGGATTCTTTGCCTGGGTTTGGTGTTGATGCTAAGTTTGAAGTGCCGCAGGGAGATATAGGTATCGAATTGGACTGTGAAGAATATCAGCGAATAAATCAAGGAATAGATATCAACGATCCAGATGAGTTTAACGAGGAAGAAGAGGAGGAAGATGAAGATGATTGGGGATAAAAAAAGAGGCTGAATTTCAGCCTCTTTTTTTATTGTACGTTACTCAATAAGAGTTTTGCTTTTTCATAATCAGGATCAAAGCGTAATGCCTGTTCCAAATCTGCTTTACCAGCAGCAGTATTTCCCATCTCTAGGTCACAAAGTCCTCTGTAATAATAAGCCTGAACTAAGGCAGGATTCAATTCTACACAGATATTGAACTTGTCCCATGCATTCTTATAATCATTCAGCTCAACCATCACTATACCTGCGTTGAAGAATGAACTTTCATCAGATGGAAACATACGTCCCATCGAATTATAGGTATCAATACAAGGACCAAATTTACCTTGCTTGTATAGAGTCTGCGCCTTACTGAATAAGGCATCTGTATACATAGAGTCCACCCTAAGTGCATTATCGTAATATAGAATTGGGTCATTTCCAGAACCTTTAATATTCCAAAGATTTCCCAACTCATACCAAGCTTCAATGTGTCTTGAGTTCAGCTCCACACAAGTTTGCATATTGCTTATCGCCATGTCAAGCTCTCCATTGTCTGCAAAGATTAATCCCGCCAGATAGTGGACTTCATCGTTGTTGGGATTGTAGTTTTTAACTTTAGACACTACATTCAAAGCCTTTTCATGATTTTTAAGGATTAAGTATGTCTCTGCAAGTTTAAGCTGTGTAATGATACTATCAGGAAATAGAAACGAGGCCATCTCCATAGTTTGCAATGCACTTTTTTCCCTGTAATAGTCCAGATAAACATTGGATAGACTATGCCAATATCTGCTTTGGGCAGAGTCCAGCTGAATGGCTTTGTTATAATCTGCTATGGCTTCGTCGAAGCCATTCATTTCATAAAAATATTCTCCACGGACATAATATAAGTCCGGATTGTCTGGTTGCTGTTCGATCAATGCATTGATCGTTTTGAAGGTATTCGGCACCTCCGAATTTGATACCTGTGCTGCTTCATCTGCAGCCTTTTTCTCACAGGATGCTAGGAGCAATGTGGGAATAAGGTACAGTAAGTGTTTAAGATTGAATTGCATAGTGTTTTGTGTTTATACTGCTACATTATGTTCTCTCAATGCATTATTAAGAGATACTTTTTTATCTGTACTTTCTTTACGTTTTCCAATAATCAGCGCACAGGCTACCTGATACTCTCCTGCTGGAAATTTTTTAGTGTAGGTTCCAGGAATCACAACAGAACGAGCTGGAACTTCACCAGTGTAAACAACCTCCTCAGGACCCGTAACATCTATGATCTTAGTGGATTGAGTAAGTACAACATTTGCACCTAGTACTGCTTCTTTTTTAATGCGTACTCCCTCTACAACGATGCATCTTGAACCTATAAAGCAATCGTCTTCTATGATTGTTGGTGTAGCTTGAAGTGGTTCTAGAACACCTCCAATTCCCACACCTCCACTTAGGTGCACATTTCTGCCGATCTGAGCACAAGAGCCAACTGTAGCCCAAGTGTCAACCATAGTTCCAGATCCTACCCAGGCACCAATATTTACGTAACTAGGCATCATGATTACTCCTTTCTCCAAGAATGAACCTGCTCTTGCAATAGCATGTGGTACTACTCGGACACCGAGTTTAGCATAATTCTTTTTTAAAGGAATCTTATCGTGGAATTCAAAAGGTCCTACTTCTATGGTTTCCATTTTTTGGATAGGGAAATAAAGAACAACTGCTTTTTTTACCCACTCATTTACTTTCCAGTCAGAACCTTCAGGCTGTGCAACTCTCAGTTCGCCAATTTCAAGTTTTGCGATCACACTACGAATGGCGTCTTGTGTTTCTTCTTGTTGCAGAAGTGTTCTGTCTTCCCAGGCGCGTTCAATAATTCCCTGTAAATTTTCCATAAAAGTTTGTTGTTTATAAAGGCCTTGACTTTCGTAAAAGTCCTATTTTTGGATTTCAGCGTTAAAGATATAAAAGACAAGCCCCTTTTTGTGCTTATATTGAGTCAGATGAATAAAAAAATGACCTTTAATTGAGTGATTAGTGATCAATTATTGTTACAAAAAGGTCTAGAGCCCATTTTTTTAAATTGAATTTGTTCGAATGTTCAAAAAATCAGATACGTCCAGTTTGCTGGCAAAAACAAAAACTTATCTCTCAAATGCACAAACGAATTACGCTGCTGATTCAGTCTCGGAACTTGCAGATTTAATGCGATTTCATGAATGGTGCTATTATGTGAATAATCAACCGGTTGTATCTGATTACGAGTATGATCAGTTGTACAAACTTCTGGAGCGTCTGGAACAAGAATATCCTGATCAGATCAATCCGGACTCACCCACCCAGCGAGTTGGCTCCGATTTAAGTCCTGATTTTGAAACGGTGGAGCATTTAGTTCCTATGCTATCCTTGGCGAATTCATATAATGCTGAAGACCTGAATGATTTTGACGAGCAAATCCGCAAATTGGCCCTTATTCCAGAAGGTGAAGATATAGAATATGTTGTAGAGCCAAAGTTTGACGGAGGTTCTGTTGCCCTAGTATACGAAGGCGATAAACTGGTTCGTGGAGCAACCCGAGGCAACGGAACTCAAGGGGAAGAGATGACCCCAAATGCAAGAGTGATGCGCTCCATACCGCTTACTGCACCCTTTTCAGAGCGTGGTATTCATAAAGCCGAGTTGCGTGGAGAGGTGCTCATTCGTAAAGATAATTTTGACCGCATAAATAAAGAACGTGCTAAGAAAGGTTTAGCACTTTTTGCGAACCCAAGGAATGCAGCAACTGGTGGCCTGCGCATGAAAGATCCTAAAGAAGCCTCCCAGCGGGGAATGGATGCCTTTATCTATCAATTGGGCTATGCTTCCAATGTGGAGGGGGCAGCAGTATTGAATAAATTTGAAACCCATTTTTCAGCAATTGAACTGCTGGATGATTTGGGTTTTAAGGTACCTATGGACGTTTCAAAGTTGTGCTCTAATATCACGGAAGTTGCTAGATTCTGTGAAGAATGGGAAGCCAAGAGAGAGTCTTACCCTTATGAGATTGATGGTATGGTGATCAAGGTCAATTCTAAGTCTATTCAGGACAAATGTGGCTTTACTGCGCACCATCCAAGATGGGCTATAGCCTACAAATTCAAGGCTAAGCAGGGGACTACGATCTTAAGAGATATAGAATATCAAGTTGGGAAGGTTGGGTCTGTAACTCCAGTTGCAAAGCTTGAGCCTGTTTTTTTAGCAGGTGTGACCATTAGTTCTGTTTCTCTGCACAATGAAGATTTTATTTTATCCAAGGACTTGCATTTTGGTGATACTGTGCTGGTAGAGCGAGCAGGAGATGTTATTCCATATATTGTAAAGGCAATAGAGGATGCAAGAGATGGCTCTGAGGTGAAAGTTGAATTTCCGAAGGTGTGCCCAGTCAATGACACAGATCAGCCTGTTGATTTGATCAAGGAAGAAGGAGAAGCTGCTTGGAGATGCCCCAACTGTGTTTGTGGAGAACAAACACTGCAGCGGATTATTTTCCACGTTTCAAAAACGGCAATGGATATAGATGGTTTTGGAAAGACTATTGTGGAGAAGTTTTATGACCTGGGCTGGATTCAAACGATAGAGGATGTATATAATCTGGATTATGAAAAGATCAAAACATTGGAAGGCTTTGGTGATAAATCAGTCAACAAATTGCAGCTCGCAATTGATAAAGCCAAGCAAAATCCAATACATCGACTGCTACATTCGTTGAGTATACATCATCTTGGGAAAAAGGTAAGTAAGCTGATTGCTGCAGAAATAAGCCATGTACTTGACTTAAAAGATTGGAAACTTGAAGATTTTATCAATATAAAAGATGTAGGACCAATTGTTGCTGAAAATATTATTACCTTTTTTGCAGTTGAAAAAAATATAGCTTTGCTTGAACAGCTGGAAGCACTGGGTGTAAATCTAAAGCAGACAGAGGAGGATAGGCCGAAGATAGTGGATGCAAATGCCCCGCTCGTTGGTAAGACTATCTTGTTTACAGGTAAATTATTGGTAGTAGGTCGAAAGCAAGCTCAAGAAATGGCTACAGCTGCAGGTGCAAAAAATATATCTGCGGTAAGTTCCAACTTAGACATCCTTGTAGTCGGTGAGAAGGCTGGTTCCAAATTAAAAAAAGCTACTGCCCTTGGTACTGTGGAAATATGGACCGAGGAAGAATTTTTAAACAAAATAAATAACTAATAGTAATGCGTTTATTCAGTTTCCTATTTGTATTAATAAGCTCAACCGTTCTTGTGGCTCAAGATACTGCTGAGAAATCTATGGCGGCATTGACCATAAAATTTGAGAACAGTGCAGTGCAGTCATTTAAGGTCATGCAGTTCAATGGTTTTTCCTTTGAGGAATTGGCCAATGTTCCTGTTGTAGATAGTATGGCTAGAGTGGAGGTAGAGCTTTCGTCCGTTCGATTTTTCTATGTAGGAACGGATACAAGAAACATGAAGCCTATAATACTGGAGCCAGGATCTGATGAAAATATGTTGTTGACTCAGCAATCATTTAGGGCACTAAGGTTTGACAGGAATAGTTTGAATGGACAATATACCATCGCTACTAAAGCCTTGCGCGACATCAATAAGAAGCGTGACAATATGGTTAAAAAGTGGCATAGTGTAAGAAGCAATCCAGAACAAGCAGAAAGTATAGGTCAAATATTTGAGCGCATCGCAGTTGATGAGAAAGAACTGAGAGACAGTTTTGCTACCATCAAACCATTTTTTGGATCTTGTTATGATATCATGACCTACCAGACTTTTCAGGCAGACCCTGAGACCTTCAATAATGAGCTTCTACATTATGTGAATAAGCGATTTGAGGGCATAGACTTTAATAATCCGAATGTGTATAACAATTCATGGCTCTATGAAGCATTTAAAGAGTTTTCAACCTTCGTTTCTTCGTATACCCTGACCACTGAGGATCACGAAAATGCTATCAAATCTCAGCTTTTCCGAGCGACAAATGGACAGGCAAAAGTTCTTGCTTACGGGGGGATTCTCGCAGGTTTAGAGGAGAAGAAGCACGGCAATTACTCTGTTTTTGCGAAAAGCTTTTTAGAAGAATTCAAAACCATTAAGCCGGAAATAAGATCTATGCTTGAGGCAAAGATTAAACGAATGGATGCCTACCGAATTGGTGGAGCTGCTCCTTTGTTTTCACAGAATGACCCTGAAGGAAATCCAATCAGCTTAGAGGATCTTAAAGGAAAGGTTGTTTTACTTGATTTCTGGGCATCTTGGTGTGGCCCTTGTCGCAGAGAGAATCCAAATGTTGTAAAGGTCTATGATAAATACAAGGATAAAGGCTTTGAGATATTGGGAATCAGCTTGGATAAAGACAAAGGAAGATGGTTGGGAGCTATTGAAAAAGATGGCTTGACTTGGCCGCAAGTTTCAGATCTTAAGGGATGGAGCAATGTGGTTGGTAAGATGTACGGCGTATCCTCAATACCACATACCGTGTTGATTGATGAGGAAGGAAATATCCTTGCATTGAAATTGAGAGGACCAGCTTTAGAGAAAAAACTAGAAGAGATATTTGCAGATAAATAACAGGCATAAGACTGACCTGACCAATGACTAAAATTAAGACAACCCTACAGGGGATCTATAGATCCTTTCCCTTTCAATTGGGCCTGGCTCATTTACAACATAATTTGTTGTTGCTGTCTATCTATGCATTTTTGATAATGCTGGTCTTTGGTCAGGTTGGTAAAACCTATGGCTTTCATTATTTGTTTCTGAAGCCTTTATACCTCGATAATGCAGGCTTTTTGAGCTTTTTGTTGATCGGGGTATCCTTAGGATGGATGACCATAAACTGGAATCTGACAACCTATATTCTGCACTCTCATCGCTTTCCTTTTTTAGCAACATTAGAAAGACCATTCATAAAGTTTAGCTTTAATAACTTCTTCTTCCCTTTTGTGTTTCTTCTTGTCTATATCTATGCGATTTGGGACTTTGATAAACAGATGGAATTGAGCAGTGGAGCGGATATATTTATTGATATCCTTGGTTTATTGGTGGGTAATTTACTCATCCTGGGTCTTTTGACCTTGTACTTTAGATATACCAATAAAGACTTAAATCGGGAGATCAAACTGCTGCGAAATATTCAAAAGAAAGTAGAATCTACTAAAAAAGAGCGCAATCGCTTAGAGCAGGTTTTTCGAAATTTTAAAGAAGGAAAGGCACAGCCACAGGTAGATTTTTTCGTCACAGAACGAGGAAAAGTAAGGCCGGTAAGAGATGTACAGCATTATTCAGAAGAGGAAATGTTAAAGATATTCAGACACAACCATTCTAATATTATCAGCTTTCAGCTTTTGAGTATTCTGGTGCTTTTCTTCTCTGGAATATTTGCAGAAAATCCTCTTTTTCAGATTCCAGCAGCATCGAGTAGTCTACTTCTTTTTTCATTATTGATCTCTTTGTTTGGGGCCATGACCTACTGGTTTTCGAGATGGCGTACATTAGCATTCATTCTTTTTTTAGTGCTGTGGAATCAGTTGAGCAAACAGGAGGTATTCAATCATTTGGCAGTCGCCTATGGTATTGATTATAGCACAAAAGCGGACTACTCATTAGATAATTTTGAACGCACAGCTACCTTCGATCAATTCCAAAAAGATAAACAGGCAACTATAAATATACTAGATCAATGGAAATCCAAAAATAGTCAGGGAACCGAGAAGCCCAAATTGCTGATTTTTAGTTCATCTGGTGGAGGATTGAAGTCTGCGGTGTGGACCTTTAAGGTATTGCAAGCATTGGAGGAGATGACAGATAGGCCATTGATGGATCAAACGGCCCTAATGCTTGGCGCATCTGGTGGAATGTTTGGTCAGGCTTATTTCAGGGGACTTTATAATCAATCCATGCAAGACCCTTCCATAGACCTTCAAAATCCAGAATATCTGGAGGACCTCAGAGAAGATCTATTGAATGCAGTTTTGTTTACCTATGTTTCTACAGATTTATTTATGCCATTGGCAAAGCGAGAAGTCAATGGTGAGAAGCAACCCTTGGATCGTGCATATGCTTTTGAAAAAAGGCTGAATGATGGCACAAACAATATTTTTGACGTGCCGCTGAGTTATTTTAAAACCTTGGAAGATTCTGCACAACTTCCAGTTTTACTAACAAACCCTTCTATTGTAAATGATGGAAGATCCCTTTATGTGTCTTCTATAGGGGTTTCTTACATGATGGCGAATCCTATATACTGGGAAAAGAATTTACCTGTGAACTACGATGGTGTTGATTTTGGATTGATCTTCAAGGAACAAAATGCATCAAATCTAAGGTACTCTTCTGCCTTGCGCATGAATGCCTCTTTTCCCTATGTATTGCCAAATGTGAACTTACCTTCAGAGCCGGGTATACAAGTTTTGGATGCCGGTCTGAGAGACAACTTTGGCCTTAAGGCAACAGCGCGTTTTATTCATGTTTTTGAAGATTGGATCAAGGAACATACTTCTGGAGTTGTGATTGTGGAATTGAGAGCCTTTGCTCGGGATGAAAAAATTAGTTCATTGGAAAAAGAAGGTGTTCTCGATGGTTTGCTCAATCCTTTAGCTCTGGCGGGCGATATTGTTCGTTTGCAGAATTATGAGAACGATAATTATATCGGTTTTTTACACGAACTGTTGGGGGAGGATATGTTGGAACACATCAGCTTTGTCTGTACCAGTGCAGAGGAAAAAGTAAAGGTGCCAATCAGTTTGAATCTAAGTAAGCGAGAATATGAAGAGACGATTGATAACTTAGAAAGAAACCCTGCTAATCAAGAAGCCTTATCAAAGTTCAAGGCATGCTTTAAGTAAGTATTTTAAGGTCTAAGCCCTCAAAGTCTTCTTCCGAATCTTCCACTATGATCTCCATAGGAATATTTAGGTAATTACTCCAGACCTCTTTTAGTGTCTGACAATAGGCTGATTTCACAGATTCTAGTTCTGTCTTTGGAAAACCAATAATGAGCAAGAAGAGTATTCTATTGCCAAAGAAAGCTTTTGATTTCAAATACCACGGATGTCTTTGTTGAAAGGCCAAAGGAAGTTTATCCAATAGTTTGAAAATTGTCTTACCTGGCTGTCGCTGTCTGTAATAGGAGCAAATAGCGTTTACTCCAGTATGTGATCCCTTGTATTTAGCTTTTAGTGTTTCGGCTAGTTCTGCGGCATCAGGATAGTCGTCCTTAGGGGCATACTGCCCATAGTTTTTTAATTCGACGAAAACCAAGTGATCCTTTTCAAGGAACAAAAAATCTATTGCCTTAAGGCCAGTGGATGTAAACTGTCTATAGAATGGATGTTCATCATACTTAATAACCTTATCCACAGTGCGAAAACTAAGTTCGAAAGAACTTTCACGGAATAGGCTATGGATGAATCTTGTTTTCATGATCTTGGTAAGCTAACTTTTACTTTTCCTTTACAAGGACAATTAAATAAGTATTCGTTGAAGAACGATAATATTTAGTATTTTTGTGACATAGTTAAACGCTCTAACCAAAATTAAGTCTTTTATGAACAAAGCGTTAGTATACCAACCAAAGAATAAAATCAGAATTGTGACCGCCGCTTCCCTTTTCGATGGTCATGATGCAGCAATCAATATTATGCGTCGTGTGATGCAGAGTTCTGGTGCGGAGATTATCCACTTAGGACATAATCGATCTGTTCAAGAGATCGTAAAAACTGCTATTCAAGAGGATGTTCAAGGTATAGCAATCACTTCCTATCAGGGAGGGCACAACGAATTTTTCAAGTACATGTATGACCTGTTGAAAGAGGCAGGCGCAGATCATATAAAGATCTTCGGAGGAGGAGGAGGTACTATTCTTCCTTCGGAAATTAAAGAACTTCACGATCATGGGATCACCAGAATATATTCTCCGGATGATGGTCGTGACATGGGTTTGCAGGGAATGATTAACCATGTCTTGGAAAACTGTGATTTTCCAGTTGGAGTGAATCAAAAAGCAGACTTATCCACTATAGAGGAAAAGAATTCAACTGCATTAGCTCAGCTTATTTCTGCTGTTGAGAACTTTCCTGAAGCGAGTGAAAGTTGGATGGAGGGTTTAAGAAAGAAGGTTGAAACATTGAATGTGCCAGTCTTAGGAATTACAGGTACTGGAGGTGCCGGTAAGTCCAGCTTGGTTGATGAACTGATTAGACGATTTTTGATGGATTTTCCAGAGAAGCAGATCGGCGTTATTTCAGTAGATCCATCTAAGCGTAAGACAGGAGGTGCCCTTTTGGGGGATAGAATACGAATGAATTCAGCAAGGGATGAACGCGTATTTATGCGTTCACTGGCAACGCGCCAGTCGAATCTTGCCCTATCAAAGCACGTTCAAAGTGCTGTAGATATTATAAAGTCAGCGAATTATGATCTAATTATTCTGGAGACTTCCGGTATCGGACAGTCTGATACGGAGATCATTGATCATTCAGATATGTCTTTGTATGTGATGACTCCTGAGTATGGAGCAGCAACGCAGTTGGAGAAGATAGACATGCTTGACTTTGCTGACATCATTGCCTTGAATAAGTTTGATAAGCGTGG
>JBELIG010000078.1:0-2030 GCA_042091035.1 Sphingobacteriales bacterium | reverse complement strand
TCAGAAATCTCTGAGAACAACAGAGCTTATGACGAACGTGTGGAAAAGCAGGTAGGAATTGCACGTAAGTTGTTTGGTTTGGAGCAGACTATTGAGTTATTAACATCAAGAGAGCAAAGCCCAGAACTTACAAATACCATTGAGCACTTAAAGAAAGAGCAAGCTTCCTTGGAGCTGGATCTGGATGGAGATAGCAAGCGTTTATTGGCAGCTTGGGAAGAAAAGAAAGCCGCTTATTCTGCGGATGAATTTATCTATAAAGTAAGAAACAAAGAGATTCGCGTTCCAACGTTTACAAAGTCTCTTTCTCAGTCAAAAATTCCAAGAGTAGTACTTCCAAGGTATAAAGACTGGGGAGAAATACTGATGTGGTGTTTGCAGGAAAATGTACCTGGTGAATTCCCTTACACGGCGGGTGTATTCCCATTCAAGCGTAAAGGGGAAGATCCAACGAGGATGTTTGCCGGAGAGGGTGGACCAGAGCGTACCAATACGCGTTTCCACTACCTGTCTTCAGATATGCCAGCAGCTCGTTTATCAACAGCATTTGATTCCGTTACATTATATGGGGAAGATCCTGCACCTAGGCCTGATATATATGGTAAGGTGGGTAACTCTGGGGTGAGTATCTGTTGTTTGGATGATGCGAAGAAGTTGTACTCAGGTTTTGACCTCTGTGCACCGACGACTTCTGTATCTATGACGATCAATGGACCGGCAGCTACGCTTTGTGCCTTTTTCATGAATGCGGCTATTGATCAGCAATGTGAGCTGTATATCAAGGAGCATGGACTGGAAGCAAAGGTAGAAGCGAAGAAAAAAGAACTATACGATGATAAGGGTCTGGAAAGACCTTCCTATAAAGGAGCGATTCCTGACAATAATGATCAGCTTGGCTTGATGCTTTTAGGGCTTACAGGAGATTTGATCCTGGAGGCAGATGCTTATGAGCAATGCAGACTAAAGGCTTTGTCTTCTGTTCGTGGTACCGTTCAGGCGGATATCCTGAAGGAGGATCAGGCACAGAACACCTGTATCTTCTCTACGGAATTCTCTTTGAAGTTGATGGGAGATGTACAAGAGTACTTTATCCACAACAATGTTAGAAACTTCTACTCGGTATCGATTTCAGGTTACCATATTGCAGAGGCGGGTGCAAACCCAATCACGCAGTTGGCCTTTACCTTGTCTAATGGATTCACCTTTGTAGAATACTACTTATCCAGAGGTATGGATATCAATGCCTTTGCACCAAACCTTTCCTTCTTCTTCTCTAATGGAGTAGATCCGGAATATGCGGTTATCGGTCGTGTGGCAAGAAGGATTTGGGCAAAAGCAATCAAGCATAAGTATGGCGGTAATGACCGTTCACAGAAGCTGAAGTATCATATTCAGACTTCCGGTCGTTCCCTGCACGCACAGGAGATTTCGTTCAACGACATCCGAACAACCTTGCAGGCACTTTATGCAATCTATGACAACTGTAATTCACTACATACAAATGCCTACGATGAGGCCATCACGACTCCTACGGAGGAATCTGTAAGACGTGCAGTGGCGATTCAGATGATCATCAACCACGAGCTTGGATTGGCGAAGAATGAGAATACCTTACAAGGTTCATTCATCATTGAAGAGCTGACTGACCTGGTTGAAGAAGCGGTATTGACTGAGTTTGATCGCATCACCGAGCGTGGTGGGGTACTTGGAGCTATGGAGACTATGTATCAGCGTGGAAAGATACAGGAAGAGTCTCTATACTACGAGACCTTAAAGCACAACGGAGACTATCCAATCATCGGTGTGAATACCTTCCTAAACAAGGATGGATCACCGACAGTCATTCCGGATGAAGTTATCCGTGCTACCGAGGATGAGAAACAGGATCAGATCCGCACAGTAGAGAATCTGAAGACTTGCAAAGCTACTCAAGCAGAGCAGGCTCTGAAGGATCTTCAACAGGCTGCTATCCGCAATGAGAACCTCTTCGGTTATCTGATGGATGCAGGTAAGATCTGTTCACTGGGACA
>JBELIG010000077.1:6520-12740 GCA_042091035.1 Sphingobacteriales bacterium | reverse complement strand
AAGCTCTGCTATTGTATCTTGAACTTGAATATAATAGTCCCCATCTGGTAAATCATTGAAATTATAGTATCCATTTAAATCTGTACTAGTCTGTGAGACTTGTTGGTTTGCTGAATCAAACAGTAAAACAGAAACACCCTCCAAGCCTGGCTCTCCTGAACTTTGCAGTCCATCGCTATCGACATCATACCAGATAAAATCGCCTAAACTATTTGGAGCAGATAGATTTACAGAACAGCTGTACTTACAATTATCAGCTGTGCTTAAAACTACTTCATACAAACCAGTACCTAAATTAGAAAGTAAAGCAGTGGTATCACCCGTATTCCAATTCATTAGCATATCGGGCTCCGGCAATAATACCACTATAGAACCATCTAATCCTTCACATTCTGATATGGGTTCTACTATTTCGATTTCGCATTCCAACAAATCTTCCTCGCCAACTAATACACTGCCTTCTAATAGGCAATTATTACTATCTGTGATAGTGAAGAAATACTCTCCGGATTGAAGTCCATCAATTTCAAATGATGTTTGACCTGAATCCCATTGAATAGTAAATGGTCCGACTCCTGAAACAACCTCTATGCTTATTGAACCCGTAAATCCTTCAAAACAACTTTGATCTACATACGTCTCCAACTCTATTTCTTCGATTTCATCTAATTCAATCACACCGTCAATTGCACAACCATTCAAGTCAATAATGGTATACTCGTAAGAACCTGCAGGTAAACCTGTAATATAAGACCCAGTTAATCCATTGGACCATTGAACGGTATATGGAGAAACTCCTCCAGATATTATTAAATCTATAGAGCCATTCGATGAGGAGAAACAAGGGTACTCTACTACTATTTCGTCCACATTAATAGACAGGGGCTCTTCTATTTCAAAGGATTCCTCTGAACAACAATCATTTGCATCACAAACAGTAACCGTATATATACCAGCACCTATATTACTTATAGAGTTTTCTAAACTACCCGTATTCCAAAGAAACGAGTACGGAGCAAGGCCTCCTTCTACTACTAATGAGATACTTCCACTTAAAGATCCAAAGCAGTCTAACTCCTCAATCTCAGCCTCTACTGTAAAATCTCCTTCTAACTGAATTTCAAAAGAGTCAACTAAAAAACATTCATTTGCATCTAAAACAGTAACTGAATACCAACCTATTTCAAGATTTTCAACAAACGAAGTATCCGTTCCAAACCCCCAGTCGAAAGAATAAGGTTCTGTCCCTCCAGATACTTGAACAAGTATACTACCGAGGTCTCCGGCACACAAAACGTTTGTAATTAACACTTCATCCAAAACTAATGGATCTGGAGCGTCTAATACAACTGAGCCTTCATAAACACAGTTGGTATTATAATAAATTAAAAACCCGTATTCACCTCCTGTATCCAGATCTGCAAGAGTAGGGCCTGTAAAACCATTATCCCAAACTACCTCAGAATTAGGATAGGCAGGATCTGTTATAATTGTAATTGAACCAGTAGGTTCTCCTGGACAATCTATTGATTCAGTTAAAAACTCATAATTATAGTTAGGTGCATTCGGGATTTCAAAATCCAAGACAACTGAACACAATAAACTATCTACTATTGTCACGCTATAGTTCCCAGAGGCTAAAGGTCCTGATTGTTCAGATAATGAACCTCCATCAGACCAAGTATAGCTATAACCGGAACCAGGAACACCTCCTAAAACGGTAACAATTGCATAGCCATCCGTTGATTGTTCGCAGCTGGGTGCAAAAACTTCGATTACGGCATTAATACTATCTGAATCGATGATGGTAAATGCCTCAGCGGCACAACAGCCTAAATCGTCACATACAGTCAATGCATAATCCCCACCGGTCAAGTTTTCAATCTGCTGAGTAGTTTCTCCCGTTGACCAACTATAGCTGTAGTTTCCTGAGCCACCTGCTACAATTGCAGAAGCTATTGCAACTGAATCATAAAAACAAGAATGATAATCGTGAATAACATTGATATCAATCAATGAAAATTCTATAAGCTCCAAAACTGCATACGCTTCACAAAGGTTAGCATCAGTCACAGTCACTGAATAAATTCCTGCATCCAAACCTGTTAGCAAACTGTCTGTCTGACCAGAAGACCAACTGTATTGGTATGGACCTACACCCCCAAACGGGCTAACACTAATCTGCCCATCCACATTATCACAGTCAATATTTATAACTTCAGTGTTTAAAATTAATGCTTCAGGTTCATGAATAACAATGGTAGAATCCAGTGTACATCCCAATGTATCTGTAAGTGTAAAAGAATAATTTCCGCCACTTAAGTCCACTAGAAACGGAGTAGTAAGTCCATTGTCCCACTCTATTGTTACACCGGGAGTCAAAATATCAACTAAAGCACTTCCTGTAGAATCTCCGTTGCACAGTACATCTGTTGATTGAACATCAAAAAGTATAGGATCAGATCCTGTTATTTCAAAGTCTATTGTTACCGGACAATTGGTTTCGTCAATAACGGTTACGGAGTAGATCCCAGGGCTTAAACCCTCAAGTACATCACCCGTGTCACCTGTACTCCAAGTAACAGTATAACTTCCCGTTTCAAAATATACATTCACCCAAGCAATACCATCAATACTATTTGCACAGGATGCTTGAACCAAGCCTATTTCAACGCTTAAATTGCTTCCATCCTGAATCTCCACAACATCCTTTCCAAAACATCCCAATGAATCTTCAAGATTGAAAACATAGGTTCCTGCTTCAGAGACCCAAATCCCTAAACTTGTATCACCCGTATTCCAAGAATATGTAAATGGAGGTATTCCGCTTAAGATAGATGCTTCAAGAAATATTGAATCTCCTGCCTCACAGATATTTTCATCTCCAGAAATCGAAACATCCAGCGCACTGTAGACATTCAAATCTATCTCCTCTATTATTGGACAGTTCAATGGATCAGATATAGTAACTGTATAAATGCCCTGCGCTAAATTTGAAAGAATATTACTTGTTGCTCCAGTAGACCAATTATAGGTATACGGTCCTACTCCACCACTCATTGATACAACTATTTGACCGTCCTCAGCTAGACATTCACTTGGGGGATTTGAAATAACAAATGCATCTAAAGGAGAATTAACAAGTTCAACAGTTCCAGAAGCTACACCAATACACCCTTCCCCATTAGTAACTGTGACACTATAGTCCCCAGCCTCAACATCAAAAATAAATCCACTTGTCGCATTATTTGACCAATCAAAAGAAAATGGTCCTTCTCCACCAGATATATCAAGAAAGATTAAACCATCTGGTTCTCCACCACAGTCATCTGGGAAAATATTCATTTCGACTAAAATCGTATCATACTGATAATGGAAGAAGGTATCTCGAGAAATACAACCTGTAGAATCAATTACGAGTAAGCTTAGCATGGAGTCTATTGGAAAATCAGTTACTGTTGGCAATGTATCTCCTGTAGACCACAGGTAGGTATAAGGTTGAAACCCTCCACTTACCTGTGCATTGACACTCCCAATATCTACCCCCCCACATAATAAGGAATCAGCACTAAACTCAATAAGAATCGGATCAGGCGAACTAACAACACCTACCCCAAATGCTTCACAGCCAGAACCTTCCGTTACTGTCACCACAAAAGTATCCGAATGTAATGGAAAAATATAAGAGCTGTCAGCTCCATGCTC
Organism: Sphingobacteriales bacterium; assembly: GCA_042091035.1. Lineage (GTDB taxonomy): Bacteria > Bacteroidota > Bacteroidia > Chitinophagales > Saprospiraceae > AM-2324. The sequence goes on along the minus strand of JBELIG010000077.1, from coordinate 9,035 downwards.
CCAGTCAAAAACATAGGGTCCACTTCCACCATTTACGGAAGTAAAAATACTCCCATCACACTCCATATTACACGTCTCATCAAATACGATTAGGTCTACATAGAAACTATCTGGAACTTCATTTGCCGCATATACAGCACAACCAAAGTCGTCATATACAGAGACTGCAAAATTTCCAGATGGCAGCATATTTTGGAGACCAGTAGCTCCATTAGACCACTGAATGTCATAGGGAGGATTCCCTCCATCTATTGTCAAAGTAACTAATGCAGAGTCAATACAATTGAAGTCTACTGATAGATCATCAATAAACATTGTTGGAGGCTCCATGATTTCGCTTGAAGCAGTTTGCTGAAGTCCAGCACCATCTATAACTGTTACAGAATAAACTCCAGCAGGTACAAAGCTCAGATCCTGATTCGTTGCTCCATTACTCCATGAGTAGGAATAATTGCCATCGCCTCCTTGCACAGATAAATTAATAAAACCTGAAGAGCTTGAAGCACAACCCATAAAATTGGACTCAAGTGTCAGATTCAGTTGTGCGAAAATGGAGACCGTCCAAAAAGGGACAAATAGTAAGATTAGGGCCCAGTGCCTTAGTTTATAGTTCATGAGTATCATAAAGAGGGATTATGAAAATGTAAACAAATAAAGTTCATATGCTATACGAACATATGTAATTTTAATACTGGGCAGGTGTTATACGTTGACAAATGCAATATAATAAAATATTAATTATTACAGTACAAAAAAGGCATAGCCTCGCAAGACTATGCCTTCAATATTCCTAATTAATTTGAACTGTAAAATTGAATATTAAGTAATCCAATTACACAGCTACAATATATATATTATTATTATATAATATTTGTTAACTTTTATTCAAAAGGATTTAGAAAATGAGGATCTGACAAATAAGATGTATCCGTTAGCATTCTTAGAAATGCTAATAAATATCCTTTTTCTTCCTCGTTTAGATTGATAGGTTCGGAGAGGTTAACGTCTAAATTACCAGATATGTGAATTGAATCACTATAAAAGTCAACCACTGACTCTAAATCAAGAATTCTCCCATCATGCATGTAAGGCGCAGTTAGTTCTAAATTACGCAGGCTTGCAGCCCTAAACTTCCCCCTATCAAATTCATTACCGGTAATATTCTCTCGTCCAAGATCAACTAAATCTTCCGGGGCATCTAAGCCATTATTAAAAAACTCATTACTACTTAAATTAGCTCCACCATGACAATGGAAGCACTCAGCATCAGCAGCAGCAGTTGGCTCGTCGAAGAACATAAGTAAACCTTCAAATTCTTCATCCTCAAATTCAAAATTAGGATCATCACTCAAATATTGATCATACCTTGAATTCGCAGAAACAATAGATCGTTCATATTGAGCAATTGCTTTAGCTACCATAAACTTATCGATATCGGATCGACTTTCAATACCAAAAGCCTTTCGAAATAATTCTGGATAAACATCATGGGTTCTTATTCGCTCAACGATATCAGGCCATGAGGCTGCCATTTCAATTGGATCTTCCACAGGCATCAAAGCTTGGGCCTCTAGGTTATTTATACCTCCATCCCAAAACAAACCATTAGAGACATATCCAATATTTATTAGAGACATTGAACTTCGAGATCCTGCTATATTTGTAATACCTGTGCTTACTGAATTACCATCTGTAAACCCAAACTCTGGTAAATGACATCCCGAACATGACAAGGTACTATCTGCAGATAGAATAGGATCAAAGAATAATAAATGTCCAAGATCTACCCCTTCTACCGTAGCTATATTATTGGCTGGTTGAGCCATTTTCGAAAATCCTACTGGCTGCGGTATATCATAAGTCTGAGGATCATAAATTATACTAGAAAATTCCCCCGGTACTACAGGTTCATCATCCGGACTACAGGATAGAATAAAACTCAGCGCAAAAAGTCCTAAAAAATAAAATTTCTTCATCAATTAGCTGTAAATAAGGTTTGAATATTATCTAACAATTCATCTATTAGCCAGTTGTTCTCAGGTGTATGCGTTTCAGAATAAACAGCAGGATCAATAAGACTATTGTCTAACTTAACAATATCACTAATATCAAGTGATAGCTCAAGCTCAGTGAGTCCATCTCCTAACAAATTCAATTCAATGGGTGCCTCAACAGTTCTAAATGCATCATCACCGCCCATATGATATTGAAAGGTTTCATCTAGAAAATTACCATCATTATTAGCATCAAATCGAGCTTCAAGCTTCCCTATAATATAGTTACCCCAAGAATTCCAAAACAATTCAGACTGGGCAAGGACTTCGTCTGAAGAATAATCCGCAGGCGTTTTTCCTAAATATTCTAATCCCAAGCCAAAATCAAAACGAATAGCTTTATAAGCACCAGAAGGGACGCCCGAATAAGAGAAAGTAATTCCTTCAGCCGCTGCAGTCTCTGAAGCTGAATCTTTAAAATCTATCAACTCTACGTCTGACAGAGCATGTAAGGCATTATT
>JBELIG010000077.1:2466-6420 GCA_042091035.1 Sphingobacteriales bacterium | reverse complement strand
TAAATACTCGGAAAGAATTTCCAAAATTTTCTTCCAAACAAATTTTTAATTGCATGTTATTGGCAGAAATCAAATTACAGGACTCCAACAATTCCGAATAATACAATCTAAGGTCCAAGGAAACATCTTCTCCAATACCGAGTGTCACAGCTGATTCAAGATTAATCTTAACATATGAAGGAGCCAGAAGTTCAATGCCCATACTATCTGCAGCAAGACTACCCTGTCTGCTAAAATTCATATATCCATACAAGAGTCCTTGGTTTTCCGACCAATTTAAACTATCAGATTCAATGGAAATCGGATGAACAGGATCCAGACCTATGGGATCAGGTATTCCATATGCAGTATTAAAACCTACCCAAAAAGATACAGATTCAATCTGTTCACCTCTATGGAGTAAGATCCCTAATGCTTCGCTACTAAGGCTCTTTTGATCGATCCAATTTATACTTGACTCGAGAAAAAGATTACTACCGAATGTATTTGCTACTTCAACATAGGTGTCCATCCCTAAAGAATCATCCAATGTGTGAAGTCTTATATCTGATATAAAGAACCCTAATTGATGAATTCTGATTGTATCTGTGCTATCCTGATTTTCAAAAACGAGATTGCTATATCGAAACACATTCAATGAATCCCAATAGTGACTGACTTTAAGATTAAAGACGGGAGATTCACAACAATCTTCACAAGGTTTATCCGCATCAAAGTCGAAATTGGTTGAATAGACATCTAGACAACCTTCCTCCTCTTCTGCACAGGCAAAAAGACATAATGATAATGCCAGTAAAAACAATAAACTATGCCTTTTGCTTTTCATATGTTTCTTTAATCTGCTTTATAGTCCTTTTTACTTGAACAGAGAAGTCCTTTTCAAGTATCCAACGATAATAGTTAGGATCTACCTTAGTTATAACATCAATAACACGTTGGTTCTGATATTTACCAAAATTAAACACAACTTCTCCTTCATTATTGTATTTCAATCGATTTGTAACATCAATTAGACTGAGGTCATTGGTGAACTTATAAATAGAATCCATATCATTACGCAGAGGTTTCTCAACAAGAGTACCATCCTTTTCTTCGTAATCCATATCCTTATATCGCTCAATCTGACCTTTGAAAACATCTATTGTGGCCTGAACATCTGCCATAGCATCATGAGCATTCACAATTTCTTTATTACAATAGAATTTCACAGCTGCTGCTAGTGTACGAGGCTCCATCTTATAAAAGATACGCTGAACATCAATCAAACGCCTTGACTCTATATCGAAATCTACACCTGCTCGTGCAAATTCCTCCATAAGCATTGGAATATCAAACCTATTAGAATTGTAACCTGCAAGGTCAGCATCACCAAAAAAATCATAAATCTGCTGGGCAAGCTTATCAAAGGTAGGTTTATTGGATACGTCTTTTGCCGATATTCCATGGACCTCATAAGCTTCCTGAGAGATAAAAACCATACCAGGGTTTATCAACAAATTCAGCGTTTCGTCAGGACTACCATCTGCCTTTATCTTGATAACACCAAGTTGGACAATACGGTCTCTTAATATATTCAAACCCGTTGCCTCTACATCAAAAAAACAGATATCCTTTGTAAGATTGAGTTTCATTTATTCTTTAGTTTTTGTTTTATCCATTAAAATCTCTTCCTTGAGGCCTGAGCTATAAGCTACCTCCAACTCCTCTTTATCATTCACATATATAAAAGCAGCTTCAATAGAATCTACCTGCTCTACTTTTTCTACTGATTGGTCCAGTCCCATTGTCATAAACCCCGTTGCAAAACCGTCTGCAGTGGCACAATCCGGAGCGAACACAGAAACACTCAACAATCTACTTTGTTCCGAATACCCAGACTTTGGATTTATAATATGAGCAAATCTAGCTCCATCTTCATTCTCATAAAATATCCTGTAATTACCGGAGGTAGCAAGGGCTTTGTTTTCCAGTGACACTATCACATCATAGGCATTTGTTGCAGCGCCTTCTTTGGGTGTATTTATACCAACTTTCCAAAACACATTCGTTGCATTTTTTCCAGATCCTAGCATCTCCCCACCTATTTCGATCAAGTAATCTTTGACCCCTATACTTTCAAGATAGATGCCAACAAGATCTACACCATAACCTTTTGCAACAGCGGAAAAATCCAATTGCATTGCTCCATTTGAGCGTTTAAGCTCGTAGTCATTAAGTTTGAACTTAGAGAAGTCTACAAGTTCTAGTAATTCTTTAATTCTAAGGCTGTCTACCGATTCAATCTTTGCTCGTCCTTGATAACCAAATCCCCAATAATTAACTAGTGGCATTACTGTTGGATCTAAATAGGTCTCCGTACGCTTATAAAGAGCCTTAGCTTTTTGAAAGTTCTTTATAAAATGTTCGCACAAGGAACTATCGTTTTCGACTAAGGCTAATAGATCAATAGATAAAGATTCATCCTCATTGATTCTAGAGATCACCGAAGCTGGAATATAGGTGGATACCTCTTGGTTTAAAGCGACCAAGATCGAATCTATCTCTTTTTTTATTGCTTCTGCCTGCTTATCTGCGTCTTTAAATACGATAGAGTAAGTCGTCCCCATTGTATTACCCCGAATGGTTGAATAATTAACTAAATCCGATGGTTTTTCTTGCTCACATCCCCAAAAGAATAGATTAACAACCAATAGAAAAATCAGCTTTTTCATTCTACCTTTTTTTAAATAAAACACGATCTAAAGAAAACTTACCGCCTCCAAACACAGCTAACAAAACGTAAGCCATTAGATACAATAAGGCCATTTCTTTTTTCTTGATAGGATCTGGTCCGTGTACTACAAAAGCTGCGATAAACATTGTCGCAATTAGCGGCCAACTGGATTTTTTAGTATAAATACCAAAAATCAATAAGATGGCACAGCCTACTTCAGCAAATACAGCAAGAAATAAAGATGGTATCTCTCCCAAACCCAGTACACTCCTAAATCCAACATCTTCCCCATTGAAATAATCCACTAATCGATTGAATTTTGAGATGCCGTGATTTACAAGCATAAGCCCACCAAAAATCAAACGCATACCAAATAAGGACAAATCTTTTGCAAGAGTATTCATATTTTAAATTTTACCTAACAAATCTAATTAAAGTATTCCTTCAAAAAAGATAATTTAAGATTAAATTCGTTCTATGATAAAATTTAACGAGTTCAATAAAAATGTTGCCAAAGTATTATCAGGAACATTTTTTGCACAGCTACTACCCTTTGCTCTAGCAGCAATATTGGCTCGTATATACTCTGTTGAGGAATATGGTGACTATTACTCTTTTGCAGCGATAGTATCCATTTTAGGTGCAGTAAGTAGTGGAAAATATGAACTAGCTATCCTAAATCCAAAATCCACTAAAGAGGCAATCGCCCTTTGTCAAGGGGCGATTCTAATTAGTTTAACGGTAAATGCCAGTGTTCTTGCAATACTCTTGTTATTTAGCACAGACATTGCTCGATTGATAAATATGGAGAGTATTGCTCATCTACTTTGGATTGCCCCAATCGCAGCATTCTCTTTGTCTGCATCACTTTCCTTAAGTTTTTTGTTGAACAGAAAAAAAGCATTTGGTAAACTAACCAAAGGCAAAATCGTATTGAGCACTGTCACCAACTTCTCAAGATTAGGATTAGGTCTTGCACAATTGGGAACAGTAGGTCTTATGGTCAGTTTAATCTTTGGCTATCTTTCTCAGGCTGTTTATTTCCTTAAACACCTAAAAATTAAAGATCTCCGAATAATCTCTGACAAAAGAAAAAGGAAGCAGCTTTTCACTGAATATGCCAACTTTCCAAAAGCAATGGTTCCAGCCACTTTATTGAATAAATCTTCAAATGACCTACCTCCTATTCTTATCAAATCACTTTTCTCTGGAAAAGCAGCTGGATGGTATGGACAAATGAC
>JBELIG010000077.1:0-2366 GCA_042091035.1 Sphingobacteriales bacterium | reverse complement strand
ATATTTTTAATACTAAGCTTATCTATTGCTTATTCAATAGCCTATCTTTGCAAAATTATTGCTTTGGTAGTTCTATTAAAAAGGCCTTTATGAAGAAAGTGACAATTTTGGTTTTCAACAATTTCACTCATGACAATCGCGTACTTAGGGAAGGATTAAGCCTAAAAAATGCTGGCTATGAAGTCCAGGTAGTTGCCCTACACGAAGGTGATCTTCCAAAAAAAGAGCTTAAAGAAGGACTAAAAATCCATCGACTTTCACTGCTTAGCCGTAAGCTTCCAAAAAGTATCTTCTTCCAGATATTCAAATGGATGGAGTTATTTCTTTTAATAGCAAAGCACTACAGAAAAACTGATTTTTTTCACGTATGTGATGTGCTTCCGCTACCAATGGCTGTATGGACAAAACGACTTTTCAATAGCTCTATAAAAATAGTCTACGATGCACATGAGTTAGAGTTTCAAAAAAATACCTCCTCAAAGAGATATGGTCAATTGATCGCATGGCTGGAAGCAAAACACCTAAGAGCAGCAGATGCAATGATTACAGTTACTGACCTAATTGCTGAATTATACAAAGAACATTACAACATCAAAAAACCTAATGTAATTCATAATTTCCCCTACAAACAAACCCTTGGACATCAGGATAAATTTCGTCAAAGGTTTGGAATCAGACCGGATCAAAAAATCCTATTATACCAAGGTGTTATTGCGCCGAATAGAGGTTGTGAGCAATTAATTGAAGCCTTCAAAGATATGCCGGATCAGTTTGTCTTGGTTCTTCTCGGCTATGGATCGCTCTGGGATTCCATAAAAGCCATGTCATCAGAAATGAATAATGTCTTCATGCACGAGGCAGTTGGCAGAAAAGAATTATTAAAACACACTGCTTCTGCTGATTATGGGATATACTCAATAATCAACACCAACCAAAGCCATGATTATGCACTGGGGAATAAGATTTTCGAATATATTATGGCTGGTTTGCCTATAATATCTACAAATCTCAAAGGACCAAAATCTTTCTTAAAAGAAGCGTTTACTGTCTTTATTGATGCGATTAATAAAGATAGTCTTAAAGGTGCTGTAGAACATTTTGATAGCTTGGATAAAAGTACCTTAAGCAAAGACATAAAGGATTTCGCAGAGACAGCCAATTGGGATAGAGAGCAACAGAAACTTTTGAACATTTACGAAAATGCATAGCATGAAGGTTTGCCATATAAGTTCACTGCATCCTGCAAAGGATCATCGCATATATTTTAAAGAATGTGTTTCGCTTGCAAAACAAGGATTCGACACGCATTTAATACTTTGTAATAGAGAAGCCTCTGATGAATTTGGAGTTCAGGTTCATAATCTAACTTTCAAATATAGTGACCGGCTCAATCGAATAAAAAAGGCCCTTACCTACTGCCTAACCAAAGCTATAGAATTAGATGCAGACATTTATCACCTGCATGATCCTGAGCTTTTACTCCTCGCCAAACAACTCAAAAAAAGGGGCAAAGTCGTAATATATGATGCCCATGAGGATGTTCCTATTCAGATGCTGAACAAAGCGTATATACCAAAAGCTTTTAGAAAAACTGCCGCAGCAGTTTACAAACAGTTTGAGGCTAGGATATGTCGCAAATTAGATGCTTGTCTAGTTGCAAGTCCTTCAATGATTGAACGCTTTGAATCTTACACTAAAACGATAGGAATTTTCAATTTTCCACAATGGAGACGGGCAAATGAAGTTGCCTGGTCAGAGCGGGAGCAAGCTATATGCTATATAGGTACACTTACAGAAACTCGTGGTATCTACGATATACTTGAATCCATAAGCGATTTAGATGTAAAATTTTACTTAGCAGGCAATTGGCATGAACCGTCTTTTGAGAAAAAATGTAGGGCACATCCCTCCTGGAATAAAGTGGAGTTTCTCGGCTATATCGACCAAGAGAAGATTTATGAGATCCTTGGAAAGGTAAAGGCAGGATTATCTATGCTTCATCCTCTACCAAACTATGTACGGGCATATACCGGTAAAATGTTTGAGTATATGGCCGCGGGTGTTCCCGTGATCGTCTCAGACTTTGATCTATGGAAAGGTCTTTTAGATCAAACCAACTGTGGTATACCTTGCCCCCCTAAAGATCACAAAGCCTTGAAGGAAGCTATAGAAGAACTACTTACCAATGAAAAAAATGCCTCACTTTTAGGTTCCAATGGGAAATCTGCAGCCAAGTCTGACTTCTGCTGGGAAAGTGAAGAACAAAAATTGATAGCACTTTATAATTCATTTCAACCATAGACTATGAATCTTCCTAAAGTCAGCCTTGTAATTCCTTGTTATAATGAAGAAGCTTTCATTAGACG
>JBELIG010000076.1:0-12811 GCA_042091035.1 Sphingobacteriales bacterium | reverse complement strand
AATAAATTTCATGATTGTAATTTTTATACTTAGACCCTAATTCAGAAACAAAGTTTCAACTTAGATGCTTAAATATTTTTATGAATTATTAGTCAAAAAAATATTCCCAGAAATAAAAATTATTTTTGGGAATAATACCCGTGGAGAGGATGGGATTAACCTTCAGTTGTTCCCTCAAAAGCTCGTGCTGTAAATGCCCTGACACTGTTCTTGAAGAACAGCGGTCTTAAAAACAAAAAATCTAATCAAGCAAGCTTGTTAGATTTTTATATTTTCACCCCGATGTGTGTCAGGGCGCTTAATCGTGGAGAAGAAGGAAACGAACCCTCGACCTCTTGACTGCCAGGGTATTAAACACCTTTTTTCAGTGCATTTTATAGGGGGGTTACTGATGCCAACTACTTCCAACGTGTCCATACTTTACCTATTTGACACAACACCCTTGCAAGGGACCTTGCAAGAAATCATCCTTTTGGTCTAGGGAGTTTTTTATTGATCTCACTAACTATTTTGCATGATTACTTTTAGTTAGTTAAATTAGAAAAAAATTTACTTTGAAAAAAACTTTTCCAATTTATCTGGATAATCCTATACCCTTAAGGGTTAATGTGAAAAAACTTTTAGTAGATTAGTAATGTGAGAAAACAAATTGAGCTATTTGCTGGCTGTGGTGGAATGGCTATTGGAATGGAAAGTGCGGGTTTTGAGCTAACTTTTGCTAATGAGGTATCGCCGATGGCAAGTAACACATTTGCCCACAATGTACTTGGTGTAGATATTCACGAACAAAGTGAAAAAGTTAAGTGGATACATTCTAGATATTCGCGTGAACAGTATGAGAATAGATTAAGAGAAAATCTCTTGTCCCATAAAGTAAATGAAAACTGTGAAATAATTAATGACCCTAATCTATCCACTCTCGAAAAATGTTTGCTAGTAGGAGATGTTAGGCATTTGAGGGATAGGTTTGCTAAAATTGGTGTGTCTGATCCATATAACGGAAATCTTGACTTGATCTCTGGAGGTCCGCCTTGTCAAAGCTTCAGTCTTGCTGGAAAGAGAGAACTCAATAATTACAAAAATAGTTTGCCTTTGGATTTCGCTGAAATTTGTGAAATGCTGAATCCAAAGGTTGTTTTACTAGAAAATGTGAAGGGAATACTCTCAGCATTTACAGAAAATGGGGCTAAATATTACGCTTGGTTTGAGGTGGCCAAAGCATTTGCGATGAAAGGGTTTGCACCCGTGTGTATGTTGATTAATTCAAAATATTTTGGTGTAGCTCAGAACCGCCCCAGATACATTATGTTGGCATTTCGCCTAGATATATTTGAAAAGATATCCATAGAATATAAGGATAATGAGATCGTAAAAAACACCAACAAATTTGTTGCTAAAGCTCAGAAAAATAAAAATCCTCAAGTAGCTGACTTAAAATATTATGATATCGAGAAGAGTACAGACTTGTTTAACGGTGAAATACTTCCTGAACCTAGCTCTTTTGAAAAAGACAGTTGGTATAGTGTATTTGATGCAATTGATGATTTGATTTCAAAGGGGGATCATGAACAATCAGGTTATGTCCATAGGATTAATACTCTTTTTCGGACTAAATCAGAACAAACAAAAGGTTTACAAAATCATAATACTAGAAATCACACAGATAAAATAAAAGATAGGTTTTTGTTCTATCAAATTCTGAGTCATATTAACGGTCAAAAAGAGATTGTTCTCAAGGAGAAAAAGAAAGGCAGAGTTATTTCTTCGAAGCTAATTAAAGATATTTATAAAGAATTGAGGAACTCCAAACATGAGTTAAGTAAAATTTTCAAATCTGGAAAGCAGTTCGAGGAATTCATCAATTCGGTTGAGCTGACAAAGAAACATTCCCAGCGAGCTCTGATTAAAGGCAACCCTTCACCCGCTCAGTTGACTATTCCTGATGATATATGTCATTATTCACCTTATGAAAATAGAGTATTGACCATTCGGGAAATGGCTAGGATACAAAGTTTTCCTGATTCATTTGTGTTTCGTTCGAAAGAAACTACAGGAGGGAAAAACAGGAGCTATGAAGTTCCACAATATACACAAGTCGGAAATGCGGTACCTCCTAAGATGGCCTTTCATTTGGGAAAGCACATTGTTAATCTTTTAGATAAAATTAGATCGTAATGTCCTATCAACGAGTAAAAGGAGGTGAAAAGAATTTGAAGTCCGGTATTCGTTGGACCAAAGAAGAAATCTATGAGGTATACAAGCTGTACAAAAAGATTAATGGAGTTGGTTTGCATGAACATAACCCAGAAATCCAAAAGTTAGCAGCAAGACTTGGAAGAACTGTTAGATCAACTGAAGCTCAAACATTGATGTTTCGGAATTTAGAAAGAGGAGGTATTTACAGTCACGGTAATATGAATAAACTATCTAGGGAGGTGTGGATAGAGAATGAGACAAACGAGAGTGGAGAAACCAAAAAGGAGGAAAAGCCAGAAGAAAGACTTATTTACAAAGATTGGAATAAATTATTGGTTCAGCATTACTTCAATACATCTATGGAAGGTCAAGAGATTGGTTGTTTTCCAGTGTCAGAGGAAATTTTTGAGGAACTGACTGATCATGAATATTCTAAAGAAGATTTTTTCAACACCATAAAGAGATTAATTAGAACCTCTAATTTCTTTGATAAACTTGAGGACCTCTACAAAGTATCATTACCAAGAGAATATAACGGCAAGACTATTAGAAAGCCTGTCCCCGATTATTTTGGATTTCTTATATTTCTCGTTTACGCTTTATCTGAAGATGATAAAGACGATATAACCGTCGCCAATGTATATGATAGGATCAATCATTTTGGAGTAAAGATTTTTGAAGAAAAGTGGAAGAAAATCAATACTACAATAAGCAGAGATTTGTTAGAACCTATCTGGGAAAGTCTTGAAGAATGGTCTACCTCGTTCAAGAAAGGTTCTTTGGGATTATTCATAAGAAGAGATCCTAAGAACACTCAACGTTGCTATGTGTCAAGAATCGAAAGACATTCTCTATTTAATTCCAAGCAATTCGCTACAATAATTGACTCTTTAATATCTGAAGGTTACCGTCCAGAATCTATTCTATCAGTTCAAGAATGGCTGGATTTCTTTAATAAATATGATGTTCCTAAGGCCATTGTAATTAAGGAATATATTTCGGATGGATCTCCATTACAAAGCTCCGTGTTGGCATTTTTAAATAATTATTTAAAAGCTCATTTTGATGAAACAACGATCGCGAGCGAGCAAAACAAATTTAGGGTCCCTCCAATCAAGCTCAAAGTTTGTATTGAATCTCTACCTCCGTGGCCAGATGAACCAGTTGATAGAGTTTATTTGAGGGCATATGCAGAGGGATTAGAGAACGATATTATAAGAACGGATTCAGATGAATTAATTAATGTAGTAACATCCGATCATCAGTTTTCAGATGTTATTGGATATAATTTTGATTTAGAAGCTGGCGTAATGCTGAAAAGTGAAAGGAATCGATACATGACTAAAAAAAGGACGTATTGGTTGTCAAAAAATCACAAATTGAATGAGTGGGTTGAAGTTAATTATCCGACAAATGAATCAACATTTTTATTGGTAACCAGCGCTGAAAGAGCAAATTCATTCTTACAGTCTGAACACATTACTTGTGATGTTTACCCTATCGAAGGTGTTTCGCATGTTGTAATGCACTTTAATTCGTTGAATGAAGAAGATTTTGATAAGGTATACAATTTGTATAATCCTAATTCAAAGATAGAAGGTAAGATTGAACTTATTTCAAATTATGTATTGGATAGAAGAACCTGCTTGTTCACAGAATTTGCGCCCAAATTTAGATATATAGGGCCTTCGGCTAAACCTAAAATAATTGCTTTTAATGTTGAAGATAAAGAGGAATTGTGCGCCCTTAATCCGGTAGTTGATCAAGGCGAGCTTTATGAGTTACCCGAGGGGTTTGCTTATAGAGGTACCTTCCAAATCAAAGAAGCTAATAGCCTTATTAAAACTAGATTTAATCTTAAGTTAGGTTCATTAAACCAAACCCCGATCAATATTCATAAACCGATTCTTAAGAATCATGAGGGAAGAAATGAAATTCAAATTGAAAGGAATGATTCTGACATATACGATATTCCTGTTTCCTTTAATAGAAAGTTTGATGTTACAAAGTTTAATGGTTGGCATTCTAATTTATTCGGCCTTTTCAAAGCTAGATCTGGTAAAATTGAAGTTAAGGGCGAAACAGATTACAGAACTGTTAAAACTTCGGGTGACAAATTATTGCAATTTGTTGGTTTAAGTAAAAATATTTCAACGTACGACTTTCCTAAGTTAATCAGAGAGTTAGACCTAGAAATTACCATAAAATATAGCAAAAGGTTAATGGATTATTGGAGGCACCTTGGATATATTAATTTTCAGGATTACGGCGAACAGGTAAAAGTAAATCCAACTTCTATATTTTTCATGCAAACATCTGTCGGGTTAAAAGCTTTACTTACTGGCTACAGAAATAAAGAATTAATTGAAGAGTTGTCTTCTTTATGTTCTAAGCTAAAGGTGAAAATTGGATTTGAATATCATTCCACATATAAAGAGGATTTACTACCAACTAAAATTGTTCTATGTGATCCAGATGGTGATTTGAACAAATTCAAAAAAATAAAAGATCAATTAGGCCTCTCTTTCGTAAACGACATCCAGAATCCATATAATCCAAGGTATGTGGTATATCAATTAGCTTGTTTTTATACTCAAAGAACAGTTAGTGAGTTCAAAGAATACGCTTTAAGAGGTCCATTTTATGAAGATGAGAACGGAAGAACTAAGGATCATCGTAGGAAGAGAAGATATAATCTCGATAAATTATCTTGGGAAGATTCAACTGATGATGTAGAGATGTTTAATGATGGTTCTGTGGTTAGATATGATGGATTCAAAGACAAGTCAATGACTCACATTTATAGATGTAAGAACAAAAGTGTATTAATTAAAGATATAAGTCTGGCCATCTTCTCAAGCCTTGAATCCGATGTGTTGATTAAGCGAGAGTCTGAGGTAAATAAAGAGTATGATTTGTATGTTCCGCTTTTTTTGGGACTTCCCTATTGGATTGAGCGAGGGCTGATACTGCTAAATGGTAACGTTCCAAGAATTGAGAATATTCATGAATCCCCTTATCGCATTTATAAGAATGTGAATAAGAAAATCCTTGATGTAATAGAAGAAAAGTTAGACCAAAAAATTTCTAAAATATGATTAACCCTATAGGTGTTTTTGAAAAGGTAGTTAAAGGATATATCTCTTATGTTCAAACTGCTTTTGGTACCAGATATAAAGAATTTGAGTCAAAGAGAAAAGATCTATTGAATGAGGATGGAGTAATCTACAGACAACCCTGGATTGAGTCGTTGCTCAAATATGAGTCTGGCCCGAAGAAAATCGAAGATTTGGATGAAAACGATCTTCAGGGATTTAGTGAAGATGAAATAAGAGTATTTAAGCAATTTGTAAAAAAAGGTTTGTTCACTGGTGACTTCCCTTTATACATGCATCAATATAAGATGTTGAAAAAGGCTGTTAAAGGTGAGAACTGTGTTATCACTTCAGGCACGGGTTCTGGTAAAACAGAGTCTTTCTTAATGCCTCTGTTTGCATATCTTTTAAAGGATCTATCAAAGTATATTCATAATGCTTCGAACGTAAACATCGATGGTCCACATACAAGAGGATTAGGACCTAAACGAGGTGTGATAATTAACGATTCTGGTGTTGGACAATTAAGCCCTGCTTCGCTACAAAGAAATAATGAGACTAGACCAAGTGCTATCAAGGCCATAATTGTTTACCCGATGAATGCCTTGGTAGAAGATCAGATGACTCGACTTCGGCAATCTTTGGATAGCGATAATGTTAGAGAATATTGTAATGAACAACTAAACGGTCACAGAATCTTTTTTGGTAGATATAATAGCTCTTCACCTGTGTCTGGAAAGTTGGCAAAGATTAATGATGATGGCGAGGCAGTAATTAATAATTCCAAATGGCTCCAACTACAAAATGAGCTTAAGGCAATTCAATCTAACTATAATGAAATTGTAAGATATCTAGATTCCGAGCCTGATTTATCAAGTTCTAAACGAGAAGATATTATTTCTAATTTTCAGAGATTGGATGGTGCAGAAATGCGGTCTAGGTTTGATATGCAACAAACTCCTCCAGACCTCTTAATCACAAACTTTTCAATGCTAAGTATTATGCTAATGCGTTCCATTGAAGAAGGAATGTTAGACCAAACCAGACTTTGGCTAAATGCGGAAACAGAGTGGGATTTAAACAATTTATCTCCTGAAGAAAGGGAAAGAGAAAAGAATGAAAGGATTTTCCATATTGTCATAGATGAACTTCATTTATATAGAGGGACAGAGGGTACCGAAATTGCCTATTTAATCCGACTACTTTACTCTAGACTTGGGATAAATCCTGAATCGAATAAGATTAGAATTCTAGCTTCATCAGCTTCATTGGATGGGAAAGAAGGCACAGATGAATTTGAATATAGTCAAGTTTTTTTGAAAGGTTTTTTTGGTCTAAATAATAACATTGAAGTAGTTGAAGGAGCAAATGAATTGCCGGAAAAAATAACAACACCGAAACCAATAGATAGCGATGTGTTTTATAAAATAGGCGTAAAAAGCGACAAAATTTTCGGACAAGAAGAAGACAAATTCATAAGTCAAATATCTGACTATATAGACAGCCTGTATGACATGAATGATCGCAAAGGGGTCGTTTCATTGCTTCATGAAGTCAACAATAATGATCAATTAATTTCCAAACTCGTTTATTCATTTGAATTCACGGAAGAAAAAAAACCAAGCAGGTTTAGGCCTTTTCCTTATTATAACAATAAGTCTGATGAAGATAAGAATGGTTTATTTATTTCAGTAGCTAGGAAAGTGTTTGATGCTTCTTTAGAGGATAATGTGTTGAGGCAATCAATGAAAGGACTATTTATCGTTAGAGGTCTATATGATGTTTATTCTGATCTTTTAAAAAAGGAATTAGGAAATAGCTGGACAGAATGTAAACTACCCAGGTTTAGATTTCACTTTTTTGTTAGAAACATTGAGGGGCTTTGGACAACTCTTAAGTCTGACTCGACTATTTCTAAACTACTAGATCAAGATCCTTTCAATGAACTTTTGCCTCAAAGTAAAATGAGTTCAAACGGATCTAGAGTGTTCGAAGCATTATATTGTGAGAGCTGTGGATCAACTTTCGTTGGAGGAACTAAGGTGATTGAAAGTTATGATAATAACAATACATACGCGCATGAGTTAATCACTACACCCCCAGAAATAGAGAGTATACCGGAAAAATCTCAATCGGCAAGGGTAGAAAGCAGGACAGATAAAGATTATGGCGTCTTTTGGCCTAAAACCAATTTTTCTCAAAGCACACAATCATTAATCGATGACGAAATCTGGGAGGAAAGATTTTTAGGATTAAAAGACGGTAGATTATATTTTTCTGAACATGAGGGCACTGTGGCGGGACTTTATTATACTCCAGAAAGAAAAAATAATAATACTTTTTCGGATGAGAATGGGACAGCTCTGCCGCATGAATGTCCAAGCTGTAATGCGAATTATCAATATAGAAGAAACAGAAAATCACCTGTCCGAGGTTTTAGAACTGGTTTTGGAAAAACCAATCAGGTTTTGGCAAAGGAACTTTTCAAGGCTATTCCTTCAACAGATTCAAATCCAAGGAAGTTAGTTGCATTCTCTGATTCAAGAGAGGAATCAGCAAGATTTTCAAACGACATCGAAAAAGAAAATTACAATGAAATCATCAAAGAGCTTCTTCTAAAAGAAAGGAGCAAAGTGATTCACGCTTACAAATTTGTTGAAGCATTTGAGCAGGACGATAAAGAAGAGTTAGAAGTTCACAAAGTTGCACTTGGTACTAAGTTTGGAATGGAATTGCACCAAGCTTTGATATTATCCATATCGGGAACGTCAGATGAGACAAAAGACAATTTAATTCAGGATTCTCGAAACAAAACAATAAAGCTTGATCACCTAATTGATAATATAATTTGGGGATTGGTAGCGCAAGGAGTCAACCCTGCTGGACCTAATGCTTCCAAACAAAGGCTCGAGGTTAGATCAGAGGACACATGGTTTAAAAGAACTGAAGATTGGAAGAATTGCTTTAAATGGGATGGCGAGGAACCCGATTTTAATGAACAATATGTGACTAATCAAGGAGAGAAAGATATTCTTCTAAATGATGTTAGAAAGGAGATTTATCTTGAAGCTGGTAGGTTTTTATTTGGCAGGTTATTCTATAGTATTGAATCTTCTGCATTAGCAAAAGTGATGTTGACTTCAGAATTTGAAAGTCCTTTTGCTACTATGCCAGATGATACATTTTTAGATGTTCTCAATTCCTGCTCCAGAATTCTCGGAGATAATTTTAAATATTACCCCAATAATTTTGACTACAGCAAATCACTGAGAAACTATACTGAAGTAAAACCTTTAAAGCTTTATTTGGAAGCTATAGCTTCAAGATATAGGGTAGATGTTTCAGAGCTGGGAAAATCAATTTGGAATATCATTACCAACGTATACAAGCATCGCGATGGCCAACTGAATTTATCCAACCTTAGATTGAATTTTGCAGATGGTCAGGACGAAGCAATCATATGTGATAATTGTAGGACTGTGCATTTACATAGTTCTGGAGGAGTTTGTAAAAATTGCTTTAATTATTTAGATCGATCCGAAAAGGTTAAATGTGAGAAAATTAGGGAGAATAACTTCTATGCTTCACAACTGAAGAATGATACTGATGTCGTTAGAATGAGATGTGAAGAACTCACTGGGCAAACTGACAATCAACTGGAAAGACAGCGCCTTTTTAAAGGGATAATTACTGGGGATAATAAGATTGTTGAAGAGATTGATTTATTGAGTGTTACAACAACTCTTGAGGTAGGTGTTGATATTGGGTCTCTTCAAGCTGTATACCAAGGCAATATGTCTCCGATGAGGTTTAACTATCAACAGAGGGTAGGACGAGCTGGACGAGCTGGTCAGGCATATAATATTGCTTTGACCTATTGTAGAGGTAGAAATCATGATGAGTACTTTTTTAACAATCCAGAAAGGATGACAGGAGATCTTTCACCTGTTCCATTCTTAAGCCAAAGTCAATCACAAATTTTATATAGAATGGCTATCAAAGGGTTGTTTCAGAGATACTTCACTCAAGTTAATTTTGGTCAAAACACCACAAGTTCCGTTCATGGTGAATTTGGCACAATTGAAGACTTCTTCGATGGTTCTTCGGGTGTAAACAGTTTATTTCTCTGGTTAGAAAATGATAGTAATTGGATAGATATATTTGATAATCTGAAGCTAAACTTGTACGTTGATAAGGATAAGGATAAGTATGAGGGCTACAATATAACTTCCTTTAAAGATTGGGTTTCGGGTGAATTTAAAACCAAATTCAGGAAAATTCACGACAATTATAAGCAAGGTGATTTAGCTTATAGAATGGCGGAATTAGGTCTATTACCAATGTCGGGAATGCCTACTGGAATACGAAGTTTAATTTTGGGATTTGAGCGAACTGGAGACGATAATCTGTTTGAAGCTAAAACAATAGATAGGCCATTAGATAGAGCAATATTCGATTTTGCACCTGGAGCTCAGAAAACAAAGGATAAACGTATTTATACAAGCGTCGGATTAACTCCTAGTATTTCAGAGATATCTTATAATTTCCAATCTGGAAGTATGGAAGCAAGAGTGTTTGAAAATTCTGCATACACAGATGATACATGGGTGATTGTGAATAAGCAAAATAATATTATTTCAACAGAGGATTTCGAAGAAGGGATGGAGGCTCCTTCAAGAGTTCTTGATGATTCTGAACGAGCATTTAAAGTTGTAATTCCAAATGCTTTTAGAACTGACTTTAATCGTAAACCTCAGGATCGAGAAGTTGATCAGGAGATTAACAGTTCTAAACCATTACTGTTTTCTCAAGCTCTGGACAACGAGACTGACCAAAGAAAGTCGGTAGGAGATTCTAATGCTGTACTATCATCATCAGATTACACTTGGAGACTAAATACTAATGGCGAGGACCAGTTTAGAATGAAGAGAACGAACGCTGAAGAAAGAGGGACGATTCTACCAAACCAGTACATTGACTTAGATCTAGATAAACGATTGAGATATGGATTCGAAGAAGCGATACAAAATAGAGACGTTCGAAATGTGATTAAAACAGCCTCAGAAGAAGATGGTGAAAAAATTTCTCTAGGGGCAAGAAAAACTACCAATATTATCCGGTTATATCCAAATAATCTGAATAAATCACTAGATATAAACCCATTTCATCAAAGGGATAAAGGTAAACAAGTGAGTGGTAAAGGAGCATTTCATTCTGCTGCTTTTCTATTACAAAGATGCTTAGCAGATCAATTGGATGTAAGTCCTGAAGAAATAGAGTTAGCTGCAATCACAGAACATGAACTGGATGATGGTACAGAGAGAAGTACAGGCAAAATAATCCTTTCAGACGAACTACCCAATGGGTCTGGTTTTGTTGAGTACCTTTATAATCATCTCGAAAAGTTCTTTTCAATGTGCTTAAGCCCTACTCCAAAAAATAGGTTTGCTGATAGTTTCCTAAATGAGGAACATGCAAAAGATTGTAAATCATCTTGCTATAAAGATTTGCAGAATTATAGAAACCTAAATTATCACGGCATTCTAGACTGGAGATTAGGAGCTGGACTTATAAGGGTTTTAAACGACTCTAGCTATTTGGTTGGATTGGATAATAATTGGAGTAGCTTAGATATTCATGATTGGCCTGAATTTGCGAAAGATCTTTCTATTCAATTTGCGAATTCAATTGACAAACGAATTCTTGCATCACCAGATAGTTTCAACATCCATAATGGTATTCCTGTTATTACATACAAAGGAATCAATATTATAGTTGTTCATCCGTTCTGGAATTATGTTGGAGGGCATTTCCCTGAATCGAACTCGTTGAGTGAAGCCATTGAGCTATGTGAGGCTCCCGAAAGAATATTCTTTGCAGATACGTTTAACCTCTACCGAAGAATGGCATGGACTTATCAGGAGTTTTACAAATGGCTTAGGTCTTTAAGATAAATGATGGCGATAGTTGTTGATTATTTAAGTCCAAGTAAAATACATTTTATAAATGAATGTAAGCTCAGATATGTATTAACATTAATCGATGGGAACCACAAAGGATCTAAATTATTCAATAATAATACATTTCTGGGCATTTTAATGCACTCTGTTCTAGAACATTTTTTAAAACGGCAATGTTCTTCTGAGGATTATGAAGGTTTATGGAATGAGCTTCTTAATAAGATGATTCACGAATATGGAATTGACACTCAAGATATAGAAGTGATAAAATATCATTTACCTTATTATGATGTCAAAAAGAATAAGTTATTACAGCTACTTAAGACCTATAATTATGATTTCCCAAAGTTTGATTTTTATCTGGAGAAGAAAATAACAGGTGGTATTATCAGTGGTACCGCAGACATAATATTTGACAACCCAGCGGAAAAGAAAGTGAAAATCATAGATTTTAAAACTGGTCCAATCGCTTCTTATGAAAATGCTGAGAAACAAGGAATAAAAGCTGGGTATTTATTGCAGTTGATAACATATGGATATGTTTACTGGGTTGATGGTTACCTTCCTGAGAATATCAATTGCGCACTTCAAGGGATTTCCGATAGTGAATACGAAGAAATAGTGTTCTCTCAAGAGGATTACAAGCATCACGAGGATTTATTGACAGGTCTTAAAAAAGATATTAACTACGCCATTGACGAGGGGAAACAGGATTCCTTGGCAAGTCCCAGTTCTAAAGCATGCATGTATTGTGAACATAGTTCTTCGTGTACCGCTTTACACGAATCTATGAATGGCGATATTAACTACCCTTCATTATCCTTAATCCATCAAATAAATTCAGAATTTGATGATGTCGAATCAAAGATCAATATAATAACCAATAGAGGGAAGGTATCTATCTACAAAGTCCCTGCTAGAAAGTATAACTCTGTGAAGCAATCAATCAAAAATGGTAGATCCGTTTTTGTTTCAGGTTTATATGAAGAAGATCATATTAGCATCAAGTATTGGACAAGATATACTCAACACACCGAACTTTAAAGCCTTCAGTAAGTTAGCTGTTTCATGCAACACACTAAAACACAACAATGTATAAACGATATTAAATCGCCATTTATACACACGAAGAAGTATATTCAGCAAATGCTGCCAAAGTGGCTACGTGCTTCGCACTCTAGATCCTTTGGAAATGTACTTCCTTCAAAATTTGAGGAAGTTTACAGACGTTTCTTACTGACTAATAAATAGTCTGCTTAATGATGATGTTGTGCAGCGTCATTCGTTCATAATAAATTCATTATATGGTAAGTGTCAATCAAGGCTCAAAGAGTCAAATAGATGATCGATATTTCGAATGAGTTGTCTAGAGATTGTGACCAAAACCTTGCAAAAACCTTGCAAATAAGAACTATAAGAAAAAGAAAAAACCCACCGTTAATGGTGGGCTTTACGAATGTATAGTGTAGCAGTGACACTGGTGGAGAAGAGCGGATTCGAACCGCCGACCTCTTGACTGCCAGTCAAGCGCTATCTAATCGCTTCGCAATTTACTAGCAA
>JBELIG010000311.1:0-2516 GCA_042091035.1 Sphingobacteriales bacterium | reverse complement strand
ACAAAGAGTCCTATGAACGAATTTTAAAAGGGGAAGGTTTTGGAATTAAGGATGCGTTTCCCTCAATAGACCTTGTTCATACAATTCGAAATACAAAACCTCAAGGCTTAAAAGGTGATTATCATCCATTAGTAGCAAAGCCATTTTCTAAACACCCTATAACAGGAAAGTAATATGAAAAAAGCCTTGATAACCGGAGTAACGGGACAGGATGGTGCTTATTTAAGCGAGTTCCTTTTGAAAAAGGGCTATGAGGTGCATGGTATCAAACGCCGAAGCTCTATTTTTAATACAGCACGGATAGACGATCTTTACCAAGATCCACATATTGACAATAGAAATTTTGTCTTACACTATGGGGACCTTTCGGATTCAACAAATCTAATCCGAATTATGCAGGAAGTTCAGCCGGACGAAGTGTATAATCTTGGAGCTATGTCCCATGTTAAGGTTAGTTTTGATATGCCTGAATATACTGCTGACGTAGATGGTATAGGATGTACTCGGCTACTTGAAGCTATTCGCATATTAGGCCTTGAGAAAAAAACTCGCTTTTATCAGGCTTCTACTTCTGAGTTGTACGGACTCGTACAAGAGGTTCCTCAATCTGAACGCACGCCTTTTTATCCAAGGTCACCCTATGCGGCAGCAAAGCTTTATGCTTATTGGATTACGGTAAATTATAGAGAGGCATACGGCATGTATGCTTGTAATGGGATTTTATTCAACCATGAAAGTCCACTTCGTGGAGAGACTTTTGTGACAAGAAAAATCACTCGTGCTGCAGCCAGAATGGCTATGGGACTTCAAGATAAATTGTATTTAGGAAATCTGGATGCTAAACGCGACTGGGGACATGCAAAGGATTATGTAGAGGCCATGTGGTTGATGTTACAACAAGACGAGGCGGAGGATTTTGTGATTGCAACAGGTGTAACCACTACTGTTCGAGATTTTGTTAGGATGGCCTTTAAAGAGCTGGGTATTGAATTGGCATTTTCCGGAACAGGTGTTGAAGAAGTAGGTGTAGTCGCTTCAAACACAAATCCAGATATTCCTTTGACTGTTGGGACAAAAGTGGTCGAGGTTGACCCAAGGTATTTTAGACCTACAGAAGTGGAGTTATTGATTGGTGATCCAACACAAGCAAATGAAAAGCTAAACTGGAAACCAAAGTATAATCTGCAAACACTTGTTAGTGAAATGGTTCAAGCGGATTTGGCTTTGTTCAAGAAAGATCAATTATTAAAGGCAGCAGGGTTTTCAGTAAATCAGGATTTAGATTAATTTATTCATGAAGGATACAAGTGCAAAAATATATATCGCTGGCCATCGAGGAATGGTTGGTTCAGCTATCAAACGTAGACTAGAGCAGGCTGGTTATGCAAACTTTGTAGAGCGAAGTTCAGCAGAATTAGACCTGAGAGACCAGGCGGCCGTTAATCACTTTTTTGAGACTGAAAAGCCGGCCTTTGTGTTCCTTGCAGCAGCCAAAGTTGGTGGGATATTGGCAAACAACACCTATAAAGCGGACTTCATTTATGATAATTTGATGATTGAATCAAATATTATACATGCAGCGCATAAAAATGGTGTTGAAAAACTATTGTTCTTAGGTTCATCCTGCATCTATCCAAAATTGGCCGATCAGCCATTGAAGGAAGAGTACTTATTAACAGGATTACTTGAACCTACCAATGAACCTTATGCTATTGCTAAGATTGCAGGGATAAAACTTTGTGATGCTTATCGAGATCAATACGGCTGTAATTTCATCTCTGTGATGCCTACAAATTTGTATGGTCCAAATGATAATTACGACCTGAATAATTCTCATGTACTCCCTGCTTTGATTCGAAAATTTCATACGGCAAAGAAGAATGGCGTAAAAGAAGTAGTGATGTGGGGTACTGGAAGTCCCAAACGGGAATTCTTGCACGTGGATGATCTGGCTGATGCTTGTTATTTTCTGATGCAAAACTACAATGAGCCAGGCTTAGTAAACATTGGAACGGGAACAGACATAGCTATACTGGACCTAGCTCGTACAATAAAAGAAGTGGTTGGTTATGAGGGACAAATCACAAATGATCTGTCAAAGCCTGATGGCACACCGCGTAAGTTAATGAATGTGGATAAGTTGAAACGTTTTGGTTGGTCTGCCTCTATTGAATTGGAAGCAGGTATTCGATCCGTTTATGAGGGATTAACAAATAAAGATTGGTATTAATGAAAGACGCTAATACATATGTAGCTATTATGGCTGGTGGTATAGGAAGTAGATTCTGGCCATCAAGCAGAACCAATAGGCCTAAACAGTTTCTGGATATCATGGGCACTGGGGAGTCATTGATTCAGACTACCTTCAATCGATTCAGGAAACTGGTAGATGCCGATAGGATCTTTATTGTGACGAATGGAATCTATAAGGATCTTGTAAAAAGTCAATTGCCAGAGTTGACGGATAATCAAATTATCTGCGAGCCTTCCAGAAACAATACAGCACCTTGTGTAGC
>JBELIG010000310.1:0-2517 GCA_042091035.1 Sphingobacteriales bacterium | reverse complement strand
GTAAGATCACAAACCTTGATTTATCAAAGAAAATAGGTCTTTCACCTGCTCCAACCTTAGAGCGCGTAAAGAAATTAGAGCAGCAGAAGATTATTTCTTCCTATCATGCACACATTGATCCAATAAAAATTGGACTAAATGTAAAGACCTTTGTTCTTGTTTCTTTGGCTTGGCATAAAGAAAATGCTATGAAGAAATTCATCGCTGAAGTTGAGAAAATCGACGAGATTACCGAATGTTACATCATAACGGGTGAAGGAGATATGCTAATAAAAATAGTATGTCGTGATATACCTGCCTATGAGCAGTTAATGTTTAAGAACCTGAGTCAAATTGAAGAAATAGAAAGGCTAAAAACACTAGTCACTTTATCTACTGTAAAAGATTCAAAGGTTCTTCCGTTTAAATACGATTAATTAAGAGAATAAACATTTATTCCTTGAATAGTAATCTATCCGATTTCCTGCTTTGGTCAGTACAACTTGACGGTTTGCAGGAAATCTTCGTGTTTGGAAGCATTCACACCGGAAGTCCTGGCATTTATAAGCACCTTCCAAAAGTTCGTTCTATTATAGATGAGGTTGATGCAGTACTCAACGAAGTAGACATGAACCAACTTGCGAATATGGATGCCTCCATATTCCTAAATTCAACATATCCTCCTCTCGACAAACTCATAACTTCCAAGCAATTCAAAAAATACAGCCTTGTATTCAAAAAAATAACCGGACAAGAATTAAGTAATTTCAAGTACTATTCGCCCTTCTTTATTCAATACATTTTTTTGAAGTTTTTGATTGCAGATCCAAGTATCCAAGACACGGATAGTATGTTGTTTGAATATGCCAAAATCAATAAAAAGATAACTGGTGGCCTAGAGGATTTCCAAGAACATTTTGATGCCGTTCTAAATATTCCAAATAAAATTCACCTTAGACAACTCAAAAGCACAATAGGTAATTTCTCGAAATCAAGAAAACAATTCAAACAGCTAGAAAGACTTTACAGCGATGCTCAAGTTTCTAAAATTCAAAAATATTCTATGAAGAATATGGGTGCCTACAAAAAACCCTTGCTTTACAACAGAAACGAAATCATGGCTAAGGCACTTATCGAGCAAGCAAAAAATCACAGTACATTAGGGATCATGGGACTTGCACACCTTGGTGGCCAAAAAGGAGTACTTAATATTCTTCGAAAAAAAGGTGGTTCTATTAAAGGAATAAAGACTGTTTATTAGATTTCAGTTTCCTGAATCCTTTTCATTACCTTTGCAAAAAATATGTAAATGAGCAAGAATAAATCAAAAATAATACTGGAGGTAGAGCTGAATGATGAAAAAATTCCAGTTGATATCAAGTGGAATGCCAGCACTAAAGATGGTCAAGAATCTTGTAAGGCTTTTATGCTTTCTATTTTTGAGCGCAAATCAAAGGAAACTCTAAAAATAGACCTTTGGACTAAAGATATGCAGGTTATGGAAATGGATAGATTCTTTTTCCAAACATTCAAGTCAATGACTGAAACATATTACAAAGCTACTCAGAATCAAGACATGGCAAGAGACATGCATCACTTTGTAGAATATTTTGGAGAAAAAACAGGCATTATCCCAACAGAGGATAAAGCTGATCAAGAACCTAAGGCTTAGTAATCATTATTTGCTTAGGATAAGGAATCTCAATACCTGCGTCTTTTAGTGCCTTGAAAAGCCGAAAACGCAGGGAAGATTTCACTCCTTCAATACTGTGAAAATTTGTGCTGTAAAAGAATAATTTAAAGTTGATACTAAAGTCTGCGAATTCAACTAAATGAACTTGTGGGTTAGGTTTCTTTAAAACACTTTTCTCTTCTGCACAAATTACATTCCAAATGCCTTCTATTAAGACGGGATCCGTATCATAGGAAACACCCACTTCAATAAAAAAACGAGTAGATCGATTGTCGTGTGACCAATTCAAAACCCGATCAACCACCAACTTGGAATTTGGCACAAGCCAAACCATTTTGTCCGGGGTCTCTAGTGTAGAAATTCTCAAACCAATTTTTTTCACCTTAGCCTGAGTACCTTCAATAAGAATGGTATCATTAACCTCTACAGTGCCTTCAATGAGCATGATAATTCCAGAGACAAGATCAGTAAAGGTCTGTTGCAACCCAAGGCCTATACCAACTGCTAAGCCAGCAAATGCTCCTGCGAGTATTGTTACGTCACGCATGATTTCACTGAGTGCAACTACAGCTGCAATCGTGTAAATAACATACATACTAAATTGAGTCAATGCAAATTGTCTTCCTTGATCCAGATTTTTACTGGAAAAGAAAGGCACAAGAATAAATTTACGACTCAGCCAAGCTAATCCACCGGCAGTATAGATTATAAGAACTACATTAAGAATCTTTCCTATCGTAATTGCTCCAGTTTCTTCAGAGGAGAGCCCGACAGAATATGACATGAAACGTGTAGGAACTTTTAATATCTCGATAAGTAAAATAACCAAAACTATATTCACAAAA
>JBELIG010000309.1:0-2542 GCA_042091035.1 Sphingobacteriales bacterium | reverse complement strand
CCCATGACATTCATTCAATATCTGATTGATACGCTCTTCTGCAGCGTATTAAAATCTAATATGTTCCAAGCAATCGCAAGAACTTCTTATCTAGTTTCTCAACCAGTACCAATTTCGCCTATTAATCCTTTGTTTCAAAGGGGATATTAACTATAAACTTATTATTTAACCAAGCATAAGCATCCCTAATCCAGGGTGTTTATTACTTAATTATTTTATCCATGAACATTTATTTCTCTACTATCAGATCACTGGTAGTTCTAGCCCTTGTTTTGTCCTCACTATCAGCAAAAGCCCAGGGATTTGTATCCCTAGATCCCCAAATTTCTTCCAATGATATAACTGTGGGTGATGATTTTTGCGTTGATTTCGAGCTGCTAAATATAGAACTATTAAGCTCTATTCAATTTAGTTTAGTGTATGATGATGCATTACTTTCTTTTTCTAGTTTTAGTTCTCCTGTATTACCTGGATTTACTGATTCCAATTTTAATTTAATCTCAGAGGGTTTTATTGCAGTTTCTTATGATCCTTCAATAAGCGATTATCCAAATGGCCTAAGTATTGATTCAGAGGTTTTTGTTTTTCAAGTGTGTTTTGAGGCACTTGCCGAGACTGAAATGACTTCAATTTCTATAACTGATGAGCCTGTCGTGTTTGAAGTAACCTCAAATGGTACTTTGAGGAAAGTACAAGGTTCTTCTGTTTCTTTCGATATTATGGCGGAAGATATTGATTGTCCTTTTGATGGTATAAAACTTGAAATTGAAGAGACTTGTGGATCATCTGGTTATAATGTGTGTATTGACGTATTTGTAGATGATTTTGAGGGCGTGCTAAGTAAGCAATATTCAATTATGTATGACCCTAGCGTTTTAGCTTTTACAAATGCAGGAGATTTTATTTTACCAAATTTATTCACTGAAAACATTGCCAATCCTTTCCCTGGATTTATTACAGTTTCTTGGTTTTCTGATGATCTAATAGATGGTACAAGCTTAGATGGCAAGCAGAAAATATATGAGCTTTGTTTTGATGTCATTGAAGAAGGCACGGGTTCTTCATCTACTTATTTGTCCATAGGGAGTACACCGACTCCTATGGAAGCTATCTCTAACTCACTTGATGAGATGGATATTTGGAGGGTAGATGGGAAGTTAGATATAAATATTCCAGATTGTGACAATAATGGTGATCCAATAGGTCCACTAAGTTTTAATATTTCTGATTATGAAGTAGTATCCGGTAGTAATATTTGTATTCCTATTACAGTAAGTGGTTTTTCTACTATAAACTCGTTCCAGTATTCAATAAATTACGATCCTTTATTGCTTGAATTTACTAGCACAAATTTTGTAGGATTCCCTGGTTTTACTTCTTCAAATATAAATAATGTCTCCCCCGGTGCAATTGGGTTATCTTGGGATACAAGTGACCCTTCAAATGGAACAACAGTTTTAGATAATACAGTATTGGTTGAACTTTGTTTTGATGTTATAGGTTCTGCAGGTTCTACGGCTGTAGAATTTACATGTAGTCCAGTTCCTATAGAAATTTTAAATAATATGTTTGAATTTGTTTTTGCTGATTTTAATACTGGATCAGTAAGTATTATAGGTCAAGGTCCTGAAGGGTTTACTTTGGAGTTAAGTGATACTAGCGGTGAGCTTGGAGATGTGGTTTGTGTTGATGTAACAACCTCTAACTTTGATAATATATTGGGGATGCAATTTTCTATAGATTATGATAGTACAGCGTTGAATTATGTGGGGGTTGAAGGTATCAATCTTCCAGATTTCTTTGACTCTAATGTTGGAAATCCATCAGCAGGAGATCTAACTCTATCATGGACCAGTATTTCTGATTTGGTCAATGGTGCAAGCGTTGCAGATGGCACAACGATTTTCCAAATTTGCTTTGAAGTAATAGGAGATGTTGGAGTCTATCCAATAGAATTTACAGGTAAACCTTCACCTATAGAGGTCATAGATGCACTGACTCTTACACCAATCAATCCTGTCAATTTAGTAGGAGGAGAAGTAGAGATTGGAGAAATTGTGATTGGTACGGGTGATCTCGAATTAGATATTTCAACTGAAACTGCGCAGAATGGAGAAAATGTATGTTTAGATGTAACCGCCTCCAATTTTGAGAATGTTTTGGCCATGCAGTTTTCTATCGATTATGACGAAATAGCACTAAATTATACAGGTATTGAAGGTATTAACCTTGCAGACTTAACAGTAGCTAGTATTATAAATCCATCACCTGGTGCACTGTCCTTTTCATGGTTTAGCAATTCAGATTTGATTAATGGAGCAACGGTTCCAGACGGTACAGCGATTTTTCAAATTTGCTTTGAAGTAATAGCTGATGATGGGGTATATCCAGTAGAATTTAGAAATTCACCGACACCCATGGAGTTTGTTGATGCGATAACTTTTTCTATAATCAATCCAGTTAATCTAGATGATGGTGGTGTAAACATTGTTTCTTTCTTTAATTCAGATATGGATCTTAATGTCAATGCCAATAGTACAAA
>JBELIG010000308.1:0-2552 GCA_042091035.1 Sphingobacteriales bacterium | reverse complement strand
ATAATAATATCAATACCTCCGAAGTTTTCTGCTGTTTTTTGACAGAGGTCCACGCAGAAGTTCCAGTCGGAGACATCTCCCGCTACTGCAATTACCTCAAAGCCTGCCTCTTCAAATTCTTGTTTTGTAAGTTCAAGTTTTTCGGCATTTCTAGCATTAAGAACAACTTTAGCACCCTGAGAAGCGTATAGCCATGCGATGGATTTGCCTATTCCTTGTCTAGATCCTGTAACTATGACAACTTTCCCTTTGTATTTATTTTGCATATCCATTTTCTTTGAACCATTGCATAGAATCCTCCACAGCCTTTCTGATTGGAGTTACTGGTAATTCTAGTTCCTTGCGCGCCTTAGAAGGATCATAATATTGATCTATAAGGGATATTTTAGCAACGGGGTAGGATATCTTAGGAGCCTTACCACTGATTGTTCCTATTAAGGTTCCTAGTCTACCAGCTATTTTTACTAGAAATGAGGGTACTTTAATACATGGAGGAGCCACTCCTGCGACTTCTGCAATAAGACTTGTCGCTTCTTTGTAACTTAAGTTTTCGTTGCCAAGTATATACATCTCGCCAATCCTACCTTTAGTCAAAGCATTGGAGATACCAACAGCCACATCTTTAACGTAAACCCAATTTTTACCCCCACATGTAATTAATTTTAGCTCTCTATTTGCAACAGCTAGGATTACCGCACCGCTTGAGGGTTTGGAGTCATAAGGGCCAATCATGAAGGTTGGGTTAACTATTACAGCAGGTAAGTCTCGCTTTTTTACAGCTTCCAGGATTACATCTTGTGCATCTAGCTTTGAATCCACATAATCCAAGCCAAATTCCTTAGCCATTGTTACTGTACTTTCATTACCTGGTTGATCTTTTGGACCAAATCCAAATGCACTTGCAGAACTTATATGTATGAAACGCTTGATATTGTTACTTAAGGCTGCTTCTATCATATTCTTAGTGCCTTCTACGTTGACCTTGTAATAGATTTCATGTCTAATGGGCCATACATTCGTAAGTGCGGCAATATGAATAATGGCATCACTTCCTTGCACGTGTTTTATGAGACTCTCTTTATCTAAAAGATCTCCTTCTACAAATTCAATATCAAGTCCCTCCAGTGTTTTGCTTTTACTTCCTTTCTGTATAAGGGCTTTTAATTTATATTTTCTTGAGAGCAATTCTCTAACTGTATTAGAACCCAATAGGCCATCTGCACCTGTAATAAAAATTCTTTCCAATGGTTCAGTTTTACTTAGTGATTGATTTTTCGCATGCTAAGGTAATTGTGATTATTTGAAACAACAATAAAATCTTCACCTTCTATTGATATTGTTTCAATTGATCTTGCATTTGTGCGTAAATTAATACCACTATTTAATACTGAACTAAAGTTTCCTTTGCCATCTCCTAATAAGAGATATCCTCTATTACCATCATATCGAATGGTTTCAATTTCTGCTTGGTGTATGGCACCTATCCCAAGGATGTCTAGATGACCATCCTTATTGAAATCTTGAATCAATGCATCAAGGGTTGGGCCTGTCTGGGTGATAGATGGAAGTTTAGCTTTTTTAAATTCCCCCTGACCTGAATTAATAAACAAGGCAGTTTCAAAACTTTGTACTTCGAGGTGTTTAGATTTATCTACTTTATCTTTACCGTAAATACCTACAATGTCTGCACTTGAAAAGGCTTTATATGTTTCAAAGTTAGTCGCTATATCTGGTACCTGCTGAGAGGAACACTCTCTTCCTCGTACCGGTAAAAACATACCATCACTTTCTTTAGAGAGCACGATATCATAGCTTCCATTATTATCATAATCATTACAATAGATATGGAATGCATTATTTTCTTTTGGATTGAATTTATTGTTCTTTCCTAAGTTGCCGGCAAGTAGGTCTAAGTCTCCGTCATTGTCTATATCTGCTGTGTGGAGGCTATACCACCATCCTGATTGTTCTCCGAAAGTCGAAATCTCTGTTTTTCGGAATTGACCATTCTTATTTTCAAAATAGGTGAGTGGCATCCATTCTCCAGCTGCAATAAAGTCGAGATCACCATCATTGTCTTGGTCCAGCACAGCAATATCGTATATCATGCCTGCTGCACTCCATTCCGGTGCGATCTTATCTGTTAGATCGAAAAATTCGCCAGATCTATTTTCTAGAATATATGATTTTGGTTCAAAAGGATATTTTGAAGACAGCACATTGGCTCCTATGATGAGATCGAAATCCCCGTCATTATCAAAATCAATAGGCTTTATCACTTTTGTATTTGTTTTTATATCTCCGATCGGTTTTGATGCTAAAAACTGCCCCTTACCGTCATTGATATAAAATCTATCCAATTGCTGGCTTGAGCCTTCTTTGAATTCATAGGATCCACTTCCTACTATGATATCCTGATCACCATCTTGGTCTATGTCAAGAAATAGGCTAGTTTGATCTTCGTAGGTGTTATCTAATGCGAATAGAGTTTCTTGTACAGAGGTGAACATCCCATTTGCTCCCTGAATATATAATGCAGGAGCTTGACCAGC
>JBELIG010000075.1:0-13113 GCA_042091035.1 Sphingobacteriales bacterium | reverse complement strand
ATATCAGATATTTTGGTTCAGTAACCAACCTATTAAACACAGAATACAGAGACTACCTAAACAGACAACGCTATTTTGCAGACGAACTTGGCATTAATTTCACGCTAGGACTGCGTGTAAATTTTTAAAAGATAATCAATGAATATCGAGCTCAGAAAATATAAATTGAAGCAGACTCCAATCCGCGAAGAACTATCCAGGTTATTTAGTGAGTCCTCGAATGCAATTCCCTTAACGGAAATTCATAATCATCTTAAAAATTATGATCGCGTAACGATTTATAGAAGTCTTAGTACATTCACTAATAAAGGTATAATTCATAAGATCATAAATGATAATGGATCTGTATTCTATGCGCTTTGCAAACACGAATGTAACGAGCACGGTCATACACATGATCATATTCATTTTGAATGCAATTCATGTAATTCTATCGAATGTATAGATCATCATGCAAGTCTCAACATAAACTTACAGGGTTACCTTGTTGAGGATACACAGATCAGTGTACGTGGTTTATGCCCCAATTGCTCCTAGTTTAAGAACTACATACTTTTTTTATTAATACCCTTTATCTATAGAGACTTCATTAAGAGGAGCCATATTCGACTCGATCCTTCTATAATTCTCTGCTATTTGCTGAATAGCAGTTTCAATATTTGTTACAGCAGCCACATGTGGACTGATCCTAATGCTTGGATTAGACCAAAATGAGTGATTTCTTGGGAGTGGCTCTTCCGTAAACACATCAAGAAAAGCTCCTGAAATACGCTGCTCATCAATTGCGGTTTCGAGATCATCCCCTACTAGGTGCGCACCTCGTCCTACATTGATAAAAAATGCTCCTTTCTTACAACGTCTAAAAAATGATAGATCAAAAAAACCTTTAGTTGAAACAGTAAGTGGCAGGATGTTTAACACAAAATCTGCATCCGACAGGGCAAGTTCTAGTTGATCAACTCCATAATAAGTATCTACATTAGCCAATGCCTTAGCCGAGCTTGAATAACCTGAAACGATAAACCCCATCCTTGAGAAAGAAATAGCCATCTCTGCCCCTATCTTACCTAATCCAATTATAGCTATTTTGGTTTCTGAAATACGCTTATAAGGCCTAGGCTTCCAAACCGTAGAGGTCTTATCTGTCCAATATTTACTCAGATTCTTCATTTGGTCAAGAATAATAGCTAAGGTAAATTCATACATATCTCGACTCAATGCAGGATCGACTATTCGTGCTACTCGTACAGTGGTAGCTGCAGGATCAAGACCAAATAAATGATCTATACCAGCTCCGACAGACTGAATAAGCTTCAGGTTTGGATATTGACTGAGAAGATTCTTTTCTGGATACCAGCAAAGTACCATAGATACTCTATTTGGAACTGGAACTTCTCCATGCGCATAAACACGAACCCCTGGAAGGGCCAATTCAAGTGCTTGCCTCCAAGGGGTTTCATTTTTATCCTTAAACCAAATTACAAGATCCATTATATGCTTACTTTATTTGATAGATACTAATCTAAGCTAAATATATCAGAAAGTATTCCACGAGCTGTAAGCTCTATACCAGCGCCTGCACCAGAGATACAAATTGGTCTGGCTCCATAAGCCTTTGTATAAATCTCAAAACCAGTATCTGTTCCACTAAGCTGGGCAAGAACAGAGTCCCCATGGATTTCTTGCAATCCGACCTCTAAGCTTTCTATTCCTCTTTCATTTAAACTTATATCAGCAGCAAACACATAATGATAACCATCTTTAACCCCTAAGAATAGCTTTTTAAACGTATCATCAAGCACATCCACTTTTCCAAGAAAACTTTGTAAATCCAAACTATCTAAATCCTCCCCAATCAAAGCCTCTATTCGTATATCCTCAAGGTCGAGCTTATAGCCCAATGTTCTCGCTAAGACTAAAAGCTTCCTGGCAACATCATTTCCTGACAAATCCTCTCTCGGGTCTGGCTCTGTAAATCCTTTGGTGCGTGCATCTCGGACTGCTGCACCGAAGTCAGCTGTACCGTTTCGAATACTGGAAAGAATATGATTTACCGATCCTGAAAAGGTCCCCCTAATACGTGTAACCTGATCTCCAGAGGCAATGATTTGTTTCAAGGTCCCTATGACTGGCAGCGCTGCACCTACATTTGTTTCATATCTAAAAGACTTCTTCTCGCGCTGAATAATATTTTGAAAATCATCGTAAGACTTTTGAGTACTCGTATTCGCAATCTTATTGGCAGCAACAATATCGAAGCCTTCAAGGGCTAGTTCTGAGTAATAGGAAGCAACTGTAGCATTTGCAGTGGTATCAATGAATACTAAATTCTCTAATTCGTAATGTTTTGAATAAGCAATCAACAAGTCCTTCGAAGAAACATGTTCTAGACCCTTTGATAGATGTTTGCTCCAATCTGCTTTAAGTCCATTTTTATCCAATAGGATTCGCCTAGAGTTGGTCACAGCAAAAATATTGAAATGTACGCCATGATCACTCAACCATTCCTTAGGGCTACTTAGAATGAGATCAATCAAGGCTGACCCTACATTTCCTGCACCCCAAATAGCAATATTTAGTGTTTTGCCCTTTGCATTCCTATGGGATGAAACTATTCGTTTTGCCTTTGAATAATCTTCAAGCCCAGTTTGCAGTAAATAATTTTTTTTCGCTTGATGCCATTTCAACTCATACACCTTGATCTTGTTATCTATAAGTTCTTTTAAGCAAGTAGTAAACCACTCTTCCTCTAGGATTAGGCCGCAAAGCGCATCCTTAGGCTTAGCAAAATCAGTTGGGCTAGGATGCTCTATATAATGATTAGTAAGAGACTTGTCTTCTAAGTTCAGCGGTATGCTTTTCATGATTTTTGAATGTTTTATTTAGAAATTGAGTTATTTGTTCACTTTCGATCAAGAAAGCATCGTGGCCATCATCAGAATCCAGCTCGACATATTGACTATTGACTCCCAGTTCCAATAATTGATGGTGTGTCCATCTATTCTGATCAGGAGTAAAGAAAATATCAGAGCGTACAGCAATCTGAATAATCTTAGTGCTCGAACCCTTAAAGATGTCAGCAAAACTTGCTCTTTCACGCGTTATATCATGCATGAGCAATAAATGGTTCATCAGTAAATAGGCATGTAGCTTAAAGCGCTGATTTAGCTTATTGCCATGAGCATCCAACCAAGTAGCAACATCGTATTTTAGCTTAGAGCGTGTAGATTGTCTTTTGAATCGATCATTAAAGGACTTAGGACTCCTATAGAAAAGCATGGCCATTTTCCTTGCATCCTCCAAAGGTGCACTTGAATTTAGAAGAATAGATTCTTGAACATGGCAATGCCCAATCATCCAGTCTGTTGCCTTCCAATCACTTACTATTGGGATCAAATATTCACTCAATTCAGGAACTTCGGCCACCATTTCCCAAGCTATAGCCCCACCCAAAGAGCCTCCAATAATTGCGTAAAGTCTATCAATATTCAGGCACTCTAAGCCTTTAATAAATAATCTGGCAATGTCTTTGACCTCAAAGTCTTTGTAATTTTTAATCAAAACACCATCATAGCCATTACCAGGAATATTGAATGCAATGATGGAATAATAATCTGTATCCATTAATTTTCCTGGTCCAACAAGATCACCCCACCAGCCCTTGGATTTGCTATTGAGATCTGAGTTCCCTGTAAGTGCATGGTTTACAAGTATCACTGGGGCGGAATTGAGCTGTTTTCCAAATACTTGATAAGAGAGTACCAACTTTTCATAGTTGGCACCTCCTACACATTGATAATTCGATACAGTCACTTTTTTTAACTGACTCATTGAAATACTATTTTTCGATTCTAACTAATTGATTAAATGTTCGTTTCACACTTACTTCACACTCAAATGAGCTGTCTTTTTAAGCGCTGACTTAATATCATTGATCAGGTCTTCCGTGTCCTCTAATCCCACAGATAGACGGATAAGATCTTGCGTAACTCCAGATCGCTCTTGCTGCTCAGCATTCAACTGCTGGTGCGTTGTACTTGCTGGATGTATTATCAATGATTTACTATCGCCTATATTCGCTAGCAATGAGAAAATCTCTGTTTCGTCTGTAAATGCTTTAGCAGCTTCAAAGCCTCCATGCAAACCAAAAGTTACAATACCACTTTGGCCTTTAGACAGATATGCTTTAGCAAGCTCATGGTACTTACTGCTATCAAGCCCCGGATAATTCACCCAAGCTACCTCTGGTCGTGACTCCAAAAATCTCGCGATCTCTAGTGCATTTTTTGAATGCTGACGAATTCGAACCTCTAGAGTTTCAAGCCCTTGGATTAATTGAAAAGCATTGTAAGGACTAAGTGCTCCTCCAAGATCACGAAGCCCTTCAACCCTTAGCTTTGCTAGAAAGGACAGATTGCCTAATGCCTCGTAATATTTAAGTCCATGATATCCTTTTGATGGTTCGGTAAACTCGGGAAACTTCCCATTCGACCAATCAAATGTCCCCGAATCAATTACAACACCGCCAAGAGAACTACCTTGCCCACCAATAAACTTAGTTAGTGAATGAATGACTATATGTGCTCCATACTCTATTGGATTAAGTAGAGAGGGAGTAGCAATTGTATTATCTACTATCAAAGGAATTCCGTGCTTCTCTGCAAAGACAGCAATTGCCTTTATATCCAATACATCCAACTTAGGATTACCTAGGGACTCTATAAAAATCGCTTTAGTATTCTCCTGTATAGAATCTTGAAAATTAGAAGGTTCATCTGCGTCTACAAAACTTGTATCGATACCAAATCTTCGCAGTGTTACATTAAGAAGATTAAAAGTCCCACCGTACAAACTACTCGATGAAACAATATGATCCCCTGCTTTGAATAAAGTCAAAAATGTAGTTGAAATAGCAGCAGTACCCGATGCAAAAACAACTGATCCAATACCTCCCTCCACTGCAGCAAGTCTTTTTTCCAAAATATCATTAGTCGGATTATTTAGCCTAGTGTAAATAAAGCCGAATTCTTTAAGTCCGAAAAGATTGGCAGCATGATCCGTATCATTGAAGACATAGGATGTAGATTGATAAATAGGAACAGCTCTTGTCCCTTCAGTAAGCTTTGTGTCGTGTCCTGCGTGTAAAGCATTGGTTGCTTTCTTTAAATTGCTCATTGTTACATGATTTAAGGTCAAAAAAAAATCCCCTTTAGTGTATTACTAAAGAGGATTGAATGAAATTAATTTATCTTCTATTCCTAATAGTAATACGAGGGTCGCAGGCATGCCATACACATAACCATACACATAACCATCATACAACACATTACAGAATAAAACATAAGTCAGAAATTTTTAAATAAAAAAAGGCCTTCGCATCAGTTGCAAAGGCCTTATATATTTTTAGTATTAATTATATACTATCAAATAATAATGGAAGGCCTTGCATGCAAAAGCATACAACAACACATACACATCATATTTGAAGAATAATTAATCATATTTTTTTTGTTCTTATCTAAATCTAATATTACTTCACACAAAATGCAAGTTTGTAAACCAATTTTTATTCTCAACAGTGAAATAAACCCTAAAAATGCAATCCTGCCGTTAGTAACATTCTTTTTTCTGCCAAGCTTAAATAAAACTGATTCACAAGTTTATACAAATGAAAAATCGCATAATACAAAATGTCTTATGCGATTAAATCAAATGATTTCTTTAAGCTCCAAAAAGCTTACATTCTATTTTATTACAATTTAGGTAGTGATTAATCCTCAAGGATATAAATTTTTGAAGTAGCAACTTTAAATTTATTCCTTAAGCTTGCAGTATAGATGCCTGTCTTCAAATCAGGTACTACGATTGATTTTGAATAATCGATTTTTTGCTCAAAAACCAATTGTCCAGATTGATTATAGATTGAGATAAAATCAAAGTCATCTACCATGCTAAAATGTAAAGGGGAACCTGGCCTTGCGGGATTTGGGAAAGCATTAACAGACTGAACATTAAAATCTTTCGTAGAGGAAGGTAAACTTGACTTGTAAATCTTGTCAGAACCACCAAATAAATAAGATAAATCACTAGCATAAGTTATACCACCAACTGTATACTCTGGAAGTTCAAGTTCAAGTGTCCAACTATCTCCACCATCAATCGTTTTATAAATCTTAGAACCTTCATAACCTCCAATAGAGATTAATGCCTCGTTAGTATTCTTGAATTCAATTCCCAACAAACTGGTTTCTCCAGTAGGTTCAGGATAGCTAATTATCTCCCAGCTTATTCCTTTATCTTCAGAAACAAAGAAGTTGAGGTATGAATCTTCAACCACTATTGGAGCAAATGGAGTTGCGACAACAAAATTCTCATTGATCATTTGAACATCTGCCACTACACTATATGCTGAATCCAACATTATACCTTGCCAAGTATTCCCTCCGTCACTTGTACAGTACATTCCTCCAATATAGGCGAAGGTTCCATCAAACAGACCGATGACACCATTTTGTTCATCCATAAAGTCCAAACTTTCAATGTATGAAGGTGCTTCATGTGTCGTCCAACTCTCTCCACCATCCAGCGTTTTGAAAAGGAAAGAACCTGAAGCCATGAATATTACATCATCATTCAACACATTTAAAAGAAGGTAACCTCCCCAAAAATCAGATGGTGTAATATCTTCCCATGAGGCCCCATTATCTTTAGTTTTGATAACACTAGTCGGACTTGATGGCATAGACCAATCAGTAGTAACTAATAAACCTTTATTTTCAGCATAGAAATCTATGTTTCCAATAGTATTTGGATTTAAGGTATCTGGTATATTTATTAAATCCCAAGACAGTCCAGCATCTTTGGTCTGCGCCACATATCTTCCATCCGAATTATGTATGTAATGACCATACCCTACAGTTTCAGAGACCATATCTAATTTGACAACCGAGAAACCATCCTCAATAGGTAAAGAATCCCACTGTGCGTATATATTAGAACTCAATAGAAACGCAGCAAAAAACAATCTAATATGCATCTTCATAACAATTCGTTTAATTTATTACAAATTAAGGTCGTGTTGAAAATAACTAATTAGAAATTCCCTCCTTTCTATTATGAATTCCCGAATCAAAGATTGACAACACTCTACTTTTCAAATATTTGTATAAAATTAGCGAAACAAAACACCTTAAATACCTAAGCTTGAAAGTTGGCTTTGAATTTCTCCAGGAGTTTGCCCAGTGCGTCTCTTTACGAATGCATTAAAGCTTGATGGCGAATCAAAGCCTAGATCGTAGGCTATCTCTTTGTGACTCAATGCACCATGCAAGAGTAAGCGTTTAATCTCTGTTATAAGTTTATCATGAATCACGCTAAGTGTGGTACCACCGAGATAGGTTTTGGATAATTGCGATAATTTCTTTTCACTCACATTTAATCTTTCTGAATAAAAACGGACTTTATGTTGGTTCTTAATTTCACTATCCAAAAGTTTCAAGAACTCAGAGAACACAGCGGGTTTATACACTGTATTTTCCATTTCCAAACTTTGCTTCATTATAACGAATAACAAACTTTGTAATAAGGCATGTTGAGTTTCACCTGAATAAGCTCCACTGCTATTTGCTTTTATGAGTTCTATGAATGTTTTCACCTCTGTAAATTTAAGGTGATCATCTTCAAACAACAAGGCAGAACGCCCATACCATAGATGCTCTTGTACGATTAGATTAAGTTTATCGGAGGTAACAGAACTGGAATTGAATTGTACTACATCACCAAAAGATCCAGGTGCTCGATGCAGTAAATGTATTTGTTTTGGAAAAATAATAAAACAGGAATATGCCTTGACATCGTAGTTGACAAAATCAATTAAATTGTCTCCACCACCCTGCTCAAAAAGCATCAATTCAAAATAGCTATGCCTATGTTTCTTTGTATAATCATAGGCATTCTTATGCTCAATATCTCTTACCTTAATAAGTGAATCTCCAAAGCTAAGCGCATGTAGTTTTATATTTTCGTCAGCAGACATAGAACCAATATATCTGAAAATAAGCTGAATTCAATACTTGGAATTAGCTTATCTGTGATTTTTGAAATAAACCAGCACTTTTTGAAGCAATTATAAGCCAACGAAACCACAGATATACCAAAAATGGGTAAAACAAAAAACTCAATACATTGAATGAATAAGCTTGATCAAATTGAAGATGGTGAATATGCATGGTAGCGCGGGTAAGTCCGCAACCGGAACAATTTAAACCAAACACTAATTTGGAAGGGCACAAAACAAGTGTCCCATTATCAAAAAAATCGCCAGGAAGTATCCATAAAACGACAGGAAAGACCAATAATAAGGTGAGCCAAATGTAATTTATTGTGCGCTTGTTCATCTTGTAATTTGCAAAAAAAAAGAAAGATAATTACATCTTTCTTTTTTTAGCTATCAAAATAAAAATATTAAACTCCAAATGGATTAGCCCAATTCCATTGGCACCTCCATCAATAAAACTTTTGAATCTGTAGTTGATTTGAAATTGAAAGAGTCAACATTCCAAATTCCATATCCATCTCTTGGTCCTAGTTTTTGACCTTCAATCTCTACACTTCCTTCTAATACAAAAGCATAGACTCCATTACCAGCTTTTTTTATTTCGTAACAAGTAGATTTATCAGCATCAAAATCACCCATATGGAACCAAGCATCTTGATGAATCCATACACCAGCGTCTGAGACTTCTGGAGAAAGGATCTGATAGAATTCATTCTCCGTGGCTAGATCCTTTATAGTAATCTGATCATATCGAGGTTCTACTTGCTTGGTTCTTGGGAAGATCCAAATCTGCAGAAACTTAACATCCTCATCCTTTTTCCTATTGAATTCACTGTGTGTGATTCCAGTTCCCGCGCTCATCACCTGAATTTCACCCGCTTTGATAACAGCTACATTTCCAATACTATCCTCATGTTCTAAATCTCCAGACAGGGGAATAGAAATGATTTCCATATTGTCATGAGGATGTTTACCAAAGCCTCTACCCGGAGCTACACTATCGTCATTCAATACCCTAAGAACTCCAAAATGCATCCGCTCGGGGTTGTAATAATTAGCGAAACTAAAACTATGCTTTGAATCTAACCAGCCATGATTGGCATGCCCTCTTGTATTTGCTTTATGAAGAACAGTATTCATTGTTATTAATTCTTTATTTTGAATATGATTGAAACCTACCTGATCCATCAGCCGATCATAAGTAGAACTACTCGAAGATCCGCTCCCTTTTCTAAGTCCAAGTAATCCACTTAAACCAGTTATTAAGCTTCCCTTCAAAAAGTCTCCCCGTTTCATATCAGACGTTTAAATTATTCGTAATTACAATTAATTAACAAGATAAAAGTATGTTCGTTCAAAATCAAGTCAACAATTACATTAAAAAACCATTTTCAGCTTCTAAAGGTTTAGGAATATTATCGTCATCAATCATCTCACGTAGGTCAATTTCAATTCCACGAGCTATGGAGGTGATAGGAACATCATTATAGGTCCCTTCAAATGGGTTTTCGGAATAGTCCCCAATCTTCTCCATCAAAAAGAAGATCCAAATGATAAGAGCCGATATTAGTGGGCTCAACCAATAGGTCCAAGAATTTGCTGCTTCCTTAAAAATATCAAGAATACCTAAAGGCACGAAAATGCAAAAAAGCAGGGTCAACCACAGTGCAGTGGATGCATATTGTCTTGGAAAAGGAAAATTCTTAATTCGCTCAGACTTGCCTTGGTCCTCATAAAAGGAAACCACGAGTTGATGAAACTCCATATGCCTAAAATCCTCAAAATATCCTTCCTCTCTCAATTCCTGCAATCGTTCACTTTGAATCCGCATGATTTGAGTTGCCAAATTGGACTTACCCTCAATAAGTTTTAGGTCAGATTCACTTAAAAAATAAGCCAATTCACCACCCAATTTCTTACTATAATTTTCACAGACAGTAGGTAAATAGAGTCGGTTTAAACGCTCACCTACATGCTCCCAGGGTCTACTAAGTCTTAGTTGATGCCTTAGGGCAGTCATCCACGCAATATGCCGATAGATAAGTTCCTTTTGAATCACTGCCTTATCTGTTCCATCCACAAACGAAACAGTAGCAGCAGCAAATGAACGGCTATTATTTACAATACTTCCCCATATTTTTCTAGCTTCCCAAGTACGATCATAACTACTATTGTTTTTAAATCCCAGATAAAACGCAACAGCGATACCGATAATACTAATAGGTTGCCAAGGGATAGACAATTTAAAATCAAAGAAAAAGGCTATTCCAAAGATTAAACCTGCATAGAAAAGACCGAAGATAAATGGCCATTTTGACCAATTAAGGGTCATCCAAAATCCATAATTCCTTTTAACGTACATGGAGTGTTGATTAAGCGTTTAAATTCCTTAAATATGAAACCAAACCAGTGGGATCATCAAAGATTTCAAATACAAAATACAATTTTCACTCTGAAAATATTTATCCAAAAAAATCAAATTAAATCGAAATCAGTATTAAATAAAATGGACTGCTTGAAAGCAGTCCATTTTAAATCGTTATGATTGCCTACCTCGGCTTTAAGGCTATAAACAAAGGGCTATCCGAATACCGATTCAGCTTATTAGATACCGTATTATACGCAGCCTGTAACAAACTCATTCACTTTTGACTTGATATTAGGTAAAGACATGCTCTGAGTCCTAAGTTTCAATGAGCTCAGCCTGAACGTTCAAACGAGATAGTACCATAGTTATACTTCTGATTAAAGTTTGATTATTTTTTCAGAATACAAACCATTTGAACTAAAAATATTGACAAAATAAATACCTGTATTGAAAGCTGACATATCTAATTCCACGCTAGCATCATCACGAATATCTTTACATTCCATAACTATACGACCACTTGAGTCTAATATATAGATTCGATCAACTAATAGATTGTGCTCAATAAATAGAGCATCTTTAACAAGGCTTGGTGTAATACGAATACTAGCATCCATAACTTCCATTGCTGCCACCATATCACAATCCAAAAACACTTGACAATCTAAATATCCATAGGAATCAACCAAGGTTAAAACCTGTTCCTGTTCTGCAAAATCTACACATACAGCAGTCATGGAAATATTTTGAGAAAAATCAAGTACCTCTTGTTCTTGTCCATTTTTAATATTGAGCTCCTCAATTTCATTTACAGAACAATTCAATTCAGTTAATCCAGTATTTGTACTTAAGTCTAAATCTGTTAAAAGATTATAAGAACAATTCAAAACAGACAGTTCATTCAAGCCCACCAAATCAATGCTAGATAGTATATTTTTAGAACAATCAAATTCGATTAAATCATTCAACATCAATACATCAATATTATTTAAAAAGTTATTCCCACAATTCAGGAAACTCACCTTTGTATTGGCACTTAGGTCCAAATCAAAAAGTGAATTTTCGGAACAATCAAGCACACTCAACAATGGGTTTGAGGCTAAGTCTAAAGATCCAAATTGATTAGCAGGACACTCTAGAATAGAAAGCTTTACCATGGAAGAAAGATCCAAATCAGATAGTAGATTATTCCCACATCGCAATTGAGTGAGTTCAGGAAGCTGATTAAATACAAGATCGTCAATATTGTTTCGGCTGCAATCGAGTTTTTCAAGTCCA
Organism: Sphingobacteriales bacterium; assembly: GCA_042091035.1. GTDB lineage: Bacteria > Bacteroidota > Bacteroidia > Chitinophagales > Saprospiraceae > AM-2324. The sequence goes on along the minus strand of JBELIG010000075.1, from coordinate 1,411 downwards.
GTAGCAGAAAACAAATTCAATTCCTCAATAGAATTATCTTGACAATAAACAACCTCAAAAAAGAGATGATCTTCAATATCTAATTCCAAAAGTTGGTTGGACGAACAATCTAAATATTCCAAATCAGGATTAGAAGTAAGATCAAGCTCAGTTATATTATTATCCGAGCAAACCAATAACTCTAACTGGGCATTATTCCCCAGAATAAGACCATCCAACTGATTCATACTGCAGTCCAGTACTTCTAATTGCCAGAGATTAGAAACCTCCAAATAATCAATTTGGTTCATCTTACAAACTACTACAGCGAGCTTAGGGCTCATGCCTAAAGCAATGCTTTTAATATTGTTCTGCGAGCAATTCAAAAACTCTAATTCTGGAGCTAAGGTGATTGTATCTATACTATTACCTTGACACTCCAAAGACTTTAAATTCAAGTTATTGGATACATCTAATACGCTGAGTTGATTGTTGATCAGCTTTAAATTCGAAAGATTTGTAAAATACTGAATCCCTTCAGCAGTTTCTATAGCCAGATCATTGGAATGCAATGAAAAGATGTCCTTTGCTTCACTTTCCTGTAACTCACCGTCATTGTTAAGGTCAAAGCCCTTCAAAAGTATATCACTTTTAAACAGCGGGTCAGGAATATCTAGGATCGGATCTTCTACCATATTGCCATTGCCCACTACAATAAGCCCAAGGCCAAGACTTACATCTAAGATATTAAGATCTTTGTCAGTAATCTCTACGCTGGTAGGAGAAGCAGTAAGGTAAATTGGAACAGTTATATCATCCGTTAAGACTTTAAAACAAACTTGAAATATAACCTCCTCCTCTTCAAGGTCATAACCATCCACTAAGTCATCTGCAATCCAGGAAAAAGTAACATAACCCGGAATATGATTTGAAAAACTGTTTACGGGTGGATCTTCAGATAAGGAAAAATTCTCGACACCGACATATTCAACATGTTCTGAAAAATAATCGATGGTAAACTGTGCGGTGAGCATATTAGATATATCCTCCGTATTTAGATCTAAACAGATCGTTTCACCAATATTTGCTTGTTTAGTTCCTACACTCAAAGATTGAGCATGCATTAAAACGGGGATTGATCCAAAGAAGAGGATCAGGGATAATAACCTTTTCATCATGAGATTTTATAAATAAAAATTAAGTATAAGCGATTTTAAATCTGTTATACTAATGCTGGAAACGTAGCTATTTTTCGGACTAACCAGGAAATTTGACAGTACACAAATATAAGTATTTATAATACGTTTTAATCCTCTTCAAGATATTTTTTTAGTTCTTTTTGTGACTGCTTTGTATTGTTTGTCCAACGCCAAAAGGAAACAAAATGTATTTTCTGCCCAATACGAGCCATACGTCTGATCTGAGGTAATTC
>JBELIG010000074.1:9871-13136 GCA_042091035.1 Sphingobacteriales bacterium | reverse complement strand
AACTAAGGAAGGTGATAAAGATTATATCGTGCGTGTTTCCGTATCTCCGAATCTGAACTTTGAAAAACACAAGTCAGTATTCCAAAGCTTTGTGCAAAGCCTTTAGAATACTGACCACATATTTTATTTTAGTTTTTCAATAGTTTGAATGACTGGGTTTGACCTGTTGTTTTAATCTTTGCGAAGTAAATACCTGGTGCAAAATCCACTGCATTAAGATTAATTGTACGTGCATTGGGTCTTTGAGAAATTAAAAGTTGTCCTTTTGCATCATATAGATCCAACTGTTCAATCAGAAATTGTGCACTATAGATTTGCCACAGGTCTCCTGAAGGGTTCGGATAAACAAATATTCTATCCTGTTCTATTTGAATAGTATTGGATTGCAGATCACCAAATTGTACATCATCAAAGTAGTATGTCTCTTCTCCTGCTACTGCACCCTCAGTACCAAAATTAAAAAAGATAGATGCCATATTGTAGGTCCATCCCATATCCAATCCTATGCTTAACAATTCGGTGCCAGGAGCCTGATTTGTGAAATCAAACTCAAGCGTCTCCCAGCCACCAGATACCGTCGTATTGGTCTCTGTCTCACAAGTATGTGTTGGATCATCAGAATCTTCGACCTTCAATCTAATCGGAGTACCTGCCTCCGGAGACCATACTTTTACAGTCATTTTAGAGGTCGTCATCGACAATGGTATATTGGTAGTAAAACCAGCAGGTGTTCCGATTGTTGTGCCTGCCCAAGTAGCTGCCTGATCCGTTTTTATAACCTTGATCACCTTATTTCCAGGATTGAATGGATCTTCTGTCAGTTCAGACTCATTACCTCCAAAATCAGACATGGTATAGTTGACTGTTGAGCTTTCGAAATTTACTGGAAGATCTATTTGAGCCCCACCATACTCCTGCTTTACATCATCAAAATAAAAGGTAGAGCTTTCAGCACCATTTCCTGTGCTTCCAAAATCGAACATAAATACTAACTCATTCAAATTATTAGGAGTACCCGTAAAATCCCACTTCAGTTCTTCCCATGCATTGCTAACCGTTGTCTTCGCATCTCGTTCTGTTTGTCCAGAACCTTCTAACTTGAATTTTACAATAGTGCCTACAGGAGCTGTAGTAAACACCTTCATAACAATAGTACTATTTAGAGAAAAATCAATATTATCATCCAAAGGGATTTTACTCCCTGCCCAAATAGCGCCGCCATCACGAACGATCTTCCCAACTTTAACACTTGAGTTAATAGCATCGCTTTGTGGATTTTCAACGACGGAACCTTCTCCTCCGTCAAAATCAACAAAGTCTGAACTAGTGACGTCGGATTCAAAATCGATAGGTAAGGATTGCCCCTGCGCAAAAAGAGACAGAAACAGGAATGTCAAAGTAATTAGTCGCATCTTATTAATTGTTGTAATTGTTTATTTACTGAAAATAAGCTTTGCAAGCTTAGATTCCAATTAAATAGACTCAAACATAACAATTTGATTTTCAACGACTATAACAATAGGACTTCTTTATTTGATACCTCGCAACATAAAGCAATCTAATCACCTTTACTATCTATCTCCTTCTAGATCCTTTTTTACGACTAGAAAAATACTCCTGTTTACGTTTTTGCTTTTCCTTATTCCACTCTTTTTTCTCTTGAGCAGTCATAGGCTTTGTAGTCTGCGGATGTGGATGGCCTTCTGCTACCTGAATCTTATGCCTGGTTGTCTTTTCAATGTCCTTAATTAGAGCATTCTCTTCTGGCTCACAGATAGAAATAGCGACCCCTTGCTCACCTGCTCTACCCACACGACCGATTCTGTGTACATAGGTTTCAGGGATATTCGGTATGTCGAAATTGACCATGTACTCCAGCTTAGAAATATCTATTCCACGAGCAGCAATATCCGTAGCAACAAGTATTTTAGTCACCTTTTCTTTGAAATTCTTCAAGGTTTTCTGCCTATTATTCTGTGCTTTATTACCATGTATGGCATCGGCCTTATAGCCCAGTTTCTTGAGTTTTCGTACCAATCGATCAGCACCGTGTTTCGTACGAGTGAAGATCAAAACTTGATCATCTGCCTTATCTTTCAGAATAAAGTTAAGTAACTCTACTTTTTCAGTTCTATTGGTGTAAAATAAATACTGTTTAACAGTCTCGGCAGTAGCTACTTTCCTTCTCACCTCAACACGCTGAGGTTGGGACAACATACTATTTGCAAGAGAAACTATATTATCTGGCATAGTAGCCGAAAAGAAAAGAGTTTGTCTTTTCTTAGGAAGTAATCTAACCAGCTTTTTGATATCATGAATAAAGCCCATATCTAACATGCGATCCGCTTCATCCAATACAAACATCTTAATCTGATCCAAACTGATATAGCCCTGATCCATTAAATCAAGCAGTCGGCCGGGTGTAGCGACAAGTATATGAACGCCTTGATTAAGCGCTTTAACCTGTTTATGCTGCTTTACACCGCCAAATATTACAGTATGTTTTAGGTTCGTGTACTTATTATAGGCCTTAATATTCTCATCAATCTGAATAGCAAGCTCCCGAGTTGGGGTTACGATAAGTGCTCTTAAAGATGGATTTCTAGCATCACTCCCATCTATCGTATGAATCAACTGAATAATTGGAATTGCAAAGGCTGCAGTTTTCCCAGTACCTGTTTGCGCTATTCCGAGCACATCTTTTCTTGAAAGTACTTTTGGTATACCTTTTTGCTGTATTTCGGTTGGTGTTTCGTATCCTGTATCATCAATGGCCTTCAATAGAGGCTCTGTCAATCCTAAATCATTAAATTTCATCCACTCTTGTTTTTCCGCACATCACCTGAACTCTATCGATTACACTTCTTGATGGGCCGAAGGTTTATTTTTATCCAACAAAGGTAGGATTATTTACCTAAAAAAAGCTATTCTGTCAAACATGTAGGCCAAATGTACACTTTATAGACAGTGTTAAAGCCTCTTCAATTTCATTTTCAAGGGTTTCCACCCTATTCTAAGGGCTACCAAAACCTTCCAATCCCAATACTTATTGAACATAAACCAAAGTAAATCTGCAAGTCAAATTGCACGCACACCAATAAAGTATTTAGCCTTGTAAACTTTCATAATCTAAAAAATACTAGCGTTTAAATTTGAAATCCATCCTTAGCTCCCCCCTTCCAAAAATCAATTCTTTTAAGCATGTCTGAGTGTAAAACTTCAAAAGTAATCATCTGAAACAAAAACCAATAAACTCAGATTGCAT
>JBELIG010000074.1:0-9771 GCA_042091035.1 Sphingobacteriales bacterium | reverse complement strand
CTCAGCCAACAAATACCTGTTAAAGATGAAAAACAAAATTGGTCCAACAACAGGTAAAAGAATAATCCCCAACAAAGTAAGGGTTCTTAAATATGGTTTTTTGAATCTAGACCGAGTAATTTTTAAAAAGGCAACAAACCAAAAAGAAAAAGCGACAATGAATAATAAAAAATAGTCTAACATCCATTAAGCGTTTAAACAATACATCTATCCTTAGCATTGACTTAGGGAAGTATTGTGATTAAAATTGAATAAATAAAAACTCCTAGTACCTTCAGAATTATAGAAATTTAGAGTATCGAACCCCTATTAACTTAATTCTTCCAGTTTAGTTGATTCAAAATAATGGTAAATAGTTGGTTCAAGAATTTAATTTTTTCTCAACACCTGTAAAAAAAACACTACAAACCAGAGCCCCCAAAACACACTACAAATTACTTTTTAAGACAGAAAAACAATTAATCCAAAAAAACACAATAAACTAATAACCAAAATTATAAACAACAACAAAACAAACATTAAAAATAAATAATAAAAACAAAAAATAAATCCCTATTTTTACATCAACAACTACTTAAAAACTAATTTGAAAAAACACACAAAACACTATGAACATACATCTAGAAGACCAGACAGCTGTCAAAGTAAATCGTTTTGAATTTGGCTACACGTATTCTTCTTTGCTCGAAGGAAGTCCAAATGAAGACATAAACAGAGAAATATACGATTGGATTTCTTATCCAAACAACTGGGGCAAAAGAACCTACATTAAAGAAAAGCCTTCGGATGAAGTCTTCAAAGACAAACTTCCTCTCTGCTATTATTCTGTCTGGCTAAGTTCTTATGAAACAGAAAATCCTAATTTTGATGGTACAGAATTTGTATACACCTGGTTTGCTGATCTACCAGAAGGCAAATCAATAGAGTCAATTATTCAGGAAGGAATTAAAGAGTTGAATTGGAAGGAACATGCTACTGGCTTTGAGTTTTGAACGATAGTATAGTATTGCAAAACTTAACAAACATAGCTCGTTCTGTTTGTTAAGTTTTGACTCCTTGCTTAAAAGGAAACCTCAATACTGATTTTATTTATTTTACATAAATGTTTTCAACAAAAGCCCTTATACTTTTTCTGCGCTCCTCATCCTCCGTATACGTATGCAAATCCCCCAAATACTGTATCCCCAAGTAATCAGCACTTGCCTTAAAGGGTAGCCAAAAATCATCGCCCAGATTATTGCCATTTGATGTGGAGACCACTGCCATTTGCTTACCACGCAGCTTACGACCCAAGTCTTTTTCAATAGTAATCAAATCAGTCAGACGATCAAAAAACACCTTCATAATACCGCTCATGCTATACCAATAGACTGGAGTAACAAGTATGAGTGTATCATAGGATTCAATGATCTTTTTCATCATCGGAATAAAATCATCATTCCTATTTTCATGCTGATAATCATAATACGAAAAGGAATAATCATTGAGATCTAGGCTATCCCAATTAGTTTCAGATACTATTAAATCACAAAGTGCATTGGTGTCTCCATCATTTCGGGAACTACCTGTAAGTATAAGAGCTTTCATATTCCTTGTAATTTCAAAATTTGAGTACTAAGAGCAATTAATAAACAACTTAAACCAAATCATATAATTACAGTTAAATTGAATACTCCATTAACAAAAGAATAATATAGCTTGGGATTAATGCATACAATCAAACCCATCTAGGCATCCTTAATTTTGGCAAAAAGGTATTCATCTAAGAATTTTCCATGCTTGAAAACACTCTTTTTCAATATAGCTTCTTGACTATATCCATTTTTACGAAGTACATGCATGGAGGCTGCATTTCCTTCAAACACACAAGCTACAATGCGCATAAGATTCAATTCACTAAACCCATAGTCTGTTATCAAACGAATAGCATTCGTAGCAATCCCCTTGCCCCAATGTGGTTCCCCTATCCAGTAACCAACCTCTGCCTGATAACGGTATATATCACTTTTTAACTCTAGGCTAATGACCCCTAAGATAGTATCCGAAGCATCTACAATAGCAAAAGTGGATTGGGGAGATTCCTCCTGTTTTAGATCAATAAAAAAATCAGCATCCGCCAGGGTGTAGGGAAAGGGAATTCGATCCATTAGCATATCCAGTATTTTCTTATTGTTTATCAATACTGCTATTGCCTGGTTATCTGATTTTTGAAGGGGTCTTAAACGTATATTCATTTATTGCAGGTACTTTAATTTTTGACTTACTCGTACACAATTTCTATGTCCTTTGCTCCCTCTACCAATTTCAAATCCTCATCATCACATAAGGCCTTCAACAAAGGAATCCATTCCTTTTGTCCAACCGGATAAGAGACTTCTTTGATCTTCTTAAATCCATTAGGATGTACAAAATCTTTTGGCTTCGGATCTATATTAAAATAGGTCATCAAAAAGGGTAATCTTTTCTCCATAGGAAAGAGCATTTTCCATTTCAAGAAGCGGTCTTTGGGGTCCAGTCTTTTACTGTTTGTGATGAAGTAGGATTGACCAAAAGACTTCATAACCTTTTCCTCTGCGCTAAAGTCTTCCGCATAATTCTCCAGACAAATCTCAAAAAAACCTTCATCTCCTCTACCCCAATCCACAAAACGATCTGCAATCTTGCCCTTTCCTATCAGGCGAAGCAAGAACAACTTAAAGGAAGGTACAGGTGCATCAGCCAGCAACTCAATATATGGGCCTTCCGAAAAATAGATCAAGGCATTATGTGGATGCTCTTTAGATCCATATTCCACCTTAAAGCCTAAGTCTGTAAATTTATTCACAGCTTCCTCCAAGGTTCTACCTCTATAAATGATATGACTTAGTTTCATAACTAGGCATTTGTGCTTTAAAAAAAACCAGTTTCACCGATTAAAAGATAGTATCAAAAAAGGGCTTTAAAGTTCCCAATAATGCTGAAAAGACAAAGAAAAGTATAGCCCTAGAAAATAACTTATAAGACATTGAATACTCCCACTTATTATCCTTATTCATTGCATAGCGAGCCCAAGCTAGCACCCCTGAAACAACAAAAACAATACTTAACAAAAACAATCCTACAATACTCATCTCACTACCATTGGGCCATTCATTTAATTCAAACAACCAAGAGATTGTTACTATTGAAAATGTAAAACCCGAAAAAAGTGCTAATAAAACATCAAAAAATCGAAATCGATCAGCCTTGAATATATACCACGAACTAAACAATAAAACAATAGCACTATTGGAAAGGCAGATGATTCGGATAGTTACTTGATTCGTAAATAAAGCGATTAGAATAGACAACCAAACAAAGGATTCCAAAACAATAGCTAGGCGTCTAAATTGAATCTTATTTTCATCTAGACTAGTCAACTTGTCATCAAGAACTTGATTACTCATTTCCAGAATTTTTAGATCAAAAAGTTAAATAAAAGTCTTCTAAAGAATTGCACATAAATAAAGACATTCTTTAGTTCAAAGACTACTTAGTTTATTCCAAGATAAGTAGGTCCATTTCTGCACTAGCTTTAGCTTGAATATGGTTCAAGACTCTTTTGTGGATCCTATGGATAATCATATCTGACCACAAGTACCAATATACAGCAGGCTTAATATCCACTGTATACCAGGTTGTACCTTTAATTCCTGTTGTATTATTTCCTAGATCACTTAGTTCAAACTGCCCTTTGTAGGATTTAAAATAACCATTTAAATGCTTAGGCTGAATATCCCAAAATGGATTAAATTCATTCATTGGAATAGGATGTGACTCCACATCAAAAGCTAATACATTTGGTTTATCCCAAATAGTGATAGGCTCAACGAAGGTACCCGTAGTAAAATTACAATATCTTACAGCTCCTACCCCTTCACCTTCAATAGTCGCATGTGTAGGATAAGCAATACCGGTACTAAACAACCAATCCGTAGGCTCTGGTATTGCATCAAAAGTAAGGACATGCTTCCAAACGGTTTCTATATCAGCATCTACTACAACATAGGTCTCTACAGGTCTTAGATTAGGTTCACCCGAAATCTCGTCAAAACTCATAAAACCGATAGAGGACAATACAATAAGCACCAATATACTTGGCATATTAAGCTTTCTTCTTTTTATCAAAGCACCTGCAAAAACACCTCCAAGCAAGGTTGTCAGGATATTGATTGGAAGAGCCATTACAATACAAACCAAGCCTTCCATTGCAAAAATCAACAAGCCTAAATTAGCAAGAGCTAAGGTCAGAAATCCTAATCGATAGATCTTTCGATTGCTAACTTCTTCTTTTAAACTAATTATGTAGGCCGGCAAAAAACCTATCAACAAGGGCGTTAAAAAGAAAAGTGCAATTCCATATTCATCCAGGAAATTAATAGAAACCGTTCCTAGAATAAGCGCTACAGTCAGGGTAATACCTATTGCTATAGTTTCGTTTCGTTTTAGCATCATATAGTTTTAGGGTACTAGTAATGATTGAAAATAATCTATTGATAAAAGAAAAAGAAATCTTACCCTGAACTAAAGCAAAAATAAAAAAGTCAGTCCCTGTAAACACAGGGCCTGACTCTTCTATTCATCTTTATCAAGTATTATCTTATTTTTTGATAATTCGCTCTACAAAATATTGTTTAGATTTTTTATCCAGTACTTTGACAAAGAAAACACCTACTTGCATTTCACGCATATCAATCGGCCCATCAACATCTTCTAAATCAATCAAAAGTCTACCATCCATATCAAATAATTGAACGCCTAGATCGATGGAACCAGCATGCTGAATATAAACCCAATCAGATGTAGGATTCGGAAATAACTTGATTTCAAGGCCCTGAAGCTCCTTCGTACTTGTCATCAAATCGGTCCCATCACAATCCTCATCAATTCCATTATTTGGAACTTCCTCAGCCTCAGGATTTATAGCTGCGTTCAAATCATCACAATCGGTCTCAGATGAGAAACCATCATTATCAAAATCAGTATAGATCGTAAAGGTCTGACTGTATGTATCTTCTTTACTACAATCCGAAACAGTCAGGTTGACTGTATAGATACCTTCTTCAGCATATACATGCACGGGACTTACCTCATTGGAGCTATTACCGTCTCCAAAATCCCACAGATATTCAGAGGCATATTCAGCAATGCTACTAAAGCTAAGCGTATTATTTTCTTCCTGTACGGAATAGGCGGCAACTGGATCATAAACTCCCACATTCCACTCTTGCAGATCATCAAAGACAATCAGTTTCGCAGCCGCTTTGATAATATTGGCCATAGACTCATCTAAAGAACTATTGAATGTTATCAGAGTCGGATCCTTTTTAAATATAGTTGTATAAAAAGTAATTGCTGCCACGTAGGAACCTCTTATCGAAGGATGAGACCCGTCACCAGTATACAGATCTATATCCGGATGATTATCTCTTATATAATGCCAAACAGCTCCAACTGGTGAGACATAGGCCTCATTATCTTCCCCCATCATGCGATACCTCAAATTCAGCATACTATCCATCCCTTCATAGGTACAGAGCCAAGACAAATTTGCACAATTACTCTGGTCACCATTCTCTCTGCCCCAAGTCATATAAAACATAGGACGAGTGCAGGCGTTATTTGACCGAATAGAATCGCACAGGATTTTCGCAAATGGAAATACTTCATTAGAAACCTGCCCTATACCAAAGGAGGGCAACTGACTCTGCTCCTGTAGCACAACATGATCCCAGTCATTCGAATTAATCTTATTCATGGCTGTTGCATTAGAGGCATGATCACTAAGTCTCGCTCCACCTGGTGTATGCTTATCTTTTATGAGGGTATCACCCACAGATAGGGCTGCATCTGCTACCATCTGAGGCAGATTATTATAACCAGTGTAACTATTGCCTATGAAAAGGACCTTTTTTGTTTGCCCTTGAAGTCCGGTAGTAAGTACTAGGATTAAAAATAATTGGAAAAGTCTATGCACGGGAAATGATTTTTGGCCAAAGTTGACCCATAATTTAATAAGATTGATACAATGGCCAAGACTAAACCGGAGTAGGCAAGTTTAAAACTATAAAAATCAATAGCTTACAACTGAAACAAAGGCTGAATGACCTACTAATAAAGCTATGAAAAAGAAAAGGAAAAGTATTGAAAACAAATTATATAATATTCTTTTTAACTATACTTAAGTCATATAGGATCAAAGAACTAAAGTAATAACCCCTGAAAGTACTTCCTCGTAGATAGTCCCATCTTCTAGATAACCCGTAATTTCCAACTTCCATACATAAACACCTGGTTCAGCAGATCTATCTCCAATCTTTCCATCCCAAGCCTGCTCAGGGTTCTTAGTTTCAAAGGCTAAACCACCCCATCGATCGATGACTTGCAGGTGTATTTCAATAATGTCAGTACCATAAACCTTGAATTCATCGTTGATGCCGTCAAAATTTGGGCTAAATACATTAGGCAGATATATTTCAGTAGGACAAATATCCTGAACAAAGACTGTATCTATTCCTATACAACCGAAGGAATCAACAACTTCTACCCAATAGCTTCCTTCATTATAAACACTCAAAGATTGGCCAACAAAACCATTTTGCCAATTATAATAGGTATAGTCACCAGCAGAGAGAGAAATAGAACCATCCTTCGCGCAGAACACTCGGTCTTCTCCTAAATCAGGAGTCGGATTTTCATTTATTTCAAGCTCTACACCAACAGGATAAGTTGCACAACCAGAAATAATCCCTATAACTTCATAAGTTCCCGCCATTTCAGGAGAAACTTCCTGTAAAACAGGAAATTGTTCCTCGGCAAAAAAATCATTTGGTCCAGTCCATTCAAAACTTGCACTGTTCAGATCAGTGGCAGCAAGCAGAATATCGCCCCCTTCACAGACTATTGTATCACCTATTGCTTCCACCGCCTGTCGCAAAGAAATAAGTATATCTTTATTGATGGTATCTGCGATGTCCAAACATTCATCTGTAATGATTACCTGAACAGGATAAGCGCCTAAATTCGGATAAAAGTATGCAAATACACTTTCGGTGGACATACTTCCATCCCCTAGGTCCCAAAGAAAGCTATAGCGATTTTCTGAAAGTCCCGTATCAAAATAAATACTATCATTCAAACAAGCACCATCCGGAATAGGATCTGCATTTATAGGACTGAAACTTGCACCACCACTGTAGGCATAGGATTCTACTTCACCATACCCATAAGCTGTTGCAATAACACCACAGGCAGAAGAATTAATAGTGTGTGACCCTGCCGATACCTGCAATTGTACAACGGAAAACTCATTGTTCAAACCTACACTATTAATACTAGCACTTGCGGGCAACTCAGCTCCATCCAATTCTACAAACTCAAGATCATTTGTAGCTACTATAACATTGATATAATTCTCGGATATATTTTGATAGGAAGAGTTGAATAAAGTTACCGATTCTCGGGTTTGTTCTACACTATTCAAAAGCACCATAGAAGGGTCTCCATAATAGTGGCCATTGCATTCGGAACCTACAAGATATTGGGCTACCTGAATAGCTTTATCTGCCAAGATATAGCTCGGCACTGATTTTTGATATTCCACAAATTCTCCAGCATCTAGCAAAAAATCTTGACTGTTCATTGCACCTTGATCAAAAATACTTACCTGGGTATTATCTTCAGATGCTTGTATCCTAAATACATCATAATTAGTATTTAAAGTTGGAACAGTTACCACTTGCTTACCCCAAGTACTGACCGGATACATCTGCTCCAAAAGATTATCTCGAACCCCACAAGCAACCTCTGTCCAGCTATTTCCAGCAAATACTGCAAAATCATTATCCCCTTTGATATGCGTTCCAGTAAGATCACCGAAAGACGTCTCTGCCTGTAGCTGGTAGGTTTCACCCTTGTTCAAAAAGACAGTAAATGGAGCACCGGAAGCACCAACTCCTAAAGGATCTGTAGTTGGTGTAATCTCAATAGTAGTTTCATCCGCCGTAGCAACTACTAAAAATTCAGACCGATAAGACTTTCCATTTATAGAAACACCCTCATAACTCATCACATAATACTCCGACCCCAAAGCAGGTTCTGGCAAAACCAAAGTAGCCTCTGACCTAGCAGAATAATACTGGTGTATATATACTGAAACTGGATCATTAGAAACCAAGTGAATACCCTTATCACTGATTTGCGCAGAACCTAAATTCTCAGTAAAGGAGGGGACTTGAACAAGAGTCGCCTGGTTGGGTTGCACAGTAAAATTTACAGACCAATTATAAAAAGGAATTTCAATAACACCACTGGTATTGGTTTCAGAGGTAATCATCACAACCTTATTGTTGACTCCAATATCCCTATGCTCCATAAAGCTAAACCAAAAACTTTCTCCCTCACTGGATTGCCCCTGTAGCGTAAAGGTCCAGAAAAACAGGTAGGCAATAAAAAGAAAACTCAGTTTAAAGTGCGTATGCTTCATTTTGAATAGGTTTAATCCCATAGACATTTTAAAGATAAAGGAGTTTAATTCAAATTCAAGCAATTGCTATTGTCTACATGGAATGTTAGTGAATCAATCTATACATTTTACGTAAAAACGTCTATACCTAGCATAATCATAGCAATCATAAGCAATAAATTCAGCGGTAAAATCAGAGAAATAAACCAATTTAGTAAAAGGGTCATTTACTTTGCTTGCGTACTGAAATTCTTCAGTTTTTATAAACTCATCTTTTACGCTATCATATGTTTGCACAAGCAGTTTTTCACCAAAAGTAAAGATTTGAAATTGAGTACCAAGTTTATTCTTTACGGCATAATCCACATGTGCTTTACTATATGGTAATAGCAACTTATTATTTGTAAACTTGGTACAATTTTCAGTATTGTCTACACCTTCAGCTAACCATACATTTTTCTTAGGATCATCTAAAGGAATTCGAAATCTTGCCGTAGTACCGTAGTGATTACCGTAGACACTAAAAGCGTTAAATTCTACAAGCTCAAATTCAGATACATGAATTAAAAAACCATTCAATTTATTTTCAGTTCGCTCCAAGGAAAAGGATACAGATGGAAGTAGTTTCTTCCTTATTGGATTATAAGTTTGAATAGTTAAGCTGTCAGAAAAAGAAAAAATATGATAACTGCTTCTCTCAAAAGTATGTATATCTGGAAATTGACCATCAAAAGGGCCTAAAGTAATGTAGTTCAGAAAACTTTCAGGTTTTTTCCAATCTACATTTTTCGGACTACGGACTATCCACATAAAATGATCCGGATCATCCAAAAGGGGAAGCATATCAAGTTCAATTGGATCCTGATTTATAGGCTCAGATTTTTCTGAATTAAGCGTATCCTTTTCTTGCTGTGCGTATGCATTATTTGTTAGAGTAAGGAATAGAATAGGTAGCAGGAATAATCTTCTCATAGTTTTTACTTTAAATATTCCTAAAATCACATTTTGTCTATTTTTATTTTTAAACAAAGTGCATTTCCATCCCGAATGTAAGATATCAGCGAGAAAAAAAAGATAACAAGCAATATATCTAAGAATAAAATGGCCCGATATAATTGAATTCATTCAAGAAATCAGACAGAAAAGGGGACTTGATTCAAGTCCCCTTTTCTGTCTGATAAAACCTCAATTTTTGATTAAAACCAGGCGATTTCCACCTAGAAACACTCCGTCCTGAATCACATGGACAAAATAAATACCAGCCTGCAATTCATTTAAATAAATGGGTT
>JBELIG010000307.1:0-2611 GCA_042091035.1 Sphingobacteriales bacterium | reverse complement strand
CAATAAATAATTATTCTTTAATACCCTTTATGAAAATACTGTTAAGTTGTCCACCGATGTTGGGGCAGGTAGATTTATTTAAGCCTATTTTTGAAGCACATGGTCTTCAGCTTATTTGTCCTGATTTTGTCCAAACATTATCTGAAGATGAATTATGTGAACTTCTGCCGAATATGGATGGATGGATTATTGGGGATGATCCAGCAAGCTATAAGGTATTAGAGGCTGGAAAGCAGGGTCAGTTAAAAGCAGTCGTTAAATGGGGAGTAGGTGTAGATAATGTTGATTTTGATGCCTGCAAGCAATTGGGATTGCCAGTGTCTAATACACCGAGAATGTTCGGAGAAGAAGTAGCTGATGTAGCACTAGGTTATATTATTGGTCTTGCAAGGCAAACCTTTTTGATTGATAGAGGTGTTCGTGCTGGAAATTGGCCGAAGCCCGCGGGCATGTCCTTGCCTGGGAAAAAATTGGGATTGATAGGTTTTGGAGACATCGGACAAGCAATAGCAAAGCGCTGTAAAGCATTTGGTCTTGATCTTACGATATGGGATCCTTATGCAAATCCAACATCAGCGGATCAGTCTCAATATAGTTTTAAGTCTTACCCTGAGGATATTGAAGAACTTGACTTCTTAGTGGCAAGTTGTGCATTGACTTCTGAGACAAAACATATGGTCAATGAAGCAATCTTTAATCGGGCTAAGGATGGACTTCGCGTAGTAAATGTATCGAGGGGAGGAATTGTTGATGAAAAGGCTCTGATAGATGCATTGAATTCTGGAAAGGTTCATTCTGCTGGACTAGATGTTTTTGAAGACGAGCCACTTCCTGCTGATGCACCAATTCGAGCATTTGAACGTTGTATACTGGGAACGCATAACGGATCAAACACTGTCGATGCTGTTATTCGTGCCAGTCATCAAGCTATACGCTTGTTGTTCGGGTTCTTGGAAATTGAAATTAAGGAAGAAGCATTTTTATAAAACGATAAGGCATGACTAAATATGCATTGGTAACTGGAGTGTTAGGAGGTATTGGTTCCGTAATCTCCCGTAAGCTAAAGGAAAGCGGTTATTATGTCTACGGATTGGATGTTAGAGATGATTTTGACTATAAGTGCGATCGATTTATTTTATTTGACATCAATCAGTTTGTAGCTGATTCTTCATACCGTATCCGGTTTACTGAGATTTTTAATAATTTGATTCCAAATTTAGACTTGCTAGTCAATAATGCAGCGGTTCAACGTCTAGATTCCCTTGATAATCTAAAGATTGACGAATGGAGTGAAACCTTAAATGTAAATTTAACGGGTCCTTTGTTGTTGTCTAAGCTCTTTCTCAAGAGGTTGGAGGAATCAAAAGGAAGTATTATTAATATCGGAAGTATACATGAGCGTTTGACTAAGAAGCGCTTTATTTCATATGCAACTTCAAAATCTGCTTTGGTTGGTCTTACTCGAGCAATGGCAGTCGATTTAGAGGGTAGGGTTCGCGTCAATGCAGTAAGTCCTGCCGCTATAGAAACAAAAATGTTACTTGATGGATTTGATAATAATGAAGAAAAAGTAAAGGAGCTTGAAGCACTGCATCCCGTTCAGCGTATTGGTTATCCAGAGGATGTGGCAAAATTGGTTTTGTTCTTGGCTTCAGAGAACAATGGCTTTATTCATGGGGCTAATATAAGTCTCGATGGTGGAATTAGTTCAGTTTTAAAAGATCTGTAGTATGTCAAGACCAGCAGGAGCATTATTCAGTTTAAAGATTTTGAATAGTGGTAAGTTTAAAGAAGGAATGGCTTATCTAAAGTGGAAAAGGAAATATTCCAAGAAACTAAGTGCATTCAAAAATATACACAAAGGTCAAGATTGCTTTATTATCGGTAATGGTCCATCACTCAAGGATATGGATCTTAGTCCTCTAGCATCTTATCACACCTTTGGCTTAAATAAAATCTTCTTGATCTTTGAGAAATTTGATCTAAATCTTTCCTATTTAGTAGCTACCAACCCATTGGTTATTGAGCAAAGTAAGCAGGTTTATGAAAATGATCTCAAGTTTCCAATGTTTTTATCTTACACAGGAGCAGATGGGGTAATTGATGAACGTCCAAATATTCATAGATTACATACGCTGAATACCTGGAGTTTTTATGATGACATCAGTCAGCCAATTTGTGAAGGGAATACGGTGACATTTGTAGCCATGCAGATTGCCTTTTTTATGGGCTTTGAACGCGTTTTTCTTATTGGAGTGGATCATAGTTTCAAACAAAGTGGGGATTCTCATGAAACTCAGATCTATGATGGCAATGATGAGAATCACTTTCATCCAGATTATTTCAAAGGGCAAAAATGGCAGCTCGCAGATGTTTATGGTTCTGAAGTGTCCTATCATTTAGCAAATTATCATTACAAGAAGTCTGAGCGTCAGATTTTTGACGCAACAGTTAACGGCAAACTAGAAGTCTTTCCAAAAATAACTTTTGAAGAGGCACTGAATATTGCAAAAAAGAAAATGTAATTTTTTGTTCATAAAGATTCCTTTAATTCTATTGGATTTTTATATTACAAATATTATTTATATAATTATGATTGATTATATAACTG
>JBELIG010000306.1:0-2621 GCA_042091035.1 Sphingobacteriales bacterium | reverse complement strand
TTTTCTGTTCAATATCATCCAGAATCTGCGCCAGGACCGCATGATTCAAGATATCTTTTTGATGATTTTGTAGAGATGATGGCTTCGAACAAATAGAACCAAATAGATTACTTTTTTTAACCATTAATCTATTCATTGAAAATGAGTGTAATTTTAGACATCCGTTCAAGAGAAATTCTTGACTCAAGAGGAAATCCAACTGTAGAAGTTGAGGTTATTACAGAGAGTGGAGCTTTTGGAAGAGCTGCTGTACCATCAGGTGCTTCTACTGGAAAGTACGAAGCTGTAGAATTACGTGATGGCGACAAGAACCGCTTTATGGGAAAAGGTGTTTTAAATGCCTGTAAGAACATCGAAGAAAAAATAACTGAAGCCCTTATTGGTGAAGATATTTTTGATCAAGTATTGATCGATAAGACTATGCTCGAAATTGATGGTACGGACAACAAAGCCAACCTTGGTGCAAATGCAATCCTTGGTGTTTCTATGGCTGTAGCAAAAGCTGCTGCTATGGAAAGTGGACAACCTTTGTACAGATACCTAGGTGGCGTGAATGCTCATGTACTTCCTGTTCCAATGATGAACATCCTTAATGGAGGTTCTCATGCCGATAACTCTATCGATTTCCAGGAGTTTATGATCATGCCGCTAGCAGCAGAAACATTCTCAGAAAGCCTTAGAATGGGTACGGAAGTCTTCCATACCTTGAAGGGCGTTCTAAAAGGGAAAGGATATTCTACCAATGTAGGTGATGAAGGTGGCTTCGCTCCAAATATAAAGTCAAATCAAGAGGCGATAGAGATTGTTCTTTCGGCGATTGAAAAAGCTGGATATAAGCCTGGCGAAGAAATCATGATCTCAATGGATGCAGCAGCATCTGAATTCTATCTTGAAGATGAGAAAGTCTATCACTTCCACCAATCTACAGGAGAAAAGTTAACTTCATCAGAAATGGTGAGTTACTGGCAAGACTGGGTTAAGAAGTACCCAATCTTATCAATAGAGGATGGTCTTCATGAAGATGATTGGTCAGGATGGAAACAAATGACAACTAAGCTTGGAGATAAGATCCAACTTGTTGGAGATGATCTTTTCGTTACAAACACGACTAGACTAATGCGTGGAATTAACGAAGAGATTGCAAATTCAATTCTTATAAAGGTAAATCAAATTGGTACATTGACGGAAACAATCGAAGCAGTTCGTCTTGCTACTAGAAATGGGTATACCTCTGTTATGTCTCACCGAAGTGGTGAAACAGAAGACACAACAATTGCTGACCTTGCGGTTGCATTGAACACTGGGCAAATCAAAACTGGATCTGCATCTCGTTCTGATCGTATCGCTAAGTACAATCAATTGTTAAGAATTGAAGAAGAATTAGGAGAAACAGCTGTTTTCCCGGGTTTAGCACTACTTGGCTAAGCAGCCTTGGTAAATAAATCTTATATTGATTTGCAAAACCAATTAATCTATGAGTTTAAATCCCAAATCACCTGTAGAGGTTCTCTCCGAGAAAATTCCTACGGTGTTTAAAAATCGGTATGTAGCTTGTCTGATTCCATTTATGATATGGATTACTTTCTTTGACAAAGCAAACATCATCGAGCAAATCAAACTTAGATCCAAGGTTGAAAAATACCAGGAATTGAGACAGTACTATGTTAACCTAATTGAAGAAGGAAAGAAGAATAGAGCTGCTTTGAATGCTGATTTAGAAAAATTTGCAAGAGAAGAGTACTATTTAAAGAAGAATAATGAAGATGTTTTTATCTTCGAGGAAAATTAGATTTTCACATTTTAATAATACTGAAAGCAATGTCTGTACTTGTTACAAAAGACTCTAATGTGATTGTTCAGGGTTTCACAGGAAAAGAAGGTTCTTTTCACGCTGAGCAAATGATTGAATACGGAACGAATGTGGTTGGTGGTGTTACACCAGGAAAAGGTGGTAGAGAGCATCTTGGAAAACCAGTATTCAATACGGTTCAGGAAGCAGTTGAAAAAGCTAATGCTGACGTTTCTGTAATCTTTGTTCCACCTGCATTTGCAGGAGATGCTATCATGGAAGCTGCTGATGCAGGTATCCAGGTAATTATTTGTATCACTGAGGGAATACCTGTTCAGGATATGGTAAAGGTTAAATCTTACATAGAAAATAAAGATTGTCGCCTTGTTGGACCAAACTGTCCGGGTGTAATGACTCCTGGTGAAGCAAAATGTGGCATTATGCCTGGCTTTATTCATAATCCTGGTAAAATAGGAATTGTATCGCGTTCAGGTACGCTAACCTATGAAGCGGTAGATCAAGTAACTAAAGCAGGTTTAGGTCAATCTACGTGTATCGGTATTGGAGGTGATCCAATTATCGGAACTACAACAATGGAAGCAGTACAACTTCTTATGGAAGATCCAGATACAGAAGGTATCATTATGATCGGAGAGATTGGTGGAACCATGGAAGCTGATGCAGCGCATTGGATCAAAGAAAATGGCACTAAACCAGTTGTAGGATTCATTGCTGGCCAAACGGCTCCTAAGGGTCGTACAATGGGTCACGCAGGTGCAATTATCGGTGGCGCAGAAGATACAGCAGAAGCTAAGATGAAAATCATGGCTGA
>JBELIG010000073.1:0-13499 GCA_042091035.1 Sphingobacteriales bacterium | reverse complement strand
GAGCTGGCACTAAGCCACTCAAAAAACCTGCAATTATTAATATTAACAAAGAACCAAATACTACACCTGGAGTCACTTGAGGATTAGCATAGAATTCTAGCCCACTATCTCCTAAGGCAAAATTAAATAAGGCTATGACGCCTATACCACTCAGTAGGCCAATGTATCCAGCGACGGTAGTAATTGTTACAGATTCTAGGATAACCATTGAAATAATTTCATTAGGAGTAGCACCTAGTGCTTTTCGAACACCTATTTCTCTTGTTCGTTCTTTTACTACGATCAACATAATATTTCCAACCCCAATCACACCTGCCATTAAAGAACCGATTCCCACGATCCATGTCAGCAGATTTATCCCGGTCAGTAAACCCTGTATCTCGGCAAATTCTTGCGCAAAATTGTTAGAATTTATGCCTCTCATATCATCCGGAGCTACATGATGACGCTTTTTCAATATGCCCAGAATTTCTTCCTCCACTGCATAAATATCATACTGCAAATTTATCGTGCAAGCAAACATATGAATCCTAGATCGCCTATTTGTTAATTGCTGTGCTGTAGACAAAGGAATAAAAATAGACTCTTCTGATTCTTTTGCCTGATTCATTTCTCGAATAGTAGATCTAAAGATTCCAGCTATTTTAAATTCAGATCCTCTAATATTTAGATACTTCCCTATAACTGAATCAAGAGGAACATCTTGAAACATCTTTTCAGCTGCGTGTTTACCGAGGATTGCAATTTTTCGTCTATCATCGATGTCTTTGTTGTTGATGAACCGACCTTTGAATTGTTCAATCGCATCAATTTTCATTACTACAGGTAATTCCCCTTTGACTTCAAGATTATAATTTAGTCCATTTCTTGAAATTGAAGCTGACCAAACATTTAACCTTGGAGCTATATCGTCAATCTTATGCCCCAATTCACTTTTAACTGCTTCAACGTCATCCATTGTAAGTCCTATATAGCGGCCTGCTTTATAGCCGTCATAAGGCTTGGATGTTTTCCAAGAACTGAAGAAAACAGAATTCTTTGCAATGGACCCAAATAAACGATTGACTCCATTGTCTAGCCCCTTTCCTGCTCCCATTAAGAAGATTAGCATAAATATTCCCCACCATACACCTAAAGCCGTCAAAAAGGTTCTGAGTTTATGCTTCTTGATTGAAAACCAGATTTCTTGCCATTTATCTCTGTCAAACATATTTTTAGTTATTCATGGCTTCAATAGCGGAAATAGTTGCAGCTTTTTTTGCAGGAAAATACCCAGCGACTACACCGGCGACCACTAGTATAAATAATGCGCTTAAAATGACTGTTGGACTAACCTGAGGTTGGTAAAAGAATTCCAATTCTACCTCAAATTTATTCATCATATAAGCCAGTAATTCAATAATACCAAAACCTGACAAGACACCTATATATCCTGATATGCCTGTCAGAAAAACAGACTCAGTAACGATCATAGAAATAATTGATCTAGGAGTTGCTCCAAGTGCTTTTCGAATACCTATTTCACGAGTGCGGTCTTTAACAATAATAAGCATGATATTACTCACACCTATCACACCCGCAAGAATAGAACCTATACCAACAAACCAAAGAAAACCTTTTAACATGCCGAAGAAGGTTTGAAAGTCTTGAAAATCTTCAAAGTTATTCCATAGATATATTGCCTGCATATCTTCTGCGTCAAAGTTGTGCTTTTCCGCTAAAGACTCCCGTAATCGTTGCTTCATAAGGAGCGTCTCTTCCAGATCACTACTAGAAGATGTAGCTAGAAGTTCATGAACTCTATCACCACCAGAGAACACCTTTTGAGCAGTAGTTATAGGCAAGTAAATTTTTTTTCGTTCGCCTTCCCAGCCAGTATCAGTGAAAACACCCACAACCATAAACTCGACCCCTTTGATATTGACATATTGACCGATCGGATTTGACTCATAGGGCATTAATTCTTTAATTACTAGATCACCTAAAACGCAAATTTTCCTGAAGCTATTAATATCCTCGTTATTAATAAATCGTCCTTCTTTGATAATAGTCTTCTCGATAGCCGCATGTTCTGGATGTACGGTTCTAAGATCAAAAGAAAGAGCTTTGTCTTTATATTTAATCAGATTATCACCCCACATATAAAAGCGACCGGAAGTGTAATCTAGTCCTTCTGTATCATACTCAAGCATTTCCCAATCTTCATATGTAAAGTAGATTCTTCGTCCAGGTTTGAGCCCCTTATGTGGCTTACTTGTAGTACCTCCGTATACAAAGAAGGTATTCATTGAATCATCTTCAAAATCCCGTTTTGCAGAGTTCTCTAATCCAGAGCCTGCTCCCAACAGAATTATGAGCATAAAAATACCCCACCAAACACTTACAGCAGTCAAGAATGTGCGCAGTTTGTGTCTTTTTAGAGATTCGATAATCTCCTGCCACTTATCAAAATCAATTGCTTTAAACATATTTAGAGTATTGGAACTTGGGTCTGAACAAGACCATCGGTCAGACGAATAACACGTTGCGTGCGTGCTGCAATCTCATTCTCGTGGGTTACTACAATCATGGTCATCCCTTCTTCATGAACTTCTTTGAACAAGCCCATAATTTCCTCAGAGGTCACCGAGTCTAAAGCACCAGTAGGCTCATCTGCCAAAACCACTTTGGGTTCAGTTATTAAAGCTCTAGCAATAGCCACTCTTTGTTTCTGTCCGCCAGACATTTCATTTGGAAAATGATCCTTCCAATTCAATAAACCAACACGTTCCAGATATTGCTCCGCTTTTTTAAGTCGTTCCTTTCTATTCACTTTTTGGTAATACAAGGGTAGTGCTACGTTCTCAAGTGCAGACTTAAATGGTAATAAATTAAAGGATTGAAATACGAATCCTAAGAACCTATTTCTATAAAATGCAGCTTCTTTCTCGGAGAGTCCTTCCATTTTTACATCATTCAAATGATAAGCTCCTGAATCATAGGTGTCCAGTAAACCCATCACATTTAACAAAGTAGATTTACCTGAACCAGATGACCCCATAATGGAGACCAACTCACCTTGCTCCACTTGCATATTTACTCCTTTAAGAACTTCTAAAGTATTCGCACCAGTGGTATAAGACTTACGTATATTTTTAATTTTTATCATAATCTAACTTAAAGACAAGGCTAAAAGAATTGGGTTGCATTGCTCAAAAAATATTTAAATCGAAAGGCTATATTCGAACTACAGGTTTTTTACAAAAAAAGCCAGTCATATTATTTATAACTGGCTTTTTAATTTAGTTAATGATAGATTTATTCATAATATTTATCATACTCTCCTGTACTTATATTTATGCATTGAAGGAAGATTGGAATCACCCTAGATACTCTTTCTCTACTATCAAACATCAAGGTAAATTCATCTAAGGTTTCAACAGACTTGCCGTCTACAGCCTTCTCAACTACATTACTAAACCCTTTAGTACTTATTGAAAACCCTGGAAATCCATCACCTTCATCTTCCGTAATCAGTCTTGTATTTTTACTGTCCAGCTCTCGAATATCTACCTCATAGCGCTCCTTACCATTAGCTGAGTTTTCAAATATCATTTTAAAATCATCCGAAATACTCAATTTTACATTCTTTAGATTCTTATTTTGAGTCTCACTTTCATTGAGTGCTTTCTGAATTTCTAATAACGCATCAGATATGGCCCCAACTTTATCATCTATATTTTCAATGTTCTGAGAGAAACTTGTATTAGAATCGTCCTGAGCCCCATTACTAGCTGAGGAATCATTTCCATCTTTCGTACATGAGGAAAGAATCAGCAGGCTTGATAGAATAAAGAAAATTGAATGCTTCATTTTGATTAATACGTTTTGATTTAGTAAAATTGACTCCGTAAATTAAATAATAATAATTATGCATAACAATATTATTAACTTCAAATTCCTGTTGAAGAATAAATTAATAAAGTAGGTATAAAGAAATTCAAGGAATCCATGATAAATCTTATAAGTGATACTGTAACGCTGCCAAGTAAGGAAATGATGCAAGCCATGATGAATGCTCCACTTGGTGATGACGTATTCGGTGCAGATCCTAGCATAAATGAATTGCAAAATTATGCAGCAAAGCTTTTTGGTATGGAGGCAGCTTTGTTCTGCCCAAGCGGAACGATGACAAACCAGATTGCCATAAAAGTTCATACCCAGCCTTTGGATGAAATGATCTGCGATCATTACTCACATGTCTATCAATATGAATCAAGTGGTTTTGCCTATAATTCTGGTATTTCTGTTAATCTACTGGCAGGATCTAATGGAAAAATAAGCGCTGAACAAATTGAACCGGCTATTAAAGACGACTATGATTGGTTGCCAAATACTAGTCTTGTAGTACTTGAAAACACTTGTAATAAAGGCGGAGGTTCTTTTTATACCCTTGACGAAATCAAACCAATCCAGACGCTCTGTAAAGACAAAGGTCTTAAACTACATCTTGATGGAGCAAGGCTATTTAATGCTTTAGTAGAGACAAATGAAGCACCTTCTGCATATGGAGAAGCCTTTGATAGTATCTCAATCTGTTTATCAAAAGGACTGGGGGCCCCTGTAGGGTCATTGCTTTTAGGGAATGCTGCCTTTATAAAAAAAGCCAAACGCTTTAGAAAAGTAATGGGAGGCGGTATGCGACAAGCTGGACTTTTGGCAGCTGCCGGTTTATTTGCTTTAAAAAATAATGTTGAACGCCTGAAAATTGACAATGATAGGGCTAAGGAACTTGGTGCTTCACTTGAAATTCAAAACTATGTGCAAGCTGTAAGACCAGTAAAGAGTAACATTGTAATATTCGACCTGAAGATTAAAAATTCTGCAGAAGAATTTTTGAATCGACTAAAAGCACATGGAATTTTAGCATCAGCATTTGGTCCAAGTACAATAAGATTTGTCCTCCACCTAGATATTTCTTCTGAGATGCATGAAAAGGTATTAGAAACTATTCAGACATTATAAAAAAAGAGGGACATTTTTTGTCCCTCTTTTTTTACCTATTCTTCATTTCATCCCGAATCAAAGCAGCTGCCCTATAATCCTCTTTTTCAATAGCCTCCGCAAGCATCTTTTTTAATTTAGTTGTCGTAAAGTTAGAATATTCTGAATCACTACTATCCTCAGAAGAACTTAATTCAACCTCCAAAGTTTCACTTTGAATATCACTAGAAGCATCGGCCTGCTCTTCATCCATATCTTTGAACTCTATGCCTGCAGCTTCAAGTATAAACTCATAGGTATAGATGGGGCACTCATGCCTCACTACCAATGCTATAGCATCCGATGAACGCGTATCAATCTCGAAAATCTCTCCATTCATTGAGCAAATAAGTCTTGCGTAGAAAATCCCTTCTAAAAGATTATTAATTATAACCTCTTTGAGTTCTATCGCGAATGTGCCGAAAATATTTTTGATTAAATCATGTGTCAGTGGACGCGTGGGCTGCATACCTTCGAGTGCCAAGGCAATAGACTGAGCTTCACAATTACCGATAATTATCGGAAGTCTTCTGCTACCCTCCTTTTCACCTAAAACAATGGCATAATTATTTGATTGCGCTACAGTTTGAGATAACGCTACAATATCCAGTTCAATCTTCTTCATTTGTACCTACACTTATTTGATTCTCAAATTTAACAAAAGAAACCAAAAATATCACCTTTCTTTATGTTTAGCCTCATTCCATAGGGCATCCATCTCTTCTAAAGACATTTTATCCAATGACTTGGGTGCTTCAGCCTCGATATATTCGAATCGTCGTTTGAATTTTTTATTTACTCGCTCTAAAGCAGTTTCAGGATCGATGCCCTCAAATCTGGCATAATTAATCAAAGAAAAAATAAGATCTCCGAATTCTTCTTCTTTTTTTGCTTGATTTCCACTGACAAGTTCCTCTCTAAATTCATTAATCTCCTCCATTACCTTATCCCAAACCTGATCCTTATTCTCCCATTCAAAGCCTACCTGAGCTGTTTTCTCTTGCATCCGATATGCTTTCACCATTGCTGGTAAAGATTTTGGAACACCTTGTAAAACAGACTTCTTCCCCTCTTTAAGCTTCAGTTGTTCCCAATTCCGTTTTACATCCTCTTCGCCACTTACTTTTACATCTCCGTAAATATGCGGATGTCTTGCAATAAGTTTCTCGCAGACAAATTGCAAACTATCTGAAATATCAAATAATTCCTTTTCCTCAGCAATTTTTGCATAAAAGACCATATGTAACAAAATATCACCTAATTCTTCTTTTACTTCCTCTGCATCTTCTTCAAGTATAGCATCTGCTAATTCATACATTTCTTCAATACTCAAATTACGAAGTGACTGCCAAGTTTGCTTTCTATCCCAAGGACATTCTTCCCTCAATTCATCCATGATTTTAAGCAAACGCCCAAAAGCTGTCATTTTATCTTGGTATTTTAAGTATTCCATTTTTTTAATGTATTTTTGCGAAGATAAAGGTTAAAACCTTTTTTGACCTTTTTTGTTCCTTTAAAAACTAATTTAATGGAGTTCTTAAGCACATTTATTGTAATCGGAGGAGCTTTCGGAATAGCTTTTCTATTAATCAATATCAGACATATTTTTACTGGACAAGAATTTAGAGGTTCTTGTGCATCGAATAATCCTATGATCAAAAATGAAATGGGAGAATGCAATGTATGTGGCCGAGTGCCTGGAGAAGATTGCCAAATGCCTGAGGTTGAGGGTTAAAAAAAAGCCCCGATCAATATGATCGGGGCTTTTTTTTTAACTTTGAAGCATATGCCCCATTAGATCTC
This sequence comes from Sphingobacteriales bacterium, assembly GCA_042091035.1. GTDB lineage: Bacteria > Bacteroidota > Bacteroidia > Chitinophagales > Saprospiraceae > AM-2324. The sequence continues at coordinate 6,674 of JBELIG010000073.1, read as the reverse complement.
TTTTTGTTTCTAGATATCCTAGATTCTCTTTTTTAGCCTCTATAATGATTGGTTCTCTTCCAACAGCCTCAATGTCAGAATTCTCAAAAGCCTTTAACTTGAGAGGATTATTTGTCATAAGCTTAACGCTTTCTACTCCAAGATCCTTCAATATTTCAATAGCAACGGTATAATCGCGAGAATCAACATCAAGCCCTAAATGAAGATTAGCATCTATTGTATTAAGTCCAGTATCTTGTAATTGATAAGCTTTTAACTTATTAATGATTCCAATACCTCTCCCTTCTTGTCTCAGATATACAACAATCCCTTTATGTTCACTAATCATTTCGAGCGCCTTATCTAATTGCTCACCACAGTCACAACGCTTAGAACCGAAAAGATCTCCAGTAATACATTCCGAGTGAAATCGAACTAATACAGGTCCATCAAGAGGATTCATGTCAGGGTGGACCATAGCTATGTGGGGCATCTTCTCCCCTATATTTGTAGAATAAGCCACCATATTAAGTTCTCCAAATGGAGTAGGTATGATGGCTTCTGCTTGTCTTTTTATATTTTCCAGTCGGTTGAGTACCATAAGAAATATTTTTTTTTGTTGAATCATGAACTAAACATTCCAACAATGAAATGGTTCATGAAAACCTAGCACAAATTTAAGGCATTTTGCTTTTTTTTAATAAATAAAAGAGATTTAAGAAAGTATTATTGAATTGTAGAAGAATTAATTCATAGCAAATATCTAAGATCTATTGTCCTTTATTACCAACTCAACATTAGTTTGTCTAAAAAAAAAGATTTTTTGCCTGATATCCTTTATTTTGAATTAAATTGAAGAAGCTATCCAAAAATCACTTAAATGATAATAGATATACTATTCGCTTTAGCCTTTGGGTATGGTTTTCTCGTAGGCTACTCAAAGGGGATACTGGAAACAGTTTTTAAAATATTCGGCTATTTAATAGGCGTTGTGGCAGCAATAAAATTTGCCCTACCAATTCAACGGATCTTGGAAGATTCTTTCGACACGGACAACCCAGCCATGTACATAGTGGGTCTATTGCTCTCATTTCTTGTAACTATGATGATTGTTAGATTTGCTGCTAATTTAATTGAGAATATATTAGAAAAGGCGAATATTAATATTATCAATCAGGTATTTGGAGGCCTTTTAGTTTCTGGCTTCATGGTTTTAATCTATAGCTTACTGCTTTATTTTGCCCAAGCTTCCCACCTTATTTCAAATGAAACAGAACGCTCTTCGTACACCTATGAATATCTAGAAGAATTTCCAGAAAAGACCTGGACCTTTATGTCCTATCTAAAAGATCCGATACTCGAATTCTGGGAAGGATCAGTTGATTTCATTGACAAATTAGGAGAGATATCAGAAGACAATTTAGAAACAAAAGAAAATGTTTTTGATATCGAGGAAAAAACAATTGAATGATCAAAGTACTTCTGATTGACAACTATGACTCCTTTACTTATAATCTAAAGGATTATTTGGAACAAGCAGGGCTGAATATTGAGGTATTCCGAAATGACGAGATTGATATTCAAGGAATTAAGAAGAACAAGTATAGAGCTATTATACTATCTCCTGGACCAGGAAAACCCTCTGATGTTCCTATTCTACAGGATTGCATTTCATACTGTATAAGTGAATCCTTGCCACTTCTAGGAATTTGTTTGGGTCATCAGGCAATTGGAGAATACTTTGGATTGAAAACAGAAAAAGCACCTATCCCCGTACACGGAAAGACAGATTTTATTCAATTCGACAAACATCATCCTGTATTTAAGGGTATAGAAGCCCCTACAGAAGTTATGCGCTACCACAGTCTCATTATCAATGGAGAACACAAAGCATTAAAAACAATTGCTTCTAATGCGGAAGGAATAAAAATGGCGATGGAGCATTTAGAAAAACCTATATTTTCCATGCAATTTCATCCAGAGTCGATATTAACACCCGCAGGCTTACAAATACTCAAGAATTGGGTTGAAGAATATATAGCCTATGAATAAGCTACTTAGACTTTTCATAGGAATTTGTGCAGTACATCTTGGTTTAGAGATAGCAGCTTCAGAATGGACCCTTCTCAGCAAACCCTTACTTATGCCAACACTAGGATTATACCTTCTGTCTGAGAATCATTGGTCCAGCAAAGATATTAAAAGTTTACTTTTGGCACTTTTATTCAGTGCAATAGGTGATGGTCTATTGATGTTCACAGAGCACGATCAACTATATTTCATTGCTGGTCTAGCTAGTTTCTTAGTTGCCCATCTATTCTACATATTTTTCTTCCTCAAGAATACTACACAGAAAAAACCAAAGCCAAAGCGAATACTAGTTCTAGGGATTTACTTGCTTCTTTTTATTTACCTTTTACATGATGGATTAACAGGCATACTGCTTTATGCTGTTCCGGTTTATGCTTGTATCCTAGCATGGATGGCCTATACAGCTATTCAGTATGGTGCTGAACAGCGCAAGAAAATAAAGCTCCTTTTTCTTAGTGGAGCTATATTATTTATGTTATCAGATAGCCTTATTGGTTTATTTGCCTTTACAGAAATTCAACCGCCTTTATTGATAAGAAGAATATCAATCATGCTTAGTTATATTCTAGCACAGTATTTACTGATATCAGGCGCTAATCTGTCGATTCAAGGTTTTCCAAGTAAAAAGAACTAATCGAATCAATAAAAGGATTGCAACGATGATTGTGCCTACACCTAAGAACATAAATTCACTTTGTATATATGAACGAATTGATCTAAGATTTTCAGTTTTAAAACCTTCTGAAAGCCATAAATTTAAATCATCATAATCCACCACATATTGAAAATGGTTGACTTGTTCTATACTAAGAAAAATCATAGGAAATAAAAAGATAAAAAATGCTATTCGCAGATAGAAATGCTCGGCAAGATAGGTTTGCTTAAGTTGAATCAAGGTTCTAGACAAGATCACAAAGCCAAAGCTAAATAGTACATTCGTCCAAAATATTGACTTATCCATAAGTTGCACAGCAAAGGGAGAAACAATAGCTGCCGTTATTAAAAGACCTATAATCCACCATAGTGCGGATAGCCTTAGCTTGTTATTCATATAGTGTATTTATTTCTTGCGAAAATAATAATAAATAAGATATGCTATAGGCTAAATGAGCCGAAAATAGAATGTTGACGATAAGAAGACTAAAAAGGATCTCAAAATTTAAGATCCTTTTTAGATTTTATTTATTTACTTCTAAAAGTTTCTAAAGGACCATTATTATTGGCAATAACAATAATCTTTTTGCCATCAGCCTGTTCCAGCACCTCGACTTTTCGAGCATCTCCTTTTCCTACAAAACCAGTTTCTTTTGGGCTCATACTAACAAATCCATTCTCCGTCCACTTCAAAACCACACCGGTAGAAGCGTCATAACGAACAGTTTCGACCTCAACATTATATAAATCACCTACCAAAAGCGCCTCAGAAATTCCATCACCATCCACATCAGAAAATTTTATATCCTGCACAGGAGCCATTTGGCTTTGCCAAGGTAATTTTGTCTTAGTAAAATTACCTGAGCCGTCATTCTCAAAGAAAGCACTATACAGAATATCAATTTTCTTATTCAATGCACTGTTTAAATCCTCCCCATAAATATCATCCATAGATGCAGAAGCAAAAGAATGATAGTCCTGAAACTCTTCCGCAATAAAAGGCATCTGCTGAGAAGAACACTCTTTTCCTCTAGTAGGTACATCATAGCCTTTATAATTGGTACTTAGCACAACATCAAAAGTGCCGTTGTTATCAAAATCCTTGCAATACACTTGAAACTTTTTCTTTTTATTAGCCTTAAACTTTGTGTTTAGACCAAGATTACCGGCGAGTAAATCCAAATCACCATCACCATCGGCATCAATTATATTCAGAGAAAACCAAAGGCCATTCGTTCCCTTTAGTGGCGTATTATCTAAAGACTCAAAAGTGCCTTTATTATTTATGAAAACATTCACTGGGGACCATTCACCTACTGTAACAAGATCTTGATAACCATCGCCATTTAGATCGGCAAACTTTGCAGCAGAAACCAAATTATCTACAGCTACTAGTTTCTTTGTAAACTTCCCATTATCATTTATTAATAGAAAAGATTCCGGTGCATAAGGATAACGCTCTGGTATCAGGCGGCCTCCAATGAATAGATCGACATCACCATCATTATCTATATCAGAAGCTGCAATTCCCTGACCGCTAATGTTGGTTCCAGAAGGAAGCGCACTAGATCTTCTAAAATTACCTTTGCCATCATTGATATAAAGCCTATCCGTATAAAGCTGGTGGAATTCTGGTAAATGAGCGCCTCCACTTACTACGTAAATATCATTATCACCATCATTATCCGCATCGAAGAAACAAGCACCCGTATCCTCATAAGACTTGTCGGATTCCAGTCCACTGCGTTTTTGGAAATATGTCCCATCGGCATTCGTAACATAAAGTACGGATGATTGACCGGCGGCACCACCAATAAATAGGTCTTCAAGCCCATCACCATTTACATCTGCCTTTGCTGTAGAAGGTCCAGTATTGGATTGTGAGTGCGGTAAAAGAATTTGTTGCCTATAATCGTCATAATTATCCTCCTCATGCTTGAAGTCTAAGCCTAAATCTTCTTCGGACATAAAGAAGTCTAGTTTTTCAACTTCTGCAATACCCCCAAAAGCCTCTGAAGTATAATCAAATACGTATTCTTGATTCGCCTGAAGATTCTGATGAACGGATATTTTATTGTCAGGCCAAGTAATTTTTAAGTCTACAGAACTTTCCTCTCCTAGACCGAAAACAACAGGGACATCAATAGAAGACAAGTAACCTTTTGATCTATGAACCTCTGTAAGTTGCATACGATCAACACCTGAGACCTCAACCTTAGCCCCTATAGCATTCAAGTTACCTGCTTTTCCTTTCAAGCGTATCTTAATGTAGTTTCCAAGTTTCTTATCAGAAGCAAGACTCTCATAAATCGTTGCATTAGCAAGCATATTATTTGTTACAAAATCAAGATCACCGTCATTATCAAAGTCTGCTGTTGCAACTCCATTAGAATTAAACTTTCCTGTAGACAACCAATCTTTAGTACGTTTTTCAAATTTAACACCATCAATGTTCTTATACACTTGATTCTCAAGTACATCACTAGGGACTAGCTGCAGAAGACCTTGAATATCAATTTGGCCAGTCCCATTCGTTGCGTTAAGTACGTCTTTATTTAAATCACGATATGAAAAATTTTCTTTAATGCCATTAGTGATAACTAAATCTTTAAAACCATCAAAATCCATATCGAAGAATAATGGTCCCCAACTCCAATCCGACTTAGCTAATCCTGCATACTGCGCTACTTCACTAAAAGAACCATCGGAATTATTTATTTGGAGTGTATTAAACATATATTGACTATGATATCCTCCTTTTTTCAATTTTCGGAACCGTTCAACATCCATAGAAGACATGTACAACTTGGACTTATAATGATCATCTGGAGCCATATCTACTACAAAAAGATCTAGTTCACCATCATTATTCACATCTGCTAATTCATTCCCCATACTGTTATAGGAAATATGGCCTAAACTTTCATCTATTCTATTTGAAAACGTCTTGTTTCCATTATTGATATAAAAAGCATCTGGTTCTTCAAAATCAGAACTAATATATAAATCAGGATAGCCATCTTTATTTACATCTCCTACTGCAATACCATGCCTGAAACCAAAGTTGAATAAATTTGCATCAAAAGTTTTGTCTACAAACTTTCCATTAATGTTTTCATAGAAATAATCCGTTCGGATAACACCTGTGCGAATTTCCTCCATGTGCTGAATAGATTTCTTTGGTTTAAAACCAGGTTTTGGATGATTTAAAAGGTATAAGTCAAGATCACCATCTAAATCATAATCAAAAAAAGCAGATTGAATAGAATAGTCGCTGCTTGCTAGACCATATTTAGCAGCATCTTCAATAAATGTGTTATTTCCTTGATTGATATAAAGCCTATTTGTACGATTAACCACATTCGGAGATGGACCTGAACGACACACATAAATATCGAGCCAACCATCTTGATTAATATCAATCATATTAACACCAGTACTCCATCCGTTCAAAGTACTTATACCTGATGGAATAGATATATCTTCAAACTTAAAGGATCCTTTATTAAGGAATAATTTATCGGACACTGAATTGCCTGCAAAATAAATATCGGGCAATCCGTCATTATTTATATCTCCAACAGCTACACCTGAACCATTATAGATGAACTCATAATTTAGATAGTTCTCTGTGTTTGATTCAAAAACGTTGTTCATAAAGGATAAATTGGAATCCTTTGCATCATGTAATTTGAATATTTCCTCTTCACTAGAAACAGCATTAGCAGAATTGCTAGCGTTTTCATTTTGACAGGCAAAAAAAAGTAACAAAAAAAAGGAAGATACTATAGACTGTTTTATCATGACTTATTTTTAATGCATTTATATTTAGTTTTAAATATATCGAGAATTTAAGAAAAAACCCTTAAATAACTCAAGGTTTAAAGCATTAATAATCAAGCTGCAGCATATAAACGACAAAGGCCCAATCATTACTGATTGGGCCTAAG
>JBELIG010000072.1:2451-13548 GCA_042091035.1 Sphingobacteriales bacterium | reverse complement strand
CGCTTAAACTTGTAAAGTTTGGAAAGGATCCAAGTTTAGTTCGAGAAATGGTAGCAACAGAAATATATAGCAACTTTATGGTTGTTCCGCAGGTTGCCTACACTAAAGTTTATGTGAACAAGAAGTTTTATGGATTATTATTGGCTAGAGAGCAGGTTACAAAATCATTCGTGCAGTGGCATTTTGGAAATAGGCACTCTGCAGAACCTCTTAAAACTATCCCTGAATTTGCATTAGAAGCATCTTCTGATTGCCTTTCTAATAATTATGGTGCGCTAAAGCAAGAGCTAGACCCTGCTTGTTTAGATAAATTATATACAGGGGGTAAAGGCTCAGATTTAGTTAAGCTAACTGAGGAATTAAAATCTGACGATGGAAATCCTGGGCAGCTCTTAGACATTGAATCTGCTATTTGGATGCTTGCACTGAATGATGTCACAATGAATTTCAATTCATACAACGGGTTCAAAAGCACAAATTATTACTTGGTAGAAGATCAATTTGGTAGATATAACTTTGTTCCTTTTGATTTTGAATTAGCATTTGGCGCTAAAAAACGAGTAACCAATCAATCCGATTACTCTATGACTCAGATGGCCGAACTACCACTTGCTTTTCACTTAGAGGATGCTAAATATCCTTTGATTAATAAATTACTGCAAGAGGATGATCATTTTAGAGCATATATATCTAACTGTAGAGCTATAGTTAAAGAATATTATGTTTCTGGAAAATATCTTGAAATAGCTGCATCCTATCAGTCTTTAATTGATGAGATTTTAGATCAAGATCCAATGTTAAAAACTCAGAAAGACCGAATTGCAGATAATCTTACTATGACTGTAGGTCGACGCTCTAAAATACCGGGTATACAAGAGATTGTCGAAGCACGAGAAGAATTCTTGAAGAAAGAGACAATTCTTAAAATTCTTGGGCCTAAACTTATGGATTATTCTTTCATAAAGCGTCAACGATTTTCGAATGTCAAAATTGAAGACTTTGTATTATCCGTAGAAACTGATCAATTCACGGAAGCAGTGAAGGTTCATTATCGATTCTCTGAAAAACAGCCTTTTGTAAGTACAGACTTAATGGATGACGGAGTACATCATGATGAAAAGTCAAATGACAAAATTTTTGGAGTTAAGATTTCACCTCCGGATGGCTTTGAAGATTTAGAATTTTACTTTGAAGTTGATAATTCTAAAATGAAATCCTATTATCCAAATAACTTTGATCGTAAAACACTTAAAGCGAATTTAAAGACTTTAAACGAGTAATAATCAATGAAGATATTCAGAATAATTCCCCTGTTTTTGATCTCTTTTTGGGCAAGCAATCAATTGCTTGCCCAAAACATTTACAATCTTGATAAGATTGCTAGTGTAGAACTTTCCTTTAAAGATGAAAATTGGCAAGTATTGCTTGAACAATTGAAATTAAATGGGAAGGAGCGCCTGGAAGCTGACCTTGTTGTAAATGGAGTAACCTATAAAAGTGTTGGAGTTCGATATAAAGGAAACAGCTCTTTTTATAATACTAGGAGTAAGGGGCTTGAAAAACTTCCTTTCAATATAAAGACAGATTTTAAGATAAAAGATCAAAAGATTGAGGGCAAATATGATCGTTTAAAGCTTTCTAATGTTTTTGCAGATCCTTCTTTTATAAGGGAAGTACTTGCTTATGAAATTGCCGGAACGTATACCTATGCTCCAAAAGCAAATTTTGCACAGTTGACAATAAATGGTATAGATTTTGGACTCTACACCAATACCCAATCTATAGACGATGAATTCCTTCAAGACCATTTTGGAGAATCAGATGGAGCCTTCTTGAAGTGTGATAAAGCGGATAAGAAAATCAATTCTTCTTCCAACTGTGGTAAATCCTATTTCTCTAGTCTTAAGTATCTCGGTCCAGACAGCACTTGTTACTATAATTATTATGAATTAAAAAGTAAGCAGGGTTGGAATCCATTTATTGAGCTATGTAAAATTATAACCGCCAAACCGGATGAAATTGAGAACATACTCGATGTAGATAAGACTTTATGGATGCATGCCTATAATTTCGTACTAGTCAATTTAGATTCCTACGGTGGAAGGTTGTGCCATAATTATTATCTCTATCAATCTAAATCTGGACAATTTACACCTTTAATTTGGGATTTAAACTTGGCATTTGGTGTGTTTAAATTCCCAGGAGGAGGACCAAAATTAAATAATAAGGAAATTATTGAACTGAGTCTGTTTACGCATTACAAGGACCAAAACAAGGACTTTCCATTGATCACTAATCTTTTATCAAACAAGCTATACCGTAATATTTATCTTGATCATGTTCATACTATTATTCAAGAATATTTTGAATCTGGGCTTTATTACGAGAAGGCCTTATCGATTCATAATTCTATCCAGAGTGCTGTGGAATCTGACCCTATGAAATTATATTCAGAGGATCTTTTCCAAGATAACTTGGACACAACAGTTGTCATTGAAGATTTTGGGGCGATACTAGGTATTAAGGAACTTATGGAGCAAAGAACTGATTATCTAATGAGTAAACCATATATGAATATAGATCGGCCAAGTATTTCTGATAACTCTCTTTCTTTGAATGGCTTAGATTATGAATTCAATGTGATATCAGATAATTCAAATCTAGTTTATCTGGTTTATAGAGAAATAGAAACAGATCCATTTAAGCGCATTGAAATGGAAGGAGATAAGGGCGTATTTAAAGCTTCCTTGGAGTGTAAAAAAGGAACGCAGTACTATTTTATAGCTTCTAATGGCAAAGCTGTAGGGCATTTTCCTCTTCGAGCGAGCTATGAATTCTTGACAGTTGATTAAGATAATTAACTGAAAACAACTGTTTTTTAAGAAATAAGATCTGATTTTAATATTTACGAAAGTTCTGTTAACATTCATTAAGGAGTATTCTGTGTTAAATATCGTATCCTTAATAATAAAACAATACGCTTATGAAAGTCCTGTCAAAAATGCTTTACGTTTTCTCTATTGCAGCCTTCCTAAGTATGGGAACCTCTTGTACAAACCCGGATAAACTGGTTGAGTCAGGAAACTATGATGCTGCAATTGATTATTGTGTTCGAAAGTTAGCTGGAAAGAAAAAGAAAGCTGAAATAGTCAATGCACTAGAACTTGCCTTTGATAAAGCCAATTCTAGAGACATGCGACAAATTAAGCAGATTCAAGCTAGAGATCGAAAAGAAGAATTCTACAAGATTATTGATCTAGCGCGTTTAATCAATAGAAGACAAAATCTAATAAGCCCTCTTCTGCCATTATATGATGAAAATGGCTACAAAAGTGAATTCAACTTTGTTCGAACAGATATCCTTATTGAAGATTCTAAAAAGAAGTCCGCAGAATACTGGTATGCAGAAGGAAAAAAGCGTCTTGCAAAGGCACGTTCAACAAGAGATAAGATCGATGGGAGAGAGGCATATCACGCTTTTAATAAAGTAGGTGAGTTTCTAAAAAATTATAAGGAGACAAATAACTATAAGGAAGAGTCTCGTAATCTTGGAATCGTGCATTATCTTTTAACTATAAATGAGCAGTCCAATGTTGTGATGCCAACGCAGATGCGTAATGATATTTTGAACATAAACTTGAGTGATTTAAACAGCCTCTTTAGGATTTATCACAAAAAGCCTATTGAAGGTATGGAGTATGATGGGGAGATAGTTCTTAGTATTGATAATGTTATATTTTCTCCAGAGAGCGTTAATACGAGAGAATTTGAGGAAGAAAGAGAGATTAAAGATGGTATGCGTTATGTCTTGGATGAAGATGGTAATGTCGCAAAGGATAGTCTTGGCAATGATATTAAAGAGGATAACTTTATTATTATTTCAGCCTTGTTAATGGAGTCTAAACAATTTAAATCTGCTGTAGTAGAAGCTAGAGCTGATTTTTATAACTCTATCACTAGGCAAAAAATGCGAAGTGTAAAAGTGGGAAGTGAGAGTAATTTTGTTCATTTTTCTACGCGCCTTTTAGCTGGAGACAAACGAGCTGTTTCACAAGAGACGAGAAGAAGGTTAGGTATCGGGCTGATCGCTTTTCCATCAAATGAAATGCTACTTATGAATTCTGCAGCTGATATCCGAGGTAATTTATTACGTGCTATTCGGGAGAATAAAAGTTTACTTTAATAAAAAAAGCCGGTTTTTAAACCGGCTTTTTTTATTGTACTTTTTTATATCTAGCTCTGTATATATCGTCTATTTCTTGATCGCCGTCAAGATCCTCAATTGCCTGAAGGAATATAAGATCTTTTTTTTCTGCTATTATACTGTATTCATAGATAGCATTGTCTTCCATTCGAATTAAAGTTGTATCCCCATTAATATTCCAAATACCCATTAGCGTTTCATCACTTCCTTCAAAGAGGAGATCGTAGGTATCATTATTATTGTAGGTGACCCGGTGAGCAGCTTTAAAAGAAGTATCTGCTAACATATCTACTAATAAAGTAGAATCAGCAATATTATTAACCGAATTATACTCTAGTTCAATTAGGGTAGCTTCCCAAGCTCCAAGGAGCAATGAATCCATTGGTATATTATCCAGGTCTGCAGAATTGTTATCTGAGCTGTCTTTATTGCAGGCGGTCAATGCCAACAGTAAGCAAGCGGGTAAAATGTAGATGAATTGTTTCATAGTTTTAGTAAAAAGGGGCTTTTTTATGGCCCCAATGATTAGTTATTTATTTTCTAAAGCTACAACAAAACCTTTAATTCCAGTTTTCTTCTGAACGTTTGTTTTGTATTGTGCTGCTGCTTCTTTAGAGTCAAGGCTTCCTACTATCACCTTGTATATTTTTTTGCCTTCTTTTGATCCAATAGATATTATGACATCCTTAAACCATTGGTTGTGCAATTGAGCAACCTGGTTCATCATGTACTCATAGTTTGTGAAGGTACCAACTTGAACACCATAGCTTTGTTCTACTCGGTCAAGAGTAACCTTATAATACCCGTCCATGAAGCCACTATTATTTGTATACTTTGCAGGTTTAGCACTAGGCTTTTTTACTACTTTTTTAGGAATAGTCTTAGTTGGAGTATTTTTTACCACTTTAGGTTTAGCCACTTGCTTAGGAGTAGACTTTTCTGCTAGATCTTTTTCAAGCTCTTTATTTAGTATTTCAACCTTTACATTGGTTACACCGTCAGAGATAAGGTCAATTTTTTCTGCTGCCTTTCTTGAAAGATCAATAACTCTACCAGGTTTATAAGGTCCTCTGTCATTGATACGAACTATTACTGATTTTCCATTATCCAATCGAGTTACTTTTACTCGCGTGCCAAATTCTAGACTTTTATGTGCAGCAGTCATAGCATTCTTATCATACAACTCTCCATTGGCAGTAGATTGATTGTGATATTTATCATTATAATAAGAAGCATCACCATATTCTGCGTTTTGAGCAAATGACATTCCTGTCATGAAAAAGCTCAAAAGAAGGCTTAGGGAAACAAGTTTGGAAGTAGCTTTCATAAATTTTTGATTATGTCTTTTTGGAATGAACGAATACTGCTATGAAAACCCTTTAAATATGAAAATCGTTTACATAGGCTATATTCATATACTAATCCATAAATATATAATAAAGTATTTTATTGCACAACTTAGACCTTTAACAAAGATTTATACCAATACAATATGTAACTTTGCAGTGAAAATGGATAGCTATGAACTATTCCCTTTTTAACGAAACAATTTTTGGAATGAGTAAGCACGGAAGAGTGTTAGTCGCTATGAGCGGTGGAATCGATAGTACGGTAACCGCTATGATGATGCATGAACAAGGTTATGAGGTTGTTGGAGTAACAATGAAGACTTGGGATTATGCAAATGCAGGAGGAGGAAAAAAAGAGACAGGTTGCTGCAGCCTAGATTCAATCAATGATGCCCGTCAGATATCTGTAGATATGGGTTTTCACCATTTTATTGTAGATATCCGAGAGGAATTTGGTGATTATGTTATTGATAATTTTGTGGATGAATATCTTGCTGGTAGGACACCGAATCCTTGTGTCCTTTGTAATACGCACATTAAATGGAATTCCTTATTGAGAAGGGCGGATGCTTTAGATTGCGAATTCATTGCAACAGGTCATTATGCCAAGATTAATAAAAAAGAGGGCAGACATTATGTTTCTAAAGCAAAAGATTTACATAAAGATCAATCTTATGTGCTTTGGGGGCTTAGTCAGGAGTGTATGGAACGTAGTCGATTTCCATTGGGTGGATTCACCAAGCCAGAAGTCAGACAAATAGCAAAAGATCTGGGCTATGAAGAACTTTCCAAAAAAGGTGAATCCTTCGAAATATGTTTTGTACCAGATAATGATTATCGAGGTTTCCTAAAACGTCAAGTGGATGGCCTTGAGGAACGTGTCGATGGTGGAAATTTTGTAAATACGAACGGTGAGGTCATCGGTAAGCATAATGGATACCCATTCTATACAATCGGTCAACGAAAGGGGCTTGGAATGGCCTTTGGCAAGCCAATGTTTGTTACAGAAATAAAGCCAGATACCAATACGGTAATCTTAGGTGAAGAGAAGGAGTTGTTTAGAAACGGAATGACGGTCGGTAACGTTAATCTGATGAAATATGATAACCTAAAAGATGGTAAGGAGTTGATCAGTCAGATTCGCTATAATGATAAAGGAGCCTTTAGTACTGCTAAAGAATTGGAGAATGGTCAAGTATATGTTGACTTTCATGCCAATGTAAAGGGCGTAGCTCCAGGTCAATCTGCTGTATTCTACGAAGGGGATGATATAGTTGGTGGAGGCCATATAATGGGCAGTTTACTAAAATAAAATTATCAGATGCGTATCTTTCTTTGCTTATTTATTGGTGTTTTTCTCGGAGCGTGTAATAGTGATGATAATACGATCATCACTAGTCCATTTTTAGGGGAGGCTTATGTCCCCCTGGTCGAAGGATCTGAGCGCATATTTCTAATGGACTCTATTGTGTTTGGAACAGAAGGAGATATCTTCTTCAAAGACACTACTGTTTACTATCTGAAAGAACTCGTAGAAGAGTCACTAGACTTTGATGGGCGCCAATTTATAGCCATAGATCAATATAAATCCGAATCTCTAAGTGGACCTTGGACATTTTATAAACGTGTATATGATCTTATTGAGGACAGTAGTTATAGACGCATTGATGAAAATCTAGAACTCGTATATTTTGCTTTTCCACCATATCTGGGTAAATCATGGAATACAGCTTCGCTGATTAATCAATCTATTGGAATTCCAATTGGAACGAATTATGTGAAAATCTATGAAAAGTGGGATGAGGCATTTATGATAGACTTTTATCCAAGCTATGATTTAGGTCAGAACCTTTTGGACAGCGTCTTTCATGTGGAATATGTAAATTTTGAAAATGTTTCTGGCAATTTTGTTGAAGTGCGTTTTGAAGAGCGATTTTTTGCTATCAATAGTGGGCTTGTCAAAAGAAAGGTAAGAATGCTTGATAGTCAAAACAATACCGGAGGAATACTAGACTATGAAAATTTTATTGAGGCAGGATATCAGTTAGAACAAACCTTAATTTTTCAGTAAATGAAAGATCTTGTAGAAATAGGATATACCAAAAAGCCGCATGGCCTAAATGGAGAGTTGAAAGTCAATATCAAGGATAAATACCTGGAGGATTTCTTAAATTCAAGTTGTGTTTTTTTAGACCTTAATGGCTCTATAATCCCGCATTTTATTCAAGAACTTAGGAATACAAAGCATTTGCTAGTTCTTTTTGAGGATGTAGATTCAATTGGACTTGCAGAAAAAATCACAGGAAGGAAGATCATGCTCCGCGAGTCCGATTTGATACCTGAAGAAGAGAAAGTCCTTGAAATTGACGGATTAGAATTTGCCTTTGCTGAAGGTTTTATGGTAGAAGATGTTAGTCTTGGGCCTTTAGGAAAGGTACTTAGTATTGAAGATTTCCCTCAACAGGAAATGGCTTTTGTCGCCTATAAAGGAGAGGAGGTCTTAATTCCAATGATCGAGGTATTTTTGAAAGAAATAAATAAAAAAGAAAAACGAATTCTGGTCGATTTACCAGAAGGAATGATTTAGTTATGAGAGTATTAGGAAATATTGAACACCCGAGAATGAAGATTACGGTCTTCAAAATGGACTCTAAGCTTAGTATAAAATTTGAAAATCCACATTCAGAGATTAGTTTTAAGCTTAAAGATAATCCAATGGTAAATGATTTTGATAGCGCTAAGGCTTGGATAGATCAGCCTTTTCTAAAGGAAGCCGAAGACCAACTTGGTATAATGCATACAGTGGCCTTGAATGCCTTTAAAAGGCGAGGAGCGGCAGCTAGCGAAGATGATTTTGATGAAATTATATAAAAAAAGGATGGTTTAACCATCCTTTTTTTATTTCTTAGTTTCTGTAAGTTTCTGTCTCAAAAAGCTTTTTAATACATCTAAGGCAGGTACGAAATTCGTGTTATTATTTATGATTATGTCTGCCTTATCAATATACGGAGCGATGTATTGCTCAAAAGTTGGCATCACATGTTTTTCATATCTATATAGCACATCATCTAATGGATAGTTTCGCTCCAAACGATCTCTCTTGATACGTCGAATCACTTTCAGGTTTTCTTTTGCATGCATAAATACCTTCAGATCCAATAATTTTCTGATTTCTTGGAAGTGAAAAACAAATAGACCCTCAACAATTATAATTGGTGCTGGCTTGAAGACTAATGTTTTGGGTTCAGCATCTACGTTATTGAAAATATATTCTTCTCGCTCAACGATTTCCCCTGCAATTAGCTTTATGATGTCAGTAACAAGTTCATTGCTATTTATTGACCTTGGTAGATCAAAGTTTTCAATCCCAAGCTGATCTTTAACTTGTTCATCTTTGGGTTTATAATAATCATCTTGTGAGATGACACAAATATCCGTTGAAGAAAATGAATTGGTCAATTCTTTTAGCAAGGAGGTTTTACCAGAACCACTGCCTCCTGTAATCCCTATAATATATGGCTTCGACATAAAGTAAAATTCAATTTAAATGCAAAAATAATATTTTGATTCAATTGTTAATGCACAATCAACAATAAGTCATTCATATTAATTAAGTCTATAATTAAAAAAGTGTGCAAGAATTAATAATTTCCTTACATTTGACTGCTTATTTATTAAATACATTTACACTATTTAAAGAATGGAGGAGTTACTAAGTGTTGCAAGAGGAATATTGGGGATAGTCATTATGCTGGGAATTTGTTACCTATTAAGCAGTGACCGAAAATCCATTAGCTGGAGGGTAGTAATTGTCGGAATGGCATTCCAGTTTGTACTTGCAGGTTTGTTACTTTATGTTCCTTTTGTTAGTGGAATTTTTGATAAAGTAGCAGAGGGTTTTACGAAATTTTTGGGCTATTCCGAGGCAGGCGCTTTCTTCCTATTTGGAGATTTAGCAGCCCCCAATAGTTCACTTGGTTATATTTTTGCATTTAGGGTCTTACCTACAATACTCTTCTTTTCTGCATTCTCATCTGTACTTTACTATTTTGGTGTCCTTCAGTTCATAATAAAAGGAGCTGCTTGGGTGATGTCCAGAACAATGGGCTTATCGGGGCCTGAGAGTATAGCAGCTGCGGCTAATGTGTTTATTGGTCAAACAGAAGCTCCATTAGTCGTAAAGCCTTATTTGGAGAGTATGTCTAAGTCTGAGATTCTATGTTTGATGACTGGTGGTATGGCTACTATTGCCGGAGGCGTATTTGCTGCCTATATTGGTTATTTAGGGGGAGATGACATAGAAAAACAAACAGAATTTGCAAAGCATCTAATTACAGCTTCTATCATTTCTGCTCCTGCAGCTATTGTAGCAGCAAAAATGCTTTTCCCTGAAACAGAAAAGAAGTTTTCAGATGAACGCATAGAGACCTCTGGTGATGTAGGTAATAACTTATTAGATGCAATCTCAAGAGGTACGACAGATGGACTGAAACTTGCGGTTAATGTTGGTGCTATGTTGTTGGTGTTTACTGCTTTGGTGTTTACCTTAAATAAAGCGATCATGGCTGGTCCTGGAGAGTGGTTTGGTTTAAATGAAATGGTAGTAAATTCAACAGGTGGGCGTTTTGAAGGATTTACATTCACCTATATATTGGGTATAGTTTTTGCTCCAGTAGCTTGGATTCTAGGAACTCCAGGAGACGATATTTTAGTTATGGGGCAGTTGTTAGGTCAAAAAACAGTGATCAACGAATTTGTTGCTTATCAAGAACTTAAAGAAATTCAGAAGGGTGCTGTGAAGTTGTCTGAAAAATCGTTAATTATAGCTACTTATGCTTTGTGTGGATTTGCAAACTTCGCATCAATAGGTATTCAGATCGGTGGCATTGGAGCTATTGCACCAAGCAAGAGAAAGTTGTTGACAGAGTTTGGAATCAAAGCATTGATTGGAGGAACTATCGCCTCATTCCTTACTGCTGCTCTTGTAGGAATGTTCTATTAATCTATCACACTTTTAAGCAGTTTGTCAATTTGTTTTTGGTGACGATCAAAATGGAATTCTATAAAGTTTAGGGTTCCATTTAGTGATATACGTCCTACAAGTGGATGCTTTTGTATTTCTTTTGACCACATGGACTGATCAAGGCTTAAGAGCAGTTCGTATAGGGCTTTCCTGACTTTTTTCCATTCATTTATGAGGTCCGTATAATCTTGAGGTAATTGTCCCTGCTGTGGCTGTACAATCTTCGGGGCAGGCAACTTGATCGGTGTTTTGATATAGGTATTTAACTTGAATTCTCGAAATTTGGTCCCTATTCCAATAGGATCAAGCTTACTAGGATCGAGTATTTTCTTTGAAATATATCGGTACGTTCCACCTTCTGCTAGTAAAAGGTGTTGGATTACCTCAATTATAGACCATGTATCAGGATTGAATTTATAATTCAGTTGATCTTCTGTTAATGCAGAAAGCATCTCTTCCATCGATGTAAATTTTTCAGTAAGGCGTTTGAATTGATCCTCTGCTCTTTTTGTCATTGTTGA
>JBELIG010000072.1:0-2351 GCA_042091035.1 Sphingobacteriales bacterium | reverse complement strand
GAGTCTATGATTTTCGAACAATCACAAAAGCCTGCTATTACTTTCAAGTACAAAAAAAATGCAGGCTCTATTAAGAGTCTGCATTTTTTTTGATCCGCTTGGATACTAATTCATAGAGTAGCTGCAAATCTTTGTCTTCTTTCAAAAGATCAAGATGGAAGTCTATTGTTTCAAGATCATTTCGAACAGCAGGACCTGTCTGGATTGTAGTTGGATCGCTATCTATGGCCTTTCTTGCAGTTTTAAGAATTAAGGGTCTAAGTAATTCGAAATCAACCTGATTTAATTGACTTAATTTGTATGCTTCTGCAAAAAATAGGTTTGCAAAATTATTGACGAGCACAGCAGAAAGGTGTAAGACAGCTCTTTGTTTATCATCAAGTATGTGCACATGTTCACTGAGCTTTTTGCCTAAGTTTGTTAATCCTAAGCTATACATAGGTTCAGAAGAGTAGATACAGAAATGAACAGTGCTAAAATCCACTTTATTTCCTTTTGTCATGGTTTGAAGTGGATAGAAGGAGCCTTTATTTTTGAAGGGATGGAGAAGCGCTGTACTTTTTGATCCAGATGTATGTGCAACTAGTTGATTGCTTGAATCTAAAATCCTGGCAAGTTCTTCAGAAACCATTTGAATAGCATCATCAGATACAGTAATTAATCCAAGATCTGCTTTTGGAAGTGTACTCTTAAGATCGAAATATTGAGTATTAAGCTCAGCTGCAAGACTTGCACCTGACTTAATATTTCTGCTACAAACAGCTTTTATTTCAATTCCCGAACGCTGAAGTGCAGTACCAAGAACCCAAGCAACATTGCCAGACCCTACAATCACTGCACTTTTTATCGAGAAACAATCATCCATGTATTAAGAAACTTGCTTCCGGAGTCTATGGTTCCAAACTCCAATAAATAATCCGATAAGCATTACAATCGATCCTATCCAAAATAAATTAATTCCAGGAAAGACTATAGACTCAAGAACTACAAAGTCCGTCCGGGGTGCATGTGCAACACCAATAGGAATGACCATTTTTTCACTCTTTATCTCTTTTGCTATGGACATAAGCAATGTAGCATCTTTTCCACCTTCTGTCAGATTTATGCGCAATGGCTTAAGGTGAAGGCCGTTGTATTTGTCTATAGACTTGAAAGTCAAGAAGTTGTTACCTCTTATACATACAATTGGTTTAACTTCTTTCTTTCCATCAATTAGGAATCTCGCCCACAAGGCTTCATCACCTTCTTCGGGAATATAATCTACGCTCTCTGGATTAGGAACAAAACCTGTAAACTTTATAGAGTGACCTTCCAGATCTAATTCTTGTCCCATTCCAAACTCATAGGTTTTGTAATCTAGGTCCTCTTCCATGACTATAGCATACCTCAAGGCATCCTCCTTTACTTTAAACTTGAGGCTAAGATCTTGTAGGTGTACATTGTATGAATATACCGCCTGACCTCTAATGGTTACAGTAGGCTCAACTATGTAAGTACTATCGTAATAGGTATCAAAGACAGAAATCTTTGGAGTAAATGAAATCTCACCTTCTTGAGCTGTATAATCAGGATGTGTAGGTTCATCAATTACTTCCATTAGATTTAGCTCATAGGATCTTATCACAGTGGAGTCTCCAACAATAACTGTATCTCTAAAGAAGGCAGTTTTATCTTCCATTAGGTTGATTGCAGCGTAATCCATACTGTCTTCCCTTTGCCTTGCAATCTCTACATCTGCTTCAATCTGTGGGATGGAAGCTATATAAGTGAAAATATCCTTTGAAAGCGTATGTAAGGTTGACGGATTGAATGCCGCTACCTTTGTTACCGTATTATTATAAAGTGCTGTTGGGTGCAATGTAAATGAATCTACTGGCTGTCCCATCGAATCCAATTGTTCGAATTTAATATCATAAATCCTATTATTGCCTTCAAAGTAATCATCAGCATAGGTTACTTTATAGCCACTCATGAACATTGGCATGTTCTTGAAAAGCATTACATTCTTTGCTAGGCGTTCATCAGATAAGAGACCGCGTTGAGCAAATGGATTTGACGAGATATGGAATTTGTTAAGACCAGAAGCCAGAGAGCCTATGACCATAATTCCAAATCCTACGTGTGATAAGGAAGAAGCTACAGCTCTTGGGTTAAGCTTTGACAATCGTATCATGTAATCAAGGTTGGCAGCAACTGTGTAGAATGATGCGAATAGCAGCACCCAATATTGCCAAGCTTGCATGTCCATCCAGGCTCCGAAAAGTAGAGTCAAAATAGTTGCTCCGAGTATAGATATCCCCATTGAAACCGAGAATTTCTTGAGGTACTTTTCAAATCTACTTTCTTTCCAT
>JBELIG010000305.1:0-2651 GCA_042091035.1 Sphingobacteriales bacterium | reverse complement strand
GCTAAATTTATCTCTTCCATCCAAAAAGATTACGCTGATAGGGATCGAGACTCAACCAATCCGGATATTGGTTGTTTTGAATATCAGTATGAGTAAGAAAGTGACAATATTGGGTTTAGGATGGTTAGGTCTGCCGCTAGCAAAGAAATGCAAGCAGGAGGGTTTTGAAGTTAATGGTAGTACTACCAAAGCTGATAAATCTAAGTTGCTCAAGCATAAGGGACTTGAAGCAGTAGAATGGAATATTGGAGAGCCTCTGAAAAAGCAGCTAAAAAAATCAGATTGTTACATTATCAACATCCCACCATCGAATGTTGAAGATTTTTCTTCTAAAATCGAAATCTTACTTTCAGAGCTTCCATCGAGGGCCTTTGTTATTTTTTGTTCAAGTACATCTGTTTATGGTCAACAAAATGGTGTCTTAGATGAGGAGTCAAATCTAAACGCTGACAAGCGATCAGGTCAAGAGTTGATTCTAGCGGAGGAAGCTATACAACAACGCTTTGAAAAGCGAAATTGCATATTGCGTTGTTCTGGGCTTATAGGGCCCAAAAGACACCCGATATTCCGCCTTTCAGGAAAAGAAACAAGTTTTCCAGTAGATGAGACTGTTAATCTAGTACATCAAGAAGATATCATATCTATTATTTTAAAAATTCTAAATTCTTGGGATAAGCTTGATCTAGAAAAACCACTTGCAGGCATATACAATCTTAGTTCTGGTGAAAAATATTCAAAAGGCAAATATTATAACATCATTGCTAATAAGTTTGGAATTGTTCCACCTATTTATTCAGCGTCAAGCTCTTCCAATGCAGAACGTTTCGTATCCAATGAACGTGCTAGAAGAAGGTTTAATCATACATTTAAGTCGATTTTAGAGTATAGACTTTAAGGATAACCTTTAATATTCATATATTTAAGTACCATTTTATTTCAATTCAAATTATTAAAGTAATGAGAAACTTGTTTATCGCGCTTGTGGCGCTAGTATTTTCAGTTAGTGCTCAGGCTCAAATCACTTCACCAGCACCATCCCCTTCATGCACAATGATGCAGCAAGTAGGAATGTGTGATATCACACTTGAGTATTCTAGACCAAGTGCAAAAGGAAGAACTATTTTTGCAGAAAACGGTTTGGTACCTTTTGACAAAATGTGGAGAACAGGTGCTAATAAAAACTCGATGGTTACATTCTCAACAGATGTAATGATTGATGGTCAAGCTGTAGCAGCTGGAACCTACTCGATCTTTACGATACCGTCTGCAACAGAATGGACTGTTTATTTCTATATGGACACAGAAAACTGGGGAACTCCAGAGGCATGGGATGAAGCTAAGGTAGCAGCAACTGTAAAGACTGCTCCTATCAATCTTGATGCAACTGTTGAGACTTTGATGTTTGTGATAGAGGATATCACTATGAGCTCATGTAATTTGGAGCTTGTATGGGAAAACACTATCGTTAGAGTTCCTGTATCTATGGATACTGATGCAGTAGTTACTGCTTCAATTGAAAAAACACTTGCAGGACCAACTGCTAGAGATTATTACCTTGCTTCAAGATACTACTTGGATGCTGACCATGATGATATGGCTACAGCTGCTCAGTGGGCTGCAAAAGCAAATGAAATGTCTCCTAAGTATTGGCAATTGCGTGTTGAGGCACTTATCCTAGGGAAATTAAAGCGTTACGCTGAAGCAATTCAGGTTGCTAAGAAATCATCTATGATGGCTAAAGAAGCTGGTAGTGATTCTTACGTTCGTATGAACAATGCGTCTATTGCTGAGTGGAACAAAATGCTTTCTGGTACAGAAGGTAAAGCACAGATGGGTGGAGCTAAGATGTAATTTTAGCTTTATTGAAAAAAAAAGGGACTGTGATTCACAGTCCCTTTTTTTTATACTACAGCTTCTTTTGTTTGATCCGAATCACCACCAATGATGAGTTGTATAATACTTGCTATGATGAGCACAAGTACGCCGCCAATAAGATTTAGCCATAAAAATGCTATATCCGTAAAGGAGTAAATACAAACAATAAGGGTTTCTGTAATTATCGCTGCTACAAATACAGCATTTCCACGCACCCATTTTAAGAAGAAAGCAGTTAGGAATATGCCTAGTATGGTTCCGTAAAATAAAGATCCAATGATATTCACTGCTTCGATCAGATTATCAAATAAGCTAGCTACCATCGCAAATAGTAATGCAATACATCCCCAGGCAACTGTGAATATTCTACTCATATTAAGATAGTGCCTGTCTGATTTATTTGGATTGAAGGATCTCTTGTAAAAATCTACCATAGTAGTAGTGGCCAAAGCATTCAATTCTGAAGCAGTAGATGACATCGCTGCTGAGAATATGACTGCCAGTAACAATCCAATAAGCCCTATGGGCATGTAGTTTAGGATAAAGTTGATGAAAATATAGTCTCCATCTTCAGTATCTAAATTAGAATCTGTTGCGCTGATAAGTTCACGTGCATCATCCCTGAGAATCTTTTCTTGTGCATCAAGTTCGTGCACAGTTGCAATACTTTGTTCAAGTGCAGCTTCTTCATTCTGATCCATATTGTCGAGCATCTCGCGTATGGCAGTTTGTTTTTGGCTGAAAACGACAAGGTGGTCTTTTTCTAGTTGCTTGAA
>JBELIG010000304.1:0-2656 GCA_042091035.1 Sphingobacteriales bacterium | reverse complement strand
ACAGAAATTCTCAATCCCTTTATTTATATATTATTTAATTATATAAATTTCTAAAAAAATTGAGGATGGCTAAAGATGAAAATAAAGGTGAGCAAAAAAATAGTCTACTGCAATTGGAGCCAAAACGGTTATTCCTATTCACAGCTACCATTTATTTTTTATCTCAAACACTTTTATTGTTTGTAAACTACCAAACGAATGTCAATCAGACTTTCTATACGGTATCATTTGCGTTTATCTCTCTCGCATTTATCTGCCTTTACATTTGCATAACCAATGAAAAAATGAGCAAATACCTCATTCACTTGGTATTAATTAGTACTGTAATATCCCCTTTAATTATCAGTAGTCTTGTAAAGGTCAGTTCAAATGTAAACTTGCTCACCCTTGACTTCATTTTGATTCTTCTGCTTGGATTACATGCCAACAGTTTGACGAACCGAAGTTACCTGTTCTACAATGTTCTGGGTGTTTTCTCTTTAGCTTTCCCAATTATTTTTTCTATTCAAAGTATTGAAGCGTCTAATTCAGTATCAGCGATTACTCAACTTATCTTCGCTATTTTCTTTGCCTCGGCAATCCTAGGGGTTCATATCCTGATTCAAAAAAATCTCAAATATTATGCCTGGGAGGGTAATCCTCTTGTGAAAAAAATCGAACTAATTGTTCATGCATTTTCAAAAATTTCTTCAAAAAACAAAAACATTCCCGACACCCTAAACTTGCTCATCTCGGAGGTAATCCCAATGCTTGACCTTGAGGAATGCAAGATCTATCTCAATGATCCTAAACGAGAGACCTTCGTTAAGTCAGCAAGTTTTTCTATTTACTCACCGGATACGTCTGTATGTGATCCAGAAGAACTTGCTTTGGGTCAGGGTATTATTGGTGTAGTTGCCCAAAGTGGTAAAACTGAAATCATTCCAGATACAAATAAAGATAGCAGACATATAAAGGGAAGTATGGAGGGACAATCTGAAATCTGTGTTCCTATTATGTATGAAAATCGAGTTCTTGGAATTATAGATTCCGAGCATAGTAAAACCGATTTTTTCACCCAAACACACAACTACATATTTAGCCTGATCGCAACACTCCTTGCCTCTAGGATTGTATACCTTGAAAATCTCAATAAAATTAATAGTCAGGAATATTTAGAATTAGAAGCCAAGCATCTTCAAGAACTTGACCAAATCAAATCTCAATTTGTATCTAATGTATCGCATGACCTGAAAACACCACTTACACTAATATTAGGCCCTGCTCTCAATCTGATGATAGGAGCTTCCGATCAACCTAAAAAAGATGCAGGTATCATCTACCAAAATGCAAAGGATTTAAAAAAGATTTTGAACCAACTTCTAGAATTAAACAGCTCAGACTTTACGGGACAACAAATCAAGATTATTGAAACTGATATTGTTCCACTAATGAATCAATGGACAAATAAATACAAAGAATGGGCCTCTAAAAAACAAATCGAACTTAAACTAGTAGGGCCAAAAAGTTTAAAGCTCTCTTTCGACGAGACAAAGCTTCATTCTATAGTAAGCAACTTGATTGAAAATGCTATAAAATACACCCCTGACGACGGCCAGGTAAAAATAATGTATTTATTGGATGGTGAGCATTTTATTTTATCGGTAGATGACAGTGGCATAGGTATTATAGACAAGCAAAAGGAAAAGATCTTTGAACGATTTTATCGGATAGGTGCTGCAGATGCTAAAGGCACCGGTATTGGATTATCTATCGTTCGAGATCATATCGAACAGATGGGAGGAAAGATAGAAGTCAAGGACTCAGAACTTGGAGGTACAAGGTTTTGCATTCGCTTCAATATAAGCTATTTAAGTGGAGACATCCCAACATCTATGCATCCAACAAAGCCTATTGAAGCGATAGCCAAGAACCCAGAAAAAGCACGAATACTTATTGTTGAGGACCACGATGATCTCCGAAATTTTTTAGTAGGATCTCTGAATAAAAAATATGATTGCATTCCTGCTATGAATGGAAATATAGGTTTTGAACTTGCTAAAAAAAATATTCCAGATCTCATCATCACGGACCTGATGATGCCAGAAATGACAGGAGAAGATCTTACTAAAAACATAAGAGCCACTGATCACCTCTCCCACATTCCTATCCTGGTACTCTCCGCAAAATCTAGAACATTAGACAAAGTAGAACTCTACAAAATTGGAGCAGATAATTACCTACAAAAGCCATTTGATATGGAGGAATTGCAGGTCATAGTCTCTAACCTTTTAGAGCAGCGTAGAAAACTTCGCGAAACATTTAAAGCTGCTGTTTTTGAGTCCAAAGAGGATTCCGTTGATGTTGCTGATTTTTTAGAAGATAGCTTCATGATGGACTTGGCCGAGACCTTGGAACAGCATTTAGGGAATTCGAATTTTACAATCGTAGAACTCTGTCAAGAACTCTCTGTAGGAAGAAATCAATTGCAGAAGAAAGTCAAAGCACTTACAAATATGACACCTGTAGAATTTGTGCGCTCCTATCGGATCAAACATGCTTTTGAACTATTAAAAGGTGGTAAGCATAGCGTATCAGAAGTAGCATACAAGGTAGGTTTCTATAACCTATCCTATTTTACAAGGATGTTCAAAAAACAATTCGGCGTACTCCCGTC
>JBELIG010000003.1:0-59720 GCA_042091035.1 Sphingobacteriales bacterium | reverse complement strand
GAGATATTGTTGTTAGAATCGTAGAAATTTAATTCAGGTTTATTGATATTAAATATTCCAACTCCAAAATTAATTGAAGATCTACCTTGTCTTGAGGCAGTACCATCATCATTGAATGTCTTAGATTGCTTTCCATAAAAATTGAATCCAGCACCAATAGTACCATAGTTGATGGCATAATTTGAAAAATTTTCTTGTGTTTCAGAGTTGTAGTCCACAAAACCTAGATCATTCCAAAATTCAGGCCAAGTAAGATTAGAGATATCAAATGATCTGTTGCTGAAAGCACCTGAAAGGCCAATTGAAAAACTTATCTCTTCAACATATTGATAGGTGTATGCTAGAGCCGTACCTACTTGGTTTAAGTTAATTCTAGAATCACCGGCATTATCATTGATAAGGTTGATGCCGTAACTAAACTTATGCTTCGCATCTTTATTACAGGCCTTTATTTTCTGTTCAAAAGATGCTTGTTTAGTTGCATATGGAAGTCCTAGACCTTCTCTCCATTGATTCTTTACCTGGATAGTATAACGCATGGATTGTTCTCCACTTGCTACTAAAGCAGGGTTAACTGATAGATTGGCTCTGTCGAATTGAGAGAAGTGTACATCTTGACTATGTACATGAGAAATAGTGGTTAAGGCTAAAAGCAATAAAATGCTTGCCAGTTTGGTAGCTTTAAAATTCAAAATCAAGTTTTTTTGGACACAGAGTTTTAAGTCTGTCCGTTACGAGGGACTAAAGTGCAAAATACTAAATTATAAGGACTTATGTAATAGTTGTTAGGCCTTATAACTAAATTTTAACTTGACTAGGATATACTGTTTTGTGTAGTTTTAGTATGCTAGCTAAGTATGTATGCTAGTTTACAAATTAAAAAAAAATATATAGATAAAGAAGAGTTGTATGTACTAATTAAATTTTAATACCTTTTTGTAAGCTAGTATACAGATGGGATCTACCTATTTCTTTTAGTTAACCGACTTGTTTGAACGTTTTTGGTTGTTTTTGAGTTGAATTGGACCAAATAGGTTCCATCTTGAATATCATCAATGTAAAATCGATTAGATGAGAAGTCTTTGATCGTTTTGATGGGTTTACCAATAAGGTTGTAAATAACTATAGATTCCATGTTTTCAGTGTTTGAAATCATGAAGTGGTCCCGGGCGGGATTTGGATAAATAGTTATGCCTGCTCCGTTATCACTTGGGCTGTGGGGCAATGAAAATTGAATGAGAAATGATAAAATGGATACTAGCATAAAATTCATACTCCAATATAGGAAATAAGAACTTCTATATCAATGTAAAACACATCAAAAAAAAGCCCTGACTTGACAAATCAGGGCTTTTTTTATTTACAGGTTTAGCTTTCAGCTTCTTTGTTGAAGTAAGCTATGAATTCATCAAAATTCATGCTACCAACATCCCCTTGACTTTGCCTTCTTACAGACATCGTGTTGGAGGCTGCTTCTTTTTCACCTATAATTAGCATTATTGGAATTTTGTTCGTTTCTGCATCTCGAATTTTTCTTCCAATTTTTTCAGCTCTATCATCTACAATTCCAGTTATTCCCTCTGCTCCGAGTTTTGTTTTCAGCTCCTCAGCGTAAGTGTTATATTTATCACTAATTGGAAGTATTGTAAACTGCTCAGAGGTAAGCCATAATGGGAATTTTCCAGCAGTATGCTCTATAAGGATAGAAATGAATCTTTCCATGGACCCGAAAGGTGCTCGGTGTATCATTACTGGTCTATGCGAAGCATTGTCAGAACCAACATACTCTAGTTCAAATCGCTCTGGTAGGTTATAATCTACTTGAATGGTACCAAGCTGCCATGACCTTCCTAATGCATCTTTAACCATAAAGTCAAGCTTAGGACCATAGAATGCAGCCTCTCCATATGCGGTAACTGTTTGCATCCCTACTTCTTGGGTTGCTTCTATTATTGCAGTTTCTGCAGCTTCCCAGTTTTTATCAGAACCAATGTACTTCGATGGATTGTCTTTATCTCTCAATGAAATTTGAGCTGTAAAGTTCTCAAATCCCATTTTGTTAAGAACTATTTTTGTAAGATCTAGAACATCTAGGAATTCATCTTTCAACTGTGCGGTTGTACAGAAAATATGTGCATCATCTTGGGTGAATCCACGTACTCTTGAAAGTCCATGTAGTTCACCACTTTGCTCATATCTATAGACCGTTCCGAATTCTGCAATCTTAAGCGGAAGATCTTTGTAAGATTTAGGCCTATGCGCATATACTTCACAGTGATGTGGGCAGTTCATTGGTTTTAATAAGAACTCTTCTCCATCTTTCGGTGTATTGATTGGCTGGAAAGAATCCTCTCCATACTTTTCGTAATGTCCAGAGGTTTGGTAAAGTTCTTTTTTACCAATGTGTGGTGTAGATACCATTTGGTATCCGCGCTTTTCTTGTTCTTCCTTGAGGAAGTTCATAAGCTTTTCTCGAAGTGCATTTCCTTTTGGCAACCAAATTGGCAAACCACCACCAACACGCTCAGAGAACATGAATAAATCAAGTTCAGCACCTAATTTTCTATGATCACGTTTTTTGGCCTCTTCTAGTAGGTGCAGATGTTCTTTGAGTTCTTTGTTTTGTGGAAATGAAACGCCATATAAACGAGTCATTTGATTTCTCGTTTCATCCCCTTTCCAATAGGCACCTGCAAGACTCATTATCTTTAGTGCTTTTATTTTTCCGGTATGTGGTATATGTGGACCTTTACAAAGGTCTACAAAGTTACCTTGCTCGTAGAAGGTGATGCTCCCATCCTCAAGTCCTTCTAAGAGTTCAAGTTTGTATTCATCTCCCTTTTCTTCAAAATAAGCAACTGCATCCTTCTTAGAAACTTCCTTACGGATGTATTCGTTTTTCTGCTTTGCTAATTCTTTCATTTTCTCCTCGATCTTTGGGAAATCGTCTGAAGATAGTTTGTGATCACCAAAGTCTACATCATAATAAAACCCTTTTGCTATAGAAGGTCCTATTCCCAGTTTCACACCAGGGTATAATTCTTCTAAAGCCTCCGCCATTAAGTGAGCGGTAGAGTGCCAAAATGTGGATTTGCCTTCTTCGTCTTTGAAGGTGTGCAGTACTAAACTTGAGTCTTCATCAATTGGAAGATTTGCATCGCAGACAACTCCATTTATTGTTGCAGAAAGTACATTTCTAGCAAGTCCTTCGCTTATAGATAAAGCGACATCCATAGCAGAACTTCCTTTCTCAAATTGTTTAATTGAACCGTCAGGCAGAGTAATATTTATCATTGTAGTTGATTGCATGGTTTACAATATCGATTGCAAATATAAAATTGATCGGGCAAAACATTAGTATTTGATTAATAATTTATAAAGAAGGTAGATTACAAAAAGTGATTTTGTTGGATTGATTTTTAAAATCTTAATTCTTTAACCAAAAATCTTGAGATTTAAGTCGTTTTCAGAAAGATTAACCTCTAAATAAAATATTGTTATCATATTTGACTCAGGGTTTAGAAATAGACCATATCAACCTAATAAAAACGCTTTATCAAGCATATATTTAAAGATTTAATGAGATTGGGGTACGCTCAATATAGATCTGAAATTATTTAAGGGGGAAAGCATTTTGCTTTTATAATTTCGTAAAGGTCTATGAGAGAGCAATTCGTTTGCTGGTAGGATTCAATTCCACCAGCAAATTTTTTTTTATACCCATTGCTTATTAATTTAAGAAAAAAAATGCGACAGCTATCCATTCTAATAATTTTTTCAAGTTTTTTATTTTCTTGCAGTCCGACTGAAAAAAGTCCCTTTGATGCAGTAGATGTATTTATTGGTACAGGTGGGCATGGGCATACGCACCCTTCGGCTACATTACCTTTTGGAATGATGCAATTAGGTCCTGATACTCGCTTGGATGGTTGGGATGGTTGCTCTGGCTATCATAATTCAGACGATAGAATTTATGGTTTTAGTCATACTCATTTGTCAGGAACGGGTGTTGGAGATTATAATGACCTTTTAATAATGCCCTCCACTTCCACTGTTTCTCTAGATAAGGAAACACTAGCATCTTCTTTTTCAAAATCAAATGAATTTGCGCAACCGGGCTATTACCAAGTGGTTTTAGATGATGAAAATATCCAAGTGGAATTGGTAAGTACCGAAAGAGGGGGTATTCATAAATATAGAAGTCTGAATAAGGAGTCTATTTGGCTTGCCTTAGACTTGATGCATAGGGATGAATTAATTGATGCAGAGTTCTTTCAAGTAGATAAATATACTATTCAAGGTAGAAGGATATCAAGTGCATGGGCTCAGGAGCAGCACTTTTATTTTTATTTAACATTCTCCGAAGCTATTAAGCAGATCAGTTATATTAATGAAGGAAAAAGAGCTGCTGTTTTCTTCAAAAATGATCCCTCAGAACTTGAGATTCGTGTTTCAATGTCTGCCGTTGACGAGGCTGGAGCTGAGAAGAATTTTAAAGAAGAACTTTCCGAGCTTAGCTTTGAACAAGTACGTTCTTTAGGAATGGAAAAGTGGGTGCAGCAGCTAGGACGCATTCAGGTAAAAGGAAGTGAAGCGATGCGAACCAATTTTTATACAGCTTTGTACCACAGTTCTATTGTCCCAAATTTATTTACCGATGTAGATGGCCGATATCGCGGAACTGATTTAGAAATCCACACAGCAGAGGACCATAATCAATATACTATTTTTTCCCTTTGGGACACCTATCGAACAGCACATCCGCTTTATACACTTATAAATGCAGATGAAAATGAAGACTTTATAAAAAGTATGTTAGCGCATTATAAGGATGGTGGAAAGTTGCCTGTTTGGGAATTGTCTGCAAATTATACAGGATGTATGATCGGTTATCATACCGTTTCCGTTATTGCAGATGCATTTCTTAAAGGGCAAGATGACTTTGATGCAGACTTGGCTTTGGAGGCAATGATACATATTTCAAAGCTAGACGAATTGGGGAAAGTCGCCTATGCTGAGCAAGGGTTTATACCTGCTCATCTTGAGCATGAATCTGTTTCAAAAACACTCGAATATGCCTATAATGATTGGTGTATCGCTCAAATGGCCTTCAAAATGGGAAAGATGGATATATATGAGGAATATATTCAAAGAGCTCAACATTATAAATACTTGTTCAATCCTGATAATAAGTTCATGGTTCCAAGAGTGGAAAATCGCTGGTTACCAACATTTGATCCTTTTGAGGTGAATTTTCACTTTACAGAAGCAAATGCTTGGCAATACCATCTTTATGTGCCTCATGATGTAAATGGGCTTATTGATTTGTTTGGAGGTAAAGAGGAATTAAAGAATAGATTGGATACCTTATTTTCAACCAGTACACAGACATCAGGTAGAGAGCAGGCTGATATTACAGGTCTCATAGGTCAGTATGCCCATGGTAATGAACCGAGCCATCATATGGCATATTTATATAATTATGTAGGTGATCCGTCAGAAGGACAACGCATTATTCGAAAAATACTAACTGAATTGTATAAGCCAGAGCCTGATGGGATTTCTGGAAATGAAGATTGTGGTCAAATGTCAGCCTGGTATATTATGAGTTCTATGGGTATTTATCCTCTAGCGCCAGGATCTGCTGCTTATGACTTAGGAGCTCCTTTGGTTGATCGGGCAAAAGTAATTTTAAGAGATTCAACTGAATTAGAAATTATAGCCCATGACAATAGTCCCTCTAATAAATACGTCCAGCGAGTTGTCTGGAATGGTGAAACGCATAATAAACTCTATATCGAACATAGTGCATTAGAGAAAGGAGGTGTTTTGGAGTTCTATATGGGATCTAAGCCCTTGTCTTTAGACAAAGCCTCAGCTTTGATTCCACTTGAGTCAACTATAAGCGATTTTAAAATCTTGCCCTCTCCCGCTTTTTCTGCTGGAGGCAGAGCATTCCAGGACAAAACTATGGTTTCTATTAATTCGGCAACCGATGCCTCCATTCATTACAAAAGAAAAGGCATCGATGCAGAGTTTATAAAGTATGATAAAACCTTTAGCATAGATAAAACCACAACTATAGAGGCATATTGTGAAAATAATGAGGGCTTGAAAAGTAAGCTTATTGAAGCAATCTTTCGTAAGATTCCAGGAAACAGAAGTATAGAGATTAGGGGAAATTATTCAAATCAATATGCTGCTGGAGGCGATCAAGCTATGATTGACTTTTTATATGGAGGGAATGATTTTAGGACTGGGGAATGGCAGGGATATCAGGGAGAAAGTATGGAGGCTACTATAGATCTAGGTGAGCTTCAGAATATTCGCTATATCTCTATAAATGCCTTACAGGATGAGAATTCATGGATATTCATGCCAGAGCAGATTCAGATTTGGATATCAGAAGATGGATTAAATTATTTGGATTTGATAGAACTCGAACCTATAACTCCATTAAGTAAGGAGGGGACTCAAATAGAGTCTTTTGAGTGGGACGGAAATGTTAAAGCTAAATTTGTAAAGGTTCTTGCAAAAAATAGGATAAACTGTCCAAAAGGTCATAAAAGTGAAGGGAACCCATGCTGGATCTTTTTGGATGAAATTACTATTCGGTAAATAAATTTTGTTTTTTTTAGATTTTGACGGATAAAAACTTGTAATTATCTGAAATTCCGTATAGTATTGCATATATGAAAAGTCTAGTCATTATATTATCAATTATTATTATCGTCGTATCTGTAAAGATATAGTCTGTAATAGGGTGATAGTATAATACTAAAAAGAGTCATCCCTTAGGGTGACTCTTTTTTTTTGCCAACTCAATACATTAGGGTACTTATGATGTATACTAACCAATTTATCACTGAAATTATTATTGCAATCATTAACGGTAGTTGATGAAAGGGAAGGGTTATATATAGTGTCAAACACTGAAGAGCACCTTTCTAAGAAAAGTGCTCTTTTTTTATTTATAAGCTAAAACATCTTTATGGAATTGAATAAGTTTAGTAAGCGCGTAACACAGGATGACAGCCAACCTGCTGCTCAAGCTATGCTACATGCTTTGGGTCTAAGCAGAGCCGATCTGAAAAAACCCTTTATTGGAATTGCCAGTACAGGGTATGATGGCAATCCTTGCAATATGCATTTGAATGCACTTGCAGCAGATGTAAAAAAGAGTGTCAACAAACAAGAGCTAGTTGGACTTATTTTCAATACTATAGGTGTAAGTGACGGTATTTCAATGGGAACGCCAGGAATGCGCTTTTCCCTGCCATCAAGAGATATTATTGCCGACTCCATGGAGACTGTTGTTCAGGCTATGTCCTATGACGGTTTAATAACTGTTGTTGGTTGCGATAAGAATATGCCAGGAGCATTGATCGCAATGTTAAGATTGAACCGGCCATCAATATTGATGTATGGTGGTACAATAGAATCGGGAAAACTCGATGATCAAAAACTGGATATCGTCTCAGCTTTCGAAGCTTGGGGTGCAAAAGTAAGTGGTAATATTAGTGAAGAAAAGTTTCAGAATGTAGTAGAGAAAGCTTGTCCTGGACCTGGTGCTTGCGGAGGAATGTATACTGCAAATACAATGGCCTCCGCAATTGAAGCCTTGGGTATGTCTCTTCCATATAATTCCTCAAATCCAGCCATTGGCTCTGCTAAGCAAAACGAATCTCATGATCAAGGTCCTGCAATTCGTCGATTGATCGAGCTGGATCTTAAACCAAAAGACATTGTGACCAAGAAAGCTCTGGAGAACGCAATAACCTTAATCACAGTTCTTGGGGGATCTACCAATGCTGTGTTGCATTTTCTAGCTATTGCCGATGCAGCTGGAGTGGAATGGGGCTTAGATGATTTTCAACGGATAAGTGACCGAACGCCATTTTTAGCAGATTTAAAACCAAGTGGCAAATACCTTATGGAAGATTTGTCCAAAGTGGGTGGCACTCCAGCAGTGTTAAAGTACTTGCTTGAGCATGGCTTTTTACATGGAGATTGTATGACTGTGACAGGTAAGACCTTAGCAGAAAACTTAACAGATTTGCCTGCTTTTGAAGTGGGACAAGATGTTGTAAAAGATCTAGATAATCCCATCAAAGAAAGTGGACACATACGAATACTGCGGGGAAACCTAGCAGAAGATGGCTGTGTAGCTAAAATAACAGGAAAAGAAGGGCTTTTATTTACTGGTAAAGCCCGAGTATTTGATAGTGAACAGGCAGCCAATGATGGCATTAGTATGGGACTTGTGCAGTCTGGTGAAGTTATTGTAATAAGATATGAAGGTCCGAAGGGTGGTCCAGGAATGCCTGAAATGCTTAAACCTACAGCAGCAATTATGGGTGCCGGTTTAGGGAAATCAGTTGCCTTGATTACTGATGGGCGATTCTCGGGTGGAACACATGGTTTTGTAGTGGGGCATATTACTCCCGAAGCTCAGGAAGGTGGATTGCTTGCTTTAGTGGAAAATGGTGATGAGATCCGGATTGATGCAGAGCTTAATACAATAGACCTTATGGTGTCTGATACCATTTTAAAAGAACGAAAAGCGCTATGGAAAGCACCCGATTTAAAGGTGGATTCAGGTGCTTTATATAAATATGCAAAACTAGTTTCATCAGCCTCGGAAGGTTGTATAACAGATAAATAAAACCACAAATTTTTTAGGTTATGGTAACAGGTAAAACAAAAGTAATGAAAGGCTGTGACGCAATCGTGGAGTGCTTGTTGAAAGAAGGGATTGATACTATATTCGGTTATCCAGGGGGAGCTATTATGCCCGTTTATGATAGTTTGTATGATTATGAAGATCAACTAAAGCACATTCTAACAAGGCATGAGCAAGGTGCAATTCACGCTGCACAAGGATATGCAAGAGTTTCAAAAAAAGTAGGTGTCTGCTTGGCCACCTCAGGTCCGGGAGCAACGAATCTAATAACAGGTCTAGCAGATGCATATATTGATTCTACACCCTTAGTCTGTATTACTGGACAAGTTGCTAGTCATTTGCTCGGCACAGACGCATTTCAAGAAACAGATGTATTAGGTGTTTCTACGCCAGTTACGAAGTGGAATTTCCAGGTAACTAAAGCAGAAGAAATACCAGAAGCAATAGCAAAAGCTTTTTTCATCGCTCAATCAGGAAGACCTGGTCCTGTATTAATAGACATAACTAAAGATGCTCAATTTGCAAGCTTCGATTTTAAATATAACAAATGTAATGAGATCAGATCCTACCGACCTAGACCAATTTTGAATCCGGAGCGTATCAAGGAAGCGGCTGATCTAATTAATAAGGCTAAAAGGCCAATGGTTCTTTTCGGTCAGGGTGTAATCCTTGGAGATGCGAAAGAAGAGTTTAAAGCATTTATTGAAAAAGCAGATATTCCTTCCGCTTGGACAATTCTAGGCGTTTCATCTATTTCTAATGAGCATCCCTTGAATGTCGGAATGTTGGGTATGCACGGTAATTATGGTCCCAATAAGATGACCGCTGAGTGTGATGTTTTGATTGCAGTGGGAATGCGTTTTGACGATAGAGTAACTGGAAAGGTTTCAACCTTTGCTGCACAAGCCAAGGTTATTCATCTAGAAATTGACCCAGCTGAGATTGATAAGATCATAAAAACTGATGTCGCTGTAGTAGGAGATTGTAAGAAGAGTCTTCAATTACTGACCAAACAGGTTGATAAGGCTGATCACTCCGCTTGGCTAGCTAGATTTAAGGAACTAGATACGGAAGAATATCGCGTTGTTCAACAAAATGAATTGATTCCACCAGTTGATAAAATGATAACTATGGCGGAGGTGATAGACGCTCTTTCTGTAAAAACAAAAGGGCAGGCAATTATAGTGACGGATGTTGGCCAACACCAGATGGTCGCTCACCGATATTACCAATACAGTTCTTGGAAGTCTAACGTGACATCTGGTGGTCTTGGAACCATGGGTTTTGCGCTGCCTGCTGCTCTTGGAGCGAAGCTTGCTCAACCAGCTAGAGAGGTTGTAGCTATTATCGGAGACGGTGGCTTTCAAATGACCATTCAAGAATTAGGAACAATTTTTCAATATAAGATACCGGTAAAGATTCTTGTATTGAATAATGAATTTCTTGGAATGGTTAGACAATGGCAACAGCTTTTCTTTGACAAAAGGTATGCCTCTACTGAAATGGTAAATCCAGACTTCCAAACAATTGTAAAAGGCTATCATATTCCTGCAGAACTTGTAGATAAACGAGCAGATTTAAGTGCTGCCATGGATCGGTTTGTTCAAGCTGAAGGCTCCTATTTTTTAGAGGTTCGTGTAGGTAAGGAAGATAATGTATTTCCAATGGTTCCTTCGGGAAGTTCAGTATCCGATATCCGTCTAAAATAAAGCAAAAGTTATGAAAAAGCAGTTTACCATAATCGTATATACAGAAAACAATATCGGTCTTTTAACTAGGATCAGTAATATCTTTTCTAGACGTCATGTCAATATAGAAAGTATTACTTGTTCTGAATCTGAAGTGCGTAGCGTCCATAGGTTTACCCTGGTGGTGAACATAGAAGAAGAGCGCATAATAAAGATAGTAAAGCAGATAGATAAACAGATCGAAGTCTTGAAGGCGGTTTATCATGCAAATGAGGACATCGTTTATCAAGAGGTTGCACTTTATAAAATTCCTATAAATGTCTTTTCCTCCGGAAAAGAGATAGAACATATTGTTCGGGCTCATTTTGCACGAGTACTTGCAGTAAAAGCTCAATTCGTGATCATTGAAAAGACTGGACATGAGGAAGAAACACAGGAATTGTTCGATGCCTTAAATCCTTACGGATTGATTGGCTTCGTTAGGTCAGGACGTATCGCTATTCCAAAACCTATGGAATCCCTTAAGGATTATATTAAGGATTTGGAGTCATCAATAAATCAAAACTAATTAATAATGGCAAAATTGAACTTTGGCGGGGTAGAAGAAAATGTAGTGACTCGAGATGAGTTTCCCCTTTCAAAAGCACAGGAAGTATTAAAAAATGAAACAGTTGCAGTGCTCGGCTACGGTGTACAAGGACCGGGGCAGTCTCTGAACTTACGAGATAATGGCATCAATGTGATTGTAGGTCAACGTGAAAACTCAAAATCTTGGAATAAGGCAGTAGAAGATGGCTGGGTTCCTGGTAAAACGCTTTTTAACCTAGAAGAAGCCGCTGAACGGGCAACCATCATTCAGTATTTATTGTCTGACGCAGGCCAAATTGCTCAATGGGAGATGGTCAAGTCGAAATTGACAGCAGGTAAAGCGCTTTATTTTTCACATGGATTTGGAGTGACATTTAATGAAAAGACAGGAATTGTTCCTCCAAAGGATGTAGACGTTATTTTGGTGGCACCAAAAGGATCTGGTACCTCTCTACGTCGTCTATTTGTAGCCGGAAAAGGACTTAATTCCAGTTATGCAATCTTCCAGGATGCTACAGGTAAAGCACATGATCGAGTAGTTGCTTTAGGTATTGCAGTGGGTTCAGGCTATCTTTTTGAAACTGATTTCGAGAAGGAAGTATATTCCGATCTTACAGGTGAGCGTGGAGTGCTAATGGGTGCTCTTGCTGGAATCTTTGAAGCGCAATATAATGTGTTGAGAAAACATGGGCACTCTCCATCAGAGGCTTTTAATGAGACCGTTGAGGAGTTGACACAAAGTCTGATGCCATTAGTTGCGGAGAACGGTATGGACTGGATGTATGCAAACACATCTACAACTGCGCAAAGAGGGGCCTTAGATTGGAGGCATAAATTCAGAGATAATTTAGAACCCTTATTCGAAGAGCTTTATGATTCTGTAAAATCTGGTAGAGAGGCTGAGGTAGTAATTGAAGCAAATAAACAGGAGGATTATAGAGTGAAACTCGAAGAGGAACTTAAGGAAATTCGTGAATCAGAGCTATGGCAAGCAGGTCGACAAGTTCGTAAACTACGTCCGGAAAATAGCTAATTATATGAAGGCTAATGCACACGATATTCCACAAACAGATGCAATCTACAAGGCTGCATCTGTTTTAAATTCTGTAGTAAGGCTAACTGCATTAGAATTTAATGCACGTTTGTCTCAAAAGTATGATGCGAATATTTTACTGAAAAGAGAAGACCTTCAGATTGTACGTTCCTATAAAATTAGAGGGGCATTTAATAAAGTAAGTACTCTTGAAAAAAGACAGTTGAATAAAGGCGTTGTTTGTGCAAGTGCAGGTAATCACGCTCAAGGTGTGGCTTTTTCTTGTAACAAACTCGGCGTTCATGCTACAATATTTATGCCTGTTCCAACTCCCAAGCAAAAGCTTGAACAAGTTCGCTTTTTTGGAGGTGCTTTTGTTGAGGTAAGGCTTATTGGAGACACCTTTGATGATGCAAAGGATGCGGCACTAGATTTCTCTAAGGTAAATGGAGCAGTATTTGTTCCACCTTTTGATGATCCAAAAATTATAGAAGGTCAAGGAACAGTTGGTTTAGAGATTCTTCAGCAAGCATTAAATCCCATTGATTATCTGTTTTTGCCTGTAGGTGGTGGTGGATTGTCAGCTGGGGTTAGCACCGTA
Organism: Sphingobacteriales bacterium; assembly: GCA_042091035.1. Classification (GTDB taxonomy): domain Bacteria; phylum Bacteroidota; class Bacteroidia; order Chitinophagales; family Saprospiraceae; genus AM-2324. Next base: position 47,127 of record JBELIG010000003.1, on the reverse strand, counting down.
TTTAAGCAATTGTCACCGGAGACTAAGATCATAGGTATAGAGCCTATGGGTGCGCCAGCAATGGCAGAATCCTTAAAGAATGGAAGTCCCATTACTCTGACAAATATCAATAAATTTGTTGATGGTGCTGCTGTGAAGCGTGTTGGTGATTTAAATTTTAAGATTTGTCAAGCGAATCTGAGTGATGTTGTACTCGTCGAAGAGGGTAAAATATGCGAGTCTATACTTGAATTATACAGCAGGGATGCTATAGTGCTAGAGCCAGCAGGTGCCCTATCAATAGGTGCCTTAGATCAATATGCAGATCAGATAAAAGGAAAAAATGTTGTTTGTATCTTGAGTGGGGGTAATAATGATATTACCAGAATGGAGGAAATTAAAGAACGCGCCTTACTTTATGCTGGCCTAAAGCATTATTTCATAATTCGTTTTCCTCAACGGGCAGGTGCATTAAAGGAGTTCGTTGGGGATGTTTTAGGACCCAATGATGATATCACACATTTTGAATACACTAAAAAGAATACTAAAGAGAAGGGTTCTGCCGTTGTAGGAATAGAACTACAGTCTAAAACGGATTTTGAACCTTTACTGGACCGGATTAAGGAAAAGGGTTTCTTTGGTGATTATTTGAATGACAAATCTTACCTTCTTAACCTTCTTGTTTAGAACAGTCAGTTAGGGGCATAAAAAAAGGTCACATTAGTGACCGATTTTGTGGGAAATACTGGACTCGAACCAGTGACCCCCTGCTTGTAAGGCAGGTGCTCTGAACCAACTGAGCTAATCTCCCATTATTGCCATTGAACCTTTGTTCGTAGCGAGTGCAAATATATATTGTGTTTGTCTTTACTGCAAATATTTGGTACAAAAAATACTTATTTTTTTTCTTGAATTCAGTTTAGCCATTTGGATTACAGTTTGTTTTGGTGAAAATTAGTTAATTGAAAAATATTTATAGCTAATTTTACTATATATCATCTATTCTATTTAAATGTATTATGGCCAAGTTGAAAAAATATCTGCTGCGCTTTATTGTCATTCCAGCTTTTGTCTATGTCATCCTAACAAGTGCATTGACCTTTTTATTTAAGGATAAATTAGTTGCAATTGTCGATCAGCAAGTAGAAAAAAATATCGAATCAGAAGTTATAATTGGTGATATTAACCTATCCTTCCTTACTGCATTTCCTTTTGCCGAGCTAAGAATTAAAGATCTTTATATTGAAGATAAGTGGGAGAAGACACTTATCAAGGCTGATCTTTTAGGGATTCGAATAAGTTTATTATCTCTTTTGGGTGATGGATTTAAGATTCAATCTATCGTGCTTAAAAATGGGATGTCTAATGTTGTATTCAATCGAAAGGGAGAAGCAAATTTTAATATTTTTAAATCTAGAGATACAGAAACACAAGATCGAAATAATGCTTTCAAGCTTAAGATTCAAAAAGCATTATTGAAGAATATGGATATTCGGTACATAGATCAAAAGGCCAAAAATGATATTAAATTAGCCATTCAATCTTTAGAGGCTGGAGGAGATTTTAGCACGAAGCAATTTGATTTGCGAAGTTTGGCTGAAATGGATGTGGAAAAACTATTCATAGGAGGCAAGCCGTATCTTACAGAAAAAGCATTCGAATATGAGGGAGCAGTTAATATAGATCTTGAAAAGAAGGTGTACAGAATAAATTCATTGGATTTTGCCATTGATGGGGGGGCATTTTTTACCTCAGGTCAAGTTGTGGATAAATCCGATTATATGGATCTTGATTTAGTAGTTGGAGCTAAGGAGGGAGATCTTGGAGCTGTTTTTGCTGTTTTACCAGATCTAGGTCTTGGAGATCTAAGTTCTGAGGGTTCCTTCGACTTTAATGCCGTTATAAAAGGGCCTTATTCAAAACGAAAAACACCTTCTGTAGAGGTTGCATTTGGATTAAAAGATGGGATTATACGAACAGGCCACTTAGCAATGCCTTTAGAGCAGGTCTCTTTTGAGTCGGAATATATCAGTGGTCACGCTGAGAAGTCTTCTCGTTTAACGATTAATACCTTCTACGCAGAGCTAGATGGAGAACCTATAGAAATAGATCTTAATATATTAAATCTTGAAAATCCTTTTATAGAACTTCGTGCAGATGCATTTATTTCTGGAAGGGCTATCTCTGGATTCTTTGGCGATCATTTGAAAACTCGAGGTTCAATAGAGCTCTCAGATCTAGAAGTGAAAGCCTTGTTAAAAGATATGCAGAGCTCTAGGATGGCGCATAAGGTAAAGTCATCTGGTGTATTGCGAATGGATGACTTCTCCATGAAAGCTAATGGTGACAAAATCGTATTTAATTCAGGAGGATTTGAATTTAGAGATAATAAGATAAAAGTTAATGATCTGCAATTGCAGGGGCCTGAGATTGATCTTACTTGTAGAGGAACCATTAAGAATCTGTTTTCAGTACTTAGCAATGCTTCTAGTTCTTCAAGTTATGTAGGTCTAGACTTCAAAGTAGACGGATCAACCTTCAATATTGATAATCTTTTAAATGTATTTGGAAGCCAAGAGCCTGCTAGAGACGAGGACGTTTTTGAGTCTGATTCTGACCAGTTCGCCTTTCTGAAATCTGTAGATGGATCATTCCGTACCGACTTGCAATCAATTAGCTATGGAGATCTTTTTATCGAAGATTTTAAAGGTGATATGGAATTCGATAAGGGCAAGGTCAATGTTGATGGCCTTGTACATGCTATGGAAGGTAAGCTTGATATAGATGGCGGATTGGATGCTTTAGCAAAAAGACCAGTTTTGACCTTGAAGGTAGATTGTGAAGGTATCAATACAACAGAGATGTTTAGGCAGATGGGCAATTTTGGGCAAGAAATGATTACCAGCAATAATGTCTCTGGTAAATTACATTCAAAGATGGTTATGATATTGCCTTTTGAAACAGATGGCAGCTATGATTTAGAGCATTTGAAGGTGTACGCCGGTATTGGTATTGAGGATGGAGAATTGAAAGGTATTGACATGTTAGAGGACTTTTCGAAGATTATTCATATGGATGATCTCAAGCATATCCGTTTTGTGAATATGGAAAATTGGTTGGAGATCAGTAATGGAAATATTTATATCCCAACCATGTTTATCCAATCCAATGCAGTCAATCTGAAGTTGAGCGGTGTACAGGGTTTTGATGAAAGTATTGATTATAATTTCAAAGTAAATGCTGGACAGGTGATCACGGAGAAAGTTAAGCGCTTTGATGATAGTTTGGATCCTATTGCAGCAAAGGAGCATGGCTTCTTTAACTTATACTTCAACATTTTCGGTGACCTGAAAGACATGGATTATAAGGCTTCTAAGCGAATAGTAAGTGAACGCTTTAATTATTCTGATGCAAGAAAGAAGGATGTGAAATATGCACTTGAGAAAGCTTTTGGCCCAATTGATTTGATAAGCGAACCCAGTCAATGGGCAGATTTGGGAGATTTTGAATTGATGAAAGATATGGAAGAAGAAGTTGATTATATTGATGGATTCTAAAAAAAAGCCCTGGTGAAAACACCAGGGCTTTTTTTTTAGCTATATTTTATACAGACATTTTTGGGTTCTGTAAAGAAGCGCATAGCTTCCAGCCCCCCTTCTCGTCCAACACCAGAGTTTTTCATTCCACCAAATGGTGTTCTTAGGTCTCTTACCATCCAGCAGTTTATCCACACGATTCCCGTATCCAATTGCTGAGCAACTCGCTGAGATTTGTTGATATCTTTAGTCCAAACGGTTGCCGCAAGGCCAAACTCAACGTCGTTGGCCAGTGCTATAGCTTCTTCTTCTGTATCAAAAGCTTGTATGGTTACCACTGGTCCGAAAATCTCTTCCTGATTGGTTCTACATTGATTAGGAAGCCCTTCAATTACTGTAGGTTTAAGGTAGTATCCATTAGCAAACTCTCCTTTCATTTCCATTGGCTTACCGCCACAGAGTATCTTTCCTCCCTCCATTTCTGCAAGAGCGATATAAGCTAGTACCTTTTCTTTATGTTCTTTAGAAACAACAGCACCCAGATCAGACACATTGTTGAAGGGACTGCCGACTTTCATGAATTGAACACGTTTTACGAATTCATCCTTGAACTTGTCGTAAATACTTCTTTGGACTAGAATCCTTGAACCACAAAGACAAATTTGTCCATTATTGGAGAACGATGAGCGAAGTGTATGTATCATCATTTCATCGAAATCACAATCTTCGAAAATGATGTTTGGATTTTTTCCTCCTAGTTCAAGCGATAGCTTTTTGAAGTTAGGAGCAGCTACTGCTGCTATTTTTCTTCCTGTATTGGTACCTCCAGTAAAGGAAATTGCTTTTACATTATTGTGTTCGACAATAGCTTGGCCTGCTTTAGATCCAAGTCCATGCACTATATTTAACACTCCTGGCGGAAGTCCAGCTTCTTGACAGGCTTTAGAGAGCAGGAATGCTGTCATTGGAGTGAGTTCCGAAGGTTTAGCGACAACGCAATTACCGGTTGCAAGTGCTGGTGCTATCTTCCATGAAAATAGGTAGAGCGGTAAGTTCCAAGGAGAGATACATCCAACTACGCCTAAGGGTTGCCTTAGTGTATAATTTATGGCTTGGCCAGGCATGTTATGCGATTCCGAGCTATAGTGTAATAATGCTGTTGCAAAGAATCTGAAATTGTCGTGTGACCTTGGTATATCGACTGTTGAAGATAGAGAAACTGGTTTTCCGGAATCTCTACTTTCTGCCTCTGCAAATATATCCAGGTGCTGCTCAATAATATCTGCGATACGCATCAGTATTCTGAAACGTTTCTGAGGATGCATTACAGACCATGCAGGAAATGCTTTTTGTGCTGCATCAACAGCTTTATCCACATCTCTGCTATCTGAATCAGGGATATAGGAATAGACCTGACCAGTTGAAGGGTCAAAGTTTTCTATAAATTCTGTAGAATCAGCTGGCTGAAGGGTTCCGTTTATATAATTCTTGATATACTGTTCCGTCTTCATAATGCGAGGTTTTATAGCTTAGAATTTCCCAGATGCTGATCTGTAGATTACTGCAGTTAATAGTTGTCCAACATCCTTCATCGTATTTTGGCTGATGATCTCCATGTTGTCGTCATGTGTATGCCAATAATGTCCAAAGCCCGTCTCTGTTTCTTTAGGCCTGTTTATGATGTCGATCATTGGTATTTTGGCAATTGTATTCACATAATAATGATCATCTAGTATCATTGAGCTTTGGTCATTTACAAACTTATCATTCATGCCCATATCTTGTGCAAGTTGCCAAACCTTATTCATTATTGGTCCAGCAAAATACATCGAACCTTCTTCCTTAGTGAACCTAGGGGATTCGCTACCTACCATATCTAGTAGAATCCCAAATTCTGCATTATAGCCTGGCGTGTGTTTGTTTTTTGACCAATATTGAGAGCCTAGGCAGTAACTATCCTTACTTTCACCAGAAGAGTCACCGTAATCCTCAGAGTCAAAGAGTATAATGTCAATTCCTAGGTCTTGAGCATCAATTGGGTTTTGGCTGATTACTTCGGCTAATTCCATCAATACTCCTACTCCACTTGCACCATCGTCCGCTCCGTCTATCGGTTTATTTACGTCTTTTTCATTGATTGGTGAATCCGCAAAAGGTCTTGTGTCCCAATGGGCACCCAGTAAGATTCGTCGTTTTGCACTTGGATTATATTGAGCAATAATATTGTTACTTTCAAGCTTGTCTCCAGTAAAAGCAGTTGCAATAAATTCTTGTTCTATAACTTCCCAGTCGAATGACTTTAAGGTGTTTACGATCCATGATGCGCATGCTTTGTGTGCTTCAGAGTTCGGTACTCTTGGTCCGAAGGCAACTTGCTTTTCAACATACTGGAAAGATGTCGTTCCGGCAAATGCTGGAACTTTATATGATTTTTGAGCAACCGTAGGTTTTACGGCTGGTTTTTCTGCTTCTTCTGTACAAGCGCCTAATACCAATATGAGCGATAGGCTTACAATAAGATAATGTAGAGATTTCATGTTCTCTTAATCGTTTTTGGTTAAAAGTGTACCCATCCTTGGGCTTTGATGTCGTGTATATTCCCCCCTTTAGTGTGCAGCTTTATTCCATCTTCTTTAGGAACGATTTCACCCGCAATATATACATCTGGGAGAAACTTTACTTTCTCTATATCATCAGCATCTATTGTAAAGAGTAGCTCGTAATCTTCACCTCCGCTAAGGGCTGAGGTGATGGGGTCTATTCCGAAATCTATTGATTTTTTCTCAGCATCAGGGTGCAATGGTACTCCACTTTCTTCTAAGATCGCTCCAACTCCGGATTGTTTACAAATATGGAACAATTCAGATGCCAAACCATCGGAGATATCAATCATTGAAGTAGGTACAAGTTTAGCCTTATGAAAAAGTTCGATCATATCGAATCGAGCTTCAGGTTTTAATTGACGCCCTATTAGGTAACTTTCATTTTCAAGATCTGGTTGAACACCGCCTGGTGTCGACTGATAGATTTGTTTTTCTCGCTCAAGAATTTGAAGCCCTAAGTAGGATGCTCCAAGATTACCAGTAATACAGATAAGATCACCTTTTTTTGCAGTATTTCTGTAAACTACTTTGTCTTTGTCTACTCTGCCAATAGCGGTAACACTTATAAATAGTCCTTTGGGGGAAGATGTTGTATCCCCGCCTATAAGATCTACTTTATAATTGTTACAAGCGGTACGAATACCGCGATATAATTCCTCAATAGCCTCTACAGAGAATCTATTGGAAAAGGCAATGGATACTGTTACCTGCTCTGGGAATCCATTCATTGCATAGATGTCGGATAAGTTGACAGCAATTGCTTTATAACCCAAATGCTTTAAAGGCGTATAAGCAAGGTCGAAGTGAATGCCTTCGACAAGGCAGTCCGTCGAAATGAGTCTGTAGTCCGTTCCATTATCAAGCACTGCAGCATCGTCTCCGACTAATTTCACAGTGTTTTCATGGTAACTACCGAAGTCTTTCGTTAGGTGTTCGATCAAGCCGAATTCGCCTAGCTCGTTCACATTTGTTCGTTTGTTTTTTTCTTCTTCTGCCATTTTTTGATCCTTACTTGATGAATGTATCAGCTATTTTCCAAAGATTATTGATAGGGACTGGTGCTTTGATCGTCAATAGCTCACCACTTACAGGATGTTCTACTTCAACCTCAATTGCATGAAGGAAGATCGACCTGTCTCTTTCCCCTCTTTTAAAACCATATTTTACATCTCCTTTGATCGCAAGATCAACATGTGCCAATTGGGCTCTGATCTGATGCGTTCTGCCGGTCAGAGGTTTTAATTTTAGGACTTGGTATTTATCTGTTTCTCCGATCTTTTCAATGTGAAGTTCAGCTTTCTGTGCATTGGCTGACTCCTCATCAAAGACTCTAGTCTTATTTACCTTTTTATCGTGTCTTAACCAATGTACCAAGATGTCGCTCTCGGGCATTGGGTTTTTGTTGACTAATGCGATATAAGTTTTTTTGACCTTACGATCTTTAAATTGTTCACTTATAAACCGAAGTGCATTTTTATTTTTTGCAAAGATAACCACGCCACTAGTCGGACGATCAAGTCTGTGTGGTGCGTGTACGTTGAATTTGCAATAAATGGATGCAAGGTCTTGAAGACTTTTATCTTCAGTTTTATCACTCTGTACACTCAAGCCAGCAGGCTTGTTCAGGATTAATAATTGATTGTCCTTGTGGAGTATTAAGTCACTTATCTTTAGCATGCTTATTCTATTTCTTCATAATCAATATCCTCTGCAGGCAAGGTATCTGAAAGCTTTTGTTTCTTTTCAGGTTTTCCCCTTTTAGGCTTTTTGTCTGGCTCTGCAGGTCTTCTTGCAGGTTTTATGAAGAATTGATAAATCACCATGAATACGAGTATCCAAAATAATATCTTCATATTTTTTTATACAAAGTTAGTATTTCACTTTGATAAATAGCAATCAAAGTAAGTACACGAGTTTTAATTTATTACATTTGTGTACAAGCTCAGTGCTTTTTGCGTTCTGAACTTGCTGTTTTTTTAATAAAAACCATTACTGCATAATGAATTTTAAGAAGGTCTCAAACCTAACAGGTTGGTTAGTATTTGCCATTTCATTTATAGTTTACTTTTTTTCCGTTGAACGTACAGGTAGTCTTTGGGATTGTGGGGAGTTTATAACTGGAGCATATAAGCTCGAAGTTGTTCACCCTCCTGGTGCACCTCTATTTTTGCTTATTGGGCGTATTTTTACACTATTTGCAGAGGTCTTATCAAATGATCCGACGGATATTGCATTCGCAGTGAATTTAATGTCGGGTGTTTGTGGAGCTTTTACGGCTGCATTTGTAGCTTGGGCTACAATTATGTTGTCGAAGTTAGCTACAGTGGGAAGAGAAGATATAGTAGATCAAGGGCAGGTATTTTCACTTGCAGGTGCTGGTTTAGTCGCTGGTCTCGCAACGGCATTTAGTACTTCAATATGGTTTTCTGCGGTAGAAGGTGAGGTGTATGCTATGTCTACTTTCTTTACAGCCATGACATTTTGGGCTTTAATTAAGTGGTATTTTCTTCCCGAAGAGGATAACTATACAAACCGATGGCTTATATTTTCTATATTTTCTGCCGGACTCTCAATAGGTGTTCACCTTCTAAGTCTACTTACATTCCCTGCACTCGCAGTCTTTGTATATCTAAAAGGAAGAGAAAAGGTTACAATAAAGGGAATTCTTATTGCAGCAGGTCTTGGAACCTTGACGATAGGAGTTATCCAGAAGCTTATCATAGTAGGAATACCTTCATTATGGTTGAAGTTCGAACTTTTCACAGTAAACTCCCTAGGATTGGGTGTCCATTCTGGAATAGTACCTGTTCTATTAATTATTGCAGGTCTTTCATACTTTGGAATTAAGAAAGCACATGAAAAAGGAAATCGCATCCTTGAGGCTATTGTTGTTAGTGCAATGCTTGTGGTAGTAGCTTATTCAACGGTGGGTATTGTTGTAGTGAGAGCGAATGCGAATACTCCTATCAATATGAATGCGCCATCTGATGTGGCTCGATTATTGCCTTATCTAAATAGAGAGCAGTATGGAGAAAGACCTCTACTTTATGGACCATCGTACAAGGCTAGTCCTGTAGAGCTAAATAAAGAAGATCGTTATGGATTGGTAAATGGTCAGTATGAGATTGTTGATCAAAAAACCAATTACGTTTATGATTCTAAGGATAAAGGTCTTTTCCCTAGGATGAGTGATACGCAAGCGAGTAGGAAGTCACTTTATAAGCAGTGGCGTGGATATAGTAGTAATGAAGTTGATGGTAAACCAAGTCTCGCTGAGAATATCGGATTTTTTGTTCGATACCAGATCGGTTGGATGTATTGGAGATATTTCATGTGGAATTTCTCTGGAAGACAGTCTGGAGATCAAGGGTATTACGACTGGGATGAAAGTGACGGTAATTGGTATTCTGGGATTGGCCTAGTAGATGAATTGCGTTTACATCCTGAGGATGAGATGCCTGAGCGCATGAAGAACGATCCTTATAGAAATAGCTATTTTATGTTGCCGTTTATTTTTGGACTTGTAGGCTTGTTCTTCCACTTCAAAAATAGATCAAACGAAGCCTTAGGGCTTTTGGGTCTTTTCCTTATAACAGGAATTGGAATTATAATTTACTCCAATCAGCCACCTTCAGAACCAAGAGAACGGGATTATGTCCTTGTAGGATCATTCTTTACCTTCTGTATTTGGATAGGAATGGCTGTTCCCGCAATTGTTGACTTAATTCGTAAGCGACTGAATATTGCAAGTATGGGTGCCACTGCTATTGCAGTCGTAGTTGTGCTTTCTGCTCCTTTGATCATGGGATTTGAAAACTTTGATGATCATTCAAGAATGGATCAGACTGGAGCTCGTGATTATGCAGTGAATTTCCTTGAGTCTTGTGAGCCAAATGCTATCATATTCACATACGGTGATAATGATACATATCCACTATGGTATGCACAGGAAGTAGAAAATATTCGAACAGATGTGCGGGTAGTTAATCTAAGTCTTATTGCTGTAGATTGGTATATTTCACAGCTTCGAAGAAAGGTTAATGACTCAGAGGCGCTTAAGTTTACGATACCTCAAGAGAAATACAGAGGTCAATTGAGAAATGCAACTCCATACTATAATGCAAGTAAACAAGATTCTCCAAGGTCATTAAATGACATTCTTAAGAATCAAATTGGACAAGATCTTTTCAAAAATAATAAGCAATCAAACTATGCTACGTTCTTCAATACGAGGAAAATGTATATTGATGTGGATATGAATAAGGCTGCAGCTAGCGGTTTGATCTTAGCTTCTGACTCTACGCTTACCGCAAGGATTCCGATTCAACTGCCAGAAAGTAAATCTTACCTTATAAAGGATGAACTTGCCCTATTGGATGTAATTACTTCAAACATCAATGATAGGCCAATTTATTTCTCAGTTACCTGTAGACCAGAGAAGATGTTTGGTCTGAATCCATTTACACGTATGGAAGGGCTGGGCTTGAGAATTGTTCCAGTATTTAATGGTAACGAAGAAACCAGATTGTATGGAGAGATGTATGGCGCTGGAAAAGTATATACGGATAAGGTTTACGATAATGTAATGAATAAATTCCGATGGGGTAATTTTGACAAGGTAGAAACCCATGTCAATACTTCTTATGGACCAAGTATTCAGTCTTTGCATTTTGTAATGTTGAGAACCATAACTAATTTGGTAGCGGAAGGTAAAAAGGAAATGGCAATGAATATGTGTCATAAATACTTCGAAGTTTTTCCTCAGATGAACTTTGAGTATAATTATTATCAGGTCGCTATTGCAGACCAGATGGTACGATTAGGTGAATACGCTGCTGCTAAGCCATACTTAGAAGCCGTTGCCGAAGAAACCATTGATAATCTTGACTTCTTCAGAGCCACAGGAATCATTGAGGCTGCAGAGGTAAATAGTCAGGCAGATTATATGATTCGTAGAGGCGAATTGACAGAAGCCGGGTTTACACGAATGGAAGATTATGGATTCTCTAGAGATGTTCTATTGGCTCAAAAGACACTTAACGATATTATTACCTCTGTTAAGAGTTCTGGTCAAGATGACGAATATGCAAGTGAACTTGAAGGGATATTAAGTAACAATGCTCAGCTAAATCAATAATGCAAGGCATTACAGTATAAATAAAAAGGCATTTCCCTACTTTAAAAGTTAGGAAAATGCCTTTTTTTGTTTTGATAACAAGATCAAATATTATGAAAAAAATTGCTTTTGCCTGCGACCACGCAGCATATGAGGTGAGAAAATCAATTCTGAATCTTCTGAGTAATCATGGGTATGATGTTTTAGATTTCGGAACTGAGGGTTCAGAATCAGTAGACTATCCAGATCATGTACATCCCTTCGCAAAGGCTATTATCGAAGGAGAGGCCAATATGGGTGTTCTGGTTTGTGGCTCTGGAAATGGAGTTGCTATGACTGCTAACAAGTATCAGGATATTCGTGCTGCTCTTTGTTGGAATAAGGAAGTAGCAGAATTGGCTAGATTGCATAATAACGCCAATGTAATTGCATTACCTGCACGTTTTGTAAGTGAAAAAGATCTTCTTGGAATGATTGAAGTTTTTATTGCTACAGACTTTGAAGGTGGTCGTCATGGACGAAGAGTTGATAAGATTGCTTGTTCTTAATTTTAACTTAATTATCTGTTATGAATTTATGTAAATCTATAATGTTAGTGGGATTTGCGCTTTTTTCTTGGAGTAATCTTCAGGCTCAGGTGGAACTTGAATCTGATGCATCACTTTCTGAAAAATATGGAAGTCTTATAAGCAGTAAAGAGCTAAATGCTCACTTGTCAATAATTGCAAGTGATGGCTTTGAAGGTAGAGAAACAGGAACTGAAGGTCAACGAAAAGCAGCAGCTTATTTAGTTGAAAAGATTAAAGCATATGGGCTTGATCCACTTCCAGGTGAGGTGGATTATGAGCAAGAGATTGCCTTTACAAAAGAGCGTTGGAGCTCCATAAATGCAAACGGTATGAATAAAACCTTTAAGCATTTGTGGGATTTTTGTTCTTTCCCAGCGACGAATGCAAGTATTGAGGCTTCTTTTGATGAGGTAGTATTCTTGGGTTATGGAATTCAGGATGAAAAATACAATGACTATGCTGATGTAGATGTGAAAGGGAAGTTGCTAATGGTATATGATAGCGAACCGACTAATTCCAATGGAGTTAGCTATATAACAGGTTCAACAGACTTATCTGATTGGTCAACAGATTTTAGAAAAAAATTCAGAGTAGCTAAGGAGAATGGAGCAGCGGCTATACTTATTATAGACAGAGATATCAAGAATAGGATTTCAACAAATAGAAATCGTATGCTTAATGGAAGATTTAGCTTTGGGAAAGGAGAAGATGCAGCTACCAATTATGCAGCAAATCTTTTTATTTCTTCAACTATGGCAAAAGATCTTCTCGGTAAAAAAGGAAAGAAGGTAATCAAGGCTAGAAAGAAGATTAGTAAATCGGGTAAACCTGTTTCACTGAAGATTCGAACGGACTTGAATTTAAATTTTGAAAAGGAAACACGTACTCTGATTGGTTCCAATGTAGGCGGTATGATAGAAGGTTCTGACCCTGTATTGAAAGATGAGTATGTATTTGTTACAGCACATTATGACCACCTCGGAAAACGAGCAGAGTCCATTTATAATGGAGCAGATGATAATGGGTCAGGTACATCCACCATTCTTGAAGTTGCACAATCGTTTGCGATTGCAAAGGCAGCTGGAAATGGGCCAAAGCGTTCGGTTGTATTTATTTGGGTTTCTGGTGAAGAGAAAGGCCTTTTAGGTTCTGCTTATTATGTAAATGACCCAATTATTCCACTCGATCAAACGATTGTGGATATAAATGTTGATATGGTCGGTCGGGTAGATGAGAAGTACGAGAACAATCCGGAGTACATCTATGTGATTGGCGCGGATAAGCTAAGTCAAGATTTACATGATATCAATGAAGCGGTTAACTCAAATTTTAATAATCTAACCTTGGATTATACATATAATGATGAGAATGATCCCAATAGGTATTATTATAGATCAGACCATTACAACTTTGCCAAAAACAATATTCCTGTTGTGTTTTTCTTCAATGGAACACATAAAGATTATCACATGACTACAGATACTGTTGAGAAGATAAATTTTGAAAAAATGGAAAAGATTGGGCAGCATGTTTTCCATTTGACCTGGGAAATTGCCAATCGGGCAGATAAACCTCAGTTGAAGTAAATAAAAAAGATGGTCTACTAGGCCATCTTTTTTATTTTATAATATTCTTTGCTGCTTTCATTGGAATTCCGATACATTTCTTTTCCATATAGTTCATAGCTTTAAGAAAGACAGCCTTTGTTCCATCGTCCATATCTGCAATTTCTTTTTGGAAGACCTCTTTAATGGCATGTTCTTTTATCTTTTTGATTTCAACAGGAACATCACCCATAGCTCGTTCTATCATTCTTTGTTGGAAAATCTTTTTGAATTCCTCCATTCGTTCAACAATAATATGCATTGCTGAGCTTATTTCATTCTGCCTAAAACTCATATTGTTTTTTGCCATCTCCTGCAGTTCCTCCACAGATATTAGATCGACATGTTCAAAGTCAGAGACTAGTTTTTCAACATTAAAAGGAATAGATAGATCAATAATACATTTAGACCCTGTCTTAAAGTTTTCCTTTCTGAAGTGCTCTCTTTTGATAATTGGATCAACAGAGCCTGTGCAGACGAACATTGCGTCAAAAGGTTTGTCAAAAGATTCTAATTCGATAAGAGAATGGCCACTACCATTCGAAAACCTATTGGCTATTTCTTCAGCTTTCTCAGGGTTCCTGTTAAAGACTAGGATATTATGATACTTTAGTTTAGTAAGGAATTTACTTACCAACTCGATTGTTTGACCAGCACCGACTAATACAATATTTGAGTCAGGGTTGATATTATATTTGTTGAATTGTTCTACAGCCAAAGAGACTACAGATACCTTCTTCTCTCCTATTTTAGTTTGAGCATAAATCGCCTTAGAGGACTCTACGCAAAATCGCATTGCCAATCGAATGTTATCTCCGCTTAGACCGTTTTCTTTTGATTCAGTGTAAGACTCTCTCAGCTGACGGAATATTTCACGCTCTCCAACTACCATAGAGTCTAGTGAAGCCGCTACTCTAAATAAATGCTTTATAGATTCTTGACCTTTATAAGCTTTTACGCGAACGAGAAGGTCTTTATCTATATTTGAATTAAATGCATTGAAGAAAACTTCCTTGCTAAGTGACTTGAGCGGATTCATGTAAATTAGAAACAAAACGCGATTACAAGTACTTAGATATAGTAGTTCATCTATACCACAATCTCGCTTAAGATTGTTTAAGGTAGATTCCTGGACAGATTTATCTAGGACAAAGTGGGCAAGATTGCCTGCCTTCACTTCATTGTGAGTAATTGTAAATGCCCTGAAACCTGATAACATTCAAAAAGCTTTATAAATGGAAACGTATAAAATATTTATACTTCGAGACAAAAATAGCTAACGACATTTGTTATTTTGTCATACAACTGTAACACACAAGAATAAAGTTCAAGTATGGAAGAAATTAACAGAATTTTGATTTTTTTGTCTTTTCGCCGGCCACAAATATAAAGGATTAAATCAGAACCAAAAAAATCAAAGCAGAATAGATTTTCCAATTGAATTAACAGGAGATGTTGGTAGTCTAATAATCAATGGTATTTGCAATGCTGAATGGGTAGTTTAGAATGTTGTATTTCAATATTTTATATTCAGATCTACTTTTAAATCAAGCATAGTATATGAGATTTCAGGATGAATATTATATCCAAAACCAAAAGATTTTAGTTTTCCTTGAGTTTAAAACCTACACCATGAATATTTTCAATGCTCAGCGTGCTATCTTCTTTTAAGATTTTTCTAAGTCTAGATATAAATACATCTAAACTTCTGCCCATGAAATAATCATCCTCTCCCCAGATTTGCTCTAAAATATCCTGTCTTTTAAGGATGTTGTTTTTGTTGTCAATGAAAAGTTTGAAAAGATTTGATTCTTTTTGGGTTAATTTTTTGATTGAATTGTTCGGCAGCCTTATAGACATATTCCTATGGTCAAACTTTAGATTTCCAATTTCAAGAAATTGTAGGTCACCTTGAGTATGAATCTTCTTCCTTCTAAGGAAAATATCTACTTTCAGTATTAGCTCTTCAATGCTGAAAGGTTTGGTGATATAATCATCTGCACCTAGTTTTAGGCCCTGTATTCTATCTTCTTTGAGTGATTTAGCACTTAAGAACAGAATTGGAATTTGTTGATTTAGCGATCTAATTTTTTCAGCAAGCTTAAATCCATCCATCTTAGGAAGCATTACATCAAATATGCAAAGATCAAAGTCCTCCTTTTTGAAGCACTCAAAGCCATCTGCACCATCTTTACAGTGTGTGATATTAAAACCGTTCATTTCAAGATTTTCCTTTGTGACAAATCCTAGGGTTTCGTCATCCTCTACAAACAGAATCTTTCCTTTATTTATAGACATAATACCTACTTCATTTTTATTGTAAAATCAGTTCCTTGATTCAATTCAGACTTCAATCTTATCGTCCAATTATGTTGTTTACAAACACTTTTGATATAAAACAGGCCTAGTCCAAATCCTTTTACATCGTGTACATTCCCTGTAGGAATTCTAAAGAATTTATCAAATATGTTGGCCTGATGTTCTTTAGGTATACCTGGGCCTTTGTCAATGACGGAGAGTGTCGTGAATTGACCTTCATTTTTGAGCTTGATCGTTATATCTGGATGGTTTAAGTAATATTTTTTTGCATTGTCAATAAGCCCATTTATTGTGTTTTTTAGATGTACAGGATCTGCATTTATACTTGAATCTTCTTCAGGTAATTCAATGTCAATACTACCATTGAGTTGGTGGATTTCTTCTTTAATATTGTTCACTATTTCTGTCAGGAAAGGTTTTAGGTCAACGTTTTCTTTGTTTAACTGCATTCCTTTTTGTCCAACCTTCGCAATCTCAAGCACCCGCTCTACCTGATCATTTAATCGGTTGATCTGACTTTTTAAAATATGTGCATATTGATTTAGTCTAGTGTCTCCCCGTACTATTGTGGAGTCTAGGAAAACTTGGGCAGCTATCCCTGAAGTTGAAATAGGTGTCTTGAACTCGTGCGTCATATTGTTGATAAAGTCCTTTTGAAGTTCTGACAGCTTTTTTTGCTTTAAAATTACTCGCATAGAAAACAGAAAGAAGAAAATAGTTACGAGTAGTATTCCACTGAGTATTATAGATGCAGACATAGATGTCAGGATTTCAAAAGACCGGTTGGGGAAGCGGACTCCAAAATAATAGGTGTATTCATCATAAATCAAAAGTGGATCATCTTCACGGATAGGCAATTCACTGTTTGGGTTTAATGTGAGTATATCGTGATAGATCATCTGGTTGGTGGCACAGTCATAGATTCCATACTCGAACTCTTCATTGAGCCCGACTTCTGTAAACTCTCGCAACAGAAAGTGCTTTAGATTATTTGCATTGATTACATCATTGACATTTACTACAAAATAATTAGAAGAGGGTTGTTTGATGATGTCATAGTCGGGCAAGGGACTGCCTATTTTTTCAAATTCTCGAGCAACTTTATTTAAAGCATAATAAGATTTCTCGGTAAATTCTTGATAGTTTGTATTGTAGCTTTTGATCAACCAGAATGCTTGAAGACCCATTATTGTCATAATAGTTAATACTCCAAACCCAATTATTCTAAATATTACTTTGTTATTCATAGGCTATTGCCAGTATTCATTTTACAAACGTTAGATTACTTCTGTTATTTGAACTTTAATTTTATTAAAAAAAATTAAAAAATGCTATTTACTAGATCAAATACATATATTTCTAATTATTTATCAAATTAAAAAATCATACCTTTAATAGAGACACTAAGATCTAAACATGAGAAGGCAATTTCTACTAGTTCTCTTTACCGTTTTTTGGGTTTCTACCAACTTTCTAATCGCACAGGGAGAGACTAACCCCTTCGAGTTGGTGTTTCGTTTGGACTCTGTTGAGGTTAATGAGCCTTCACAGAAACCCTTACAATTTACAACCGATAATCCGTTTGATATTGTTCGGGTTACAGTTTTAGATCCTGAGGTCCGCCAAAAGGCATTAATAGAACAGGAAAAAGCCTTACAAGTAGAAGAAGCGGATAGTGAAGATCGCATACAGTTCATTTTGTTGATGGCTTCTCTTGCTTTTTTGGTTTTTTTATTTGTACTATTCCGCACTTTTGTACAGAAGTCTTTTCGAGCCTTTTATAGCGATAATCTTTTGCGTCAGTTCAAAAGAGACATGCGAATTGGAATAGATTTACCTTATATACTGCTCTTCTTCAATTATCTATTAAACCTAGCTATATTTATTTTCTTTTCCTATGAAGAGTCGCGATTCCCTGGTTATGGCCAGTATGTTCAGTTTTTAATTCTGATTGGCTTTTTGTTCGTAATACACTTTGGGAAACAACTTTTATTAAACTTAACTGCAATATTACTTCCCATTCAAAAGGAGATTGGATTATACATATTCTCAATTGTAGTTTTTGGCTCAGTCTGTGGAATTGTTCTTATACCTTTCAATATTGTTCTCTTGTATGGGCCTGCAGATTCAATAGATCTTGTTCAATTTATTTTAATTGCAGTACTTGGTGCCATGTTGCTTTTTAGGTATTTACGTGTTGCTTACTTGGGGTCGAGGTTTTTGTTGTTAAATAAGTTTCACTTTTTATTGTATATTTGCAGCGTTGAAATAGCTCCTGTATTGATATTGTTGAGACTAATTTCTCCAGGTCAGTAAGGTTCTATTGAATATAGATAGTGTTAAGCAAAAATTGTTTTTGAATGTCTGCAGATATTGAAAATGAAAAATTAAGTAGGTATAAGGAAGTAAAGACGATTCTTGTATCCCAACCAAAACCGGAACGATCACCATATTACAAATTAGAGGAGGCATACGGCCTAACCATTGACTGGAGACCCTTCATTCATGTTGAGCCTGTTGATTCTAAGGATTTTAGAAAGACAAAAATTAAGCCGGATGAATACACAGCGGTTATTTTTACGTCTAAACTTTCAATTGATCATTACTTTAGGATTTGTGAGGACTTGCGTATCAAGGTCTCGGGGGATATGAAATACTTCTGTCTCACTGAGGCTATAGCGAATTACCTGCAAAAATTTATTACTTACCGAAAACGTAAAGTTTTTGTGGGTAAGCGAACAGTGATGGATTTGGAAGCTTCTTTTATGAAGCATAAGGATAAGGAGAAATTCCTTCTTCCTTGCTCTAATTTAGGTTCCAAAAATGTTTCAGGCTTTTTAGATCGAAATGGATTTACTTGGCAGGATGCTATGATGTATCGTACGGTAAGTAGTGACTTATCAGATCTAAGTGACGTGAAATATGATATCCTTATTTTCTTCAGTCCACTTGGGATAAAATCCTTGTATGAGAATTTTCCTGAGTTTACTCAGGCTGCTACACGAATGGCTGTCTTTGGAAACTCTACCAGTAATGAGTTAGAGAATAGAGGTTTGATTACTGATATCAAAGCACCGGCACCTGAAGTGCCATCTATGACAACTGCACTCGAGAATTATTTGAAAATTTCAAATGCAAAATAAAAAAAGGGATGTTTAACATCCCTTTTTTTATTTAATCAGAGGTTCTGATTTTAGTGTTTTCCTGAATCCAACAACCTACCCTAAAGCTTTGTCCATTCTGAAGTGTTCTAAAGAAAAGATCTTCTTTTGAAGGCATGAATCTAGCATACTGTCCGATTAGTTTATTAGCCTCTTTACTTACAGAGGGATCAATTTTCTTAGCATAATTCCACTTGTCTAAAGCTGGCCAAACTACTATCTGACTATCCCATCCAGTACCTGGACCACAGAGCGGACCACTAGAGGCGTATAAGCGACCAATTAATAAATAGGGTTCTCCCCAGTTGGGTCTTTGCTTCGCTGCTTTTAATGCATATTTTCTGGCCTGTGGAAATTTTTTAAGGTGTGCATAATAGATTTTACTAATTATGAAATTCACCTTTGACTTATCTTCTTCTGTTTCTTCTAATACTTCTGCTTCTATAAATGCATCAATTGCTTTCTTGAATGCACCTTCTTTCAATAGATTATAGGCAACTTTCAATTCTTTATCCTCAACACAAAGATCATTCGCAGCCGATACTAATCTTTGATATCTAGTATCCTCAGTTGCGCATTCAGCCCAACTTAATCGAATATATAGGGTTTGGATAACTTCACAGTTTGTGCTATCCTCTAGAAATTCACTGTAGTACTTATCTATATAATATTCACAATCATAAAATCCTTTGATTGTTTCAAAAGCTTCTAGTCTTTGGGGCACGTATCCTTCAATTATTTTCCAACTTTCACAAGACTTACCCGAGCAAGTCTCCAAACCTTCTTTTAGAATAGCTTGGACTAATTCAGACATTTCCAGCGCTTCTTCCTTTGAGATTTGTCCCTCATTGTAGACATCAACTAGCAGAGAGGTAAAGGGGTTTAATACAAAGTATTGTTTTGTAGACTGGTCTTCGTCGAGGGCTTCTTTGAATAATTGGTAGATCTCAAATTTGGAAGCCATATCTGGATACTTGAAGAAAAGGTCAAATGCCTTTTGGCCTTTGATACTACTTGCCGTTTCCGGATAGCATGTTGCGGCTTCTTCGTACAAGCTAAATATACGAGCTATATACTGTGCTTTCATGATTGAATCTTCACTTCCAAGAGCTAGTCTTTCATAAAAAAAGACCCCATCAGTAAATACATCGTTTCGTTTTCCGTCTGCCGCAGGAGCCTCCCTGTAGACTTTGTTCCAAAGCTCAAAAGCTTCTTCATAATTTTCATATTCTATATAGTCTTTATAGATGATATAGTTAGAGCGGGTATCATCGGGGTCAAACGCATCTTCAAAGTTCTTGCAAGGACTGAGGTTCTCATCAGTTTCATTAGTTGTTGAAGTCTGGTCTTCTTCTTGAATAACTTGAGCTGTCTTTGGAGTACAAGCCCAAAAAGTTAGTGTCAGGAACAAATAGAAAGGAATATATTTTTTCATCATTATCTGTTTAAAATAAAATAGCCACTTTCAAAACTAATGAAAGTGGCTATTTTTTTGGAATTTTTAATAGATCTTATTGGTAACGAACTTTTACTTTTTCGCCAATCCAACAATTTACTTTTAAAGTTTTTCCTTCTTTTATTCCTCTTTGGAATCCATCTTCTAGACTAGGAATAAAGTCTTTATAATTAGAGATCTTCTTATTTGCTTCAGAAGCAATAGTTGAATCAACAGCTTTTGCATATTGATATTTATCTATTGCAGCTAGTACAGCTAAGGATCTATCCCAATCATTTGATCCGCAATTTCTTGAAGAGCTTGCGTAAAGGTCACCGATCAGAAGATAAGGTTGTCCCCAACTTGATCTAAGATTTGCTGCTTTTAATGCAAGGCTTCTTGCCTTAGAGTATTGCTTAAGTTTACGACCTGAAATAGAGGCCATAGAGAAGTAATACTGTGCTAGTTTTTCTTTATCATTTTCTGCTTCTATTTCCTTTTCAACGGCTTCTTCATATTTTGCAAAAGCTCCTTGGAAATCATCGTTTTTATAAAGGTCAGCTGCGTGCGCTGCTGGATTGGAAGCAAAATATTCTTTTAATTTTTTAGCATTGACCTCAGCCGCAAGCGTTTCGTATTTACTTGTTACCTCTACAACAAAAGCATCTTCTTCAGAACACCCTTGCTTAGTCATCATAACAACCATGTACTTTAATACTTCTAGATCTTCTTCACCAGCTTCGAAATCAGGCTTGAATTTGTTTTTATAGTAGTCGCAATCAAATATTTGACTTTCTATAGCTTTATATTGAGCTTTTACATTTTCCCATGAAGCAGAATATTGCTCAGCATATATATCTTTGTCCGCAATTCTTGCATCGTGAATTGCTTCAAGCTTGAGGTATGCATTTCTTGCTTGCTCAGCATCAATAAATTCGTTTTGAAACTGGTAAACAGCAGCAAAACCGTAAGGTATAAAAACGGAGTATTCCGCTTTATCACCCATGATCTCGATGGACTGGTCTACAGTTTCCATTAGCTTAGAATAGGGCGTTTGAAGGTAGTAGAACATATCAAATGCAAGATTTGCAAGTGTAATACCCTTTTCCTCTGGAAAACATACCATTTCTTCCTCATGCAACCTTTGAACAGTAGCAATATACTCCTGTTTCTTTGTTGCGTCTGTCTCATTCTGTATGAAGTTGATAAAGATATCTCTTCCGTATTGATAAACATACGCGTCCTTTCCTGATCCGGCTGGAGCTTTTGAGTATACATTTTCCCAATAAGGTAGTGCATCTGTATAGCTTTCCGAATCAATAAAATCCTGGAGTACGGAGTAGGAGCCCATTATGTCATCCATTTCTTCGTGAGATTCCCAAGTTTCACACTGGGCAATTGACTCTGTCTGGAAGCTGAAAAAACAAAGAGCTCCCAAGATTAAAGCCATTCCTAATTGTTGCTTTTGCATTTTAATAAAATTTACGTTTAAAGAACCAAAGGTTATCATTTAAGGTGAATCCTATATTAAGTTTGGCATAATTTTCCATAATCTGGTCTGGATTACCGAATTGGCCAAGTTCAAGACTTAGGTTTACAGCTGAAACCTGCTGTCTTGGTAGGCGTATCGGAAGCCCAACACCTAATGTGATGCCGATATTCCTTAAATTGGTGTCAATCACTCTGTAATCATTTTCAATTACAAAGCCTGCTCTATACCTTACTCGTTTACCATAGGAGTTATATGAATTCGCATCTGGTGTATATTCTATACCTCCATTTATACGATTTGCATCACTCAAATTCTCGTCTCTCAATGGGTTAACAAATTCAGACCAAAAAGTTTGAGAAAAATCAAAACCAAGTTTCAATTTTGAGTTTTTATGATACATTAGACCAACAGTATAAGATGCTGGCAGATTAGATTCGATGATTGCATCTTGACTATAAACAAGTGTATCTATTGCTGATATAGGATAACTCGAATTAGTAGATGTGTGCAACTGGGAAACGTTGAATTTCAAATTGCTTCCAACATTAGCGTATGCACCAATGACTAGTTTGTTTCCAGAAGCTTTAGATTCGCCGTCCTCACCTGTGTTTTTTAGGTCAAGAACATATTGAGCTCCTCCGCTCAATTGCCAAGATCTAACGCTATACTGGTCTATATAACTATTGATATATGTATTACTTAGTGTAGGTAGATTAATCAATCGAGTCTGATTTATATTACCTATGTATCTATTAACGTTTATTCCGAATGCAAAATTGTTTAGTTTAAAACCATTCCCCCAATTTAGTCGATAGGTTCCTCCCTCTCCTGTAAATTGATTTGCGACGGCACCGATTTGATCTATGTCATTCACAGATTGAATATCGTAGCCTACAGTGGAATATGGTGAAACACCAAATTGCATGCCCCATTCTAGTTTTCGATCAACTCTATCCTGTGCGGAATTTATCGGATTGAATACCGGAAAGGCTAATGATATTGTTTTTAAGTTTCCAGACCAGCTATTCGATTGATCATTACCCTGGGAAAATTGGGAATACTCAGCATTGAATCCAAACTCGTAACTTGTTGCCTTTAGGAATCCCAAAGATGCTGGGTTCAAAGAATTAGTTTGGTATGCATCATAGTATGCTGCACTTAGACCTCCAAAACCCAAATTTGCCGTATATGCCAGTGATGAAAGATCACCAAGTCCCATTCTGGAATATGGCGAGTTATCTTTAGGCTGAGCCAACAGATTTTGCGATAAGAATAAGGCGAAAATTAGAAGAACTAATGGTTTATTTCTCATTGACATTATGTATCAAAATTTTACTCAGCCCCTCTAAAACTAGATTTGGGCGTACAAATATCTTTTTTTTAAGGTACTCTACCAAATAATTTGAATCTCCACCCGTCAGAAATACGTCCAGAGGCTGATAATTCATACTATATTGGTTGATAAACCCTTCAATTTCGTGGCAAAGACCCCGACTAATTCCTATTTCTATGGCCTCATTGGTTGATTTACCGAAAGCAGAAACAATATTTTTTTGCTTCAGATTGGGTAATTTATCCGTAAAAGTATGAACTGCTTTAAAACGCATTTCAAGTCCTGGTGAGATATTTCCACCCAGATATTTACTTCTATCAACTAATAGGTCATAAGTAATGCAAGTTCCTGCGTCAATAATCAAAGCATGATCGGATCCACCATACGCTCCAACTACTGCTGCAAGTCTATCCAGTCCTAATGTCTCAGGACTTTTATAACTATTGTAGATCGGAAGAGGAGTGGTATGGTCGAATTGAACGAATCTTGTTCTTGATTCTAGCAGACGAACTACCCTTTCCTCTATTGATCTTACTGAAGAATAGATAGAATAATCAATAGAATGGTTGTATAGGATATTGGAAATTTCTTCAAATGCATCATTTGAATCAAAAGCATGAACATGAACAAGTTTGTCATGATCAAACACTCCAGTCTTCCACCTGCTGTTACCAACGTCTATGCATAAGTGCATAAGGGAATATTTTAGTGTTTAAAATGCCTCACACCAGTCATAACCATCGCAATGCCATTTTGGTCACAATAATCAACACTAAGCTGATCTTTGATAGAGCCTCCTGGTTGAATTACTGCTTTTATGCCCGCTTTATCTGCAATTTCAACGCAATCTGGAAACGGGAAAAAGGCATCTGAGGCCATAACTGCTCCTTCGAGCTTGAAACCAAAGTGTTCAGCTTTAATTATAGCTTGCTTGAGTGCATCAACTCTGCTGGTTTGGCCACAGCCCATACCAAGTAGTTGATTTCCTTTCGCTAAAACAATAGTATTACTCTTTAGATGCTTTGCACATTTGTTTGCAAACATCAGATCGTCCATTTGAGCACCGCTAGGAAGGCTTTTTGTTACAACTTTCATTGCATGCTCTGACTCTATGGATAGATCCGTATCTTGAACTATTACACCATTCAATAGACTTTTGAAAGATTTTTGCTGTAGGTCCCAATGTTTTATTTTCAAGAGTACACGCTTAGCTTTCTTTGTAAGCAAGTCCTCTGCAGCTTTACTGAAGGATGGCGCAATTAGTACTTCGTAAAATAATTTATCAATTTCCTGAGCTGTATCTAAGTCTATTTCTGTATTTGAAATCAAAATTCCACCAAAAGCTGATACAGGGTCACCTGCCAATGCAGTATGCCAAGCTTCGAGCACAGTGTCTCTGGTAGAGACACCACAAGGGTTTGTATGTTTTAGCACAGCAAAAGTGGGTGCATCGTCTTTAAATTCACGCATCAATCCAATAGCGGCATCTACATCTACCAAATTATTAAAGGATAATGCCTTGCCGCTTATTTTTTCTAGCATCTTATCAAGGTCTCCGTGATAAGTTGCTGTTTGGTGGGGATTCTCTCCATATCTAAGAGATTCACCGCCATTTATACTTCTTTTAAATACAGGTAATTCTTGTGATCTGTTGAAGTAGTTGAAGATAGCAGTGTCGTAATGAGAGCTCACTCCAAAAGCTTTCGCTGCAAGGTTTGTTCTTTGCTCCAATGTTGAAGAACCATCTTGTTCATTCAAGATATGTTCTAAATCGGAATATTCATCTTGCGAAGGAACAATGACCACATCATTGAAGTTTTTCGCCGCTCCACGAATCAAAGCGATACCGCCGATATCTATTTTTTCGATAATTGCAGCCTCATCATTAGTTGATGCAACTGTCTGTTCAAAAGGATAAAGATCAACGATTACAAGGTCTATTGTTGGTATTTCGTACTTGTCCAGTTGACCCAGGTGATTTTCTTCTCTACGGGCAAGGATTCCTCCAAATACCTTAGGATGAAGTGTTTTTACACGTCCATCAAGTATAGATGGATATCCTGTCAATTCCTCAACAGGGTTTACTGTCCCTCCTAATCCTTCAATGAATTTTTGAGTTCCTCCAGTAGAATAGATCTTAACACCTTGTTCCATCATTTTATTGATGATTGGTTCTAGACCATCTTTGTGGAATACAGATACTAAAGCTGATTTTATCTTTTTCATGCAGCGAATAATTCAGAATGAATTTTTTATTGAAAATTAATCTAATAGAAAGGGATTTTCCACATAGATTACATGGAATTCAAAGGTAGGCAACTTTTTTATTTCAGTAACAATTTGAACTCAACTAAAAAAAATATTAACCATAATGTTAAATTTTCGCATCATATATACAGGAATGAGATTCTTAACTTTATAAGGAAGACTAGTTTTAATTTAAAATCGATCATATGAAAAAGATATTGGTGTTTCTTTTGTTCTTCGGATTTGGCCTCCATTCTGCACTTGGTCAAGCGTCAATTTGTGCAATTGTGGATCATGATGGAGAAGCATTATCAGATGCTCGAGTATATGTGAAATCTAAGCTTGGGATTGAAAGTTTTTACTTGACAGATTCTATGGGGATTTCAGTAATTAATGGACTAGCTCCAGGAATATATTCTTTATTAATTTCAAATGAGTCAAAAAGCTTACAAGCTGAGTTTACTGAAATTAATCTTCAGCCTGGAAGTTTTCTTGTCGAATCTTTTAGCCTTACTTCCTCCGACGTAGGAAATAGATACATAAAAGGTGATACTGGATGGGTATTTGATGTAATCGAAGAAACGGATTCAGCTTTTGAATTGGATAAGCCTTTAGGTGCAGTTCCTGCGAGTGCTGTTCTATATGATGAAGTCAGTTACTATTCAGAAAGAGAAGAAGTGAAAGAGAGTATGGTTGATGCTGAGGTAGCAAGTATGAAAAAAAAATCAAGAGCAGAAGAATCTATGAGTGCCATACCAGAACCGGAACCTGTCGGTGAAGTTCCCAACGAAAGTGCGGGGCAGTTAACAGCATCTGAATGGTCTGACCTTCAAAACTGGGATCTCTGGGCAGATCAGATTGAAGAGGAATTTGAAGAATATTCACGGGTTTGGTCGTTAGCACCTAAGTATAGATCAAGCATTCATTTAAAGAATAAGAATGGAGAGAATTTAGTGCACGCACTTATTGAGGTTGTAGACCAAACTGGTAAAATATTGGCGAGAGCCCGAACAAATAATAAGGGGATTTCTGAATTGTTTTTTGAAGAACCACTTGGAATAAACAAGAAGGTTCGGATCAATTATATGGGAGAAATATTTACGCTCAACAATAAGGAGATCACAAAAGATATGGTCCTCGAATTGAGAACAAGGTGCAATAATAGTAATGTAGTTGAGATCATGTTCGTAGTAGACGCTACAGGATCTATGGGTGATGAAATAAAATACCTTAAAGCAGAGGTCCAGGATGTTATTAGCAGAATATCACAGCTTGATGCTAAAAAAGAGGTTCGTAGTGGGGCGATATTCTATAGAGATCACACAGATCAATATCTAAGTAGAAGGAAAGAATTGAGTACCGATGTTGGTGCCTTAAACACGTTTATTCATGAACAAACAGCTAATGGAGGTGGAGATTTTCCCGAAGCCTTAGATGTTGCATTAGAGGAGTTAACAACAAGTATCAATTGGTCAGCCGAGGCAATTACCAAAATCGCTTTTTTGATACTAGATGCTCCCCCGCATGAAGATTCTGTTTCCGTACAACGAATAAACGAGAGTGTTATTCGGGCAGCTGAGCAAGGTATTCGACTAATTCCGGTAACGGGATCAGGAATCAATAAAAGTACAGAGTATTTGATGAAAGCACTCTCCATAAGTACAAACGGAACATATCTATATCTTACAGATGATTCGGGTATAGGTAATAAACATCTAGAAGCTTCCAATGATAAGTCAGATGTTGAGTTTCTGAATGATCTAATGGTCCGAGTAGTGCAAGAAATGATTGAATTGGATTGTTTTGAAGCCAGCAATAATCAAGATATAATAGTGAATGATTGGAACAACACGATAGGATTGAATGTATATCCAAATCCTGTTAAGGATTATTTGAATATTGAATTGGCTCAGGCTGTTGATCAGGTTCAAATTATCGATCTTCAGGGGAAGATCGTTCAAGATCTTGGGCAGTTGGATATGGGAAGTCACCAATTCGATGCAAGTAGTCTAAAGTCTGGGATTTATTTTGTTGTTTTTAAAAATAAGTCTGAGTCTTTCTCGCTCAAATTGGTATGTGCGCGATAAAGTGTGTCCGTCAATATTAGGCGTACTTTTATCGAAAAGAAATGGCTCTAAGGTAGATATACTTTAGATTTGAGTTAACGAAATGTTTAAAGATTAAAGGTTATAATTTATTAATTCAGATTTTAATTATTGCGAAATGGGGCTCTTAGAGCTCCATTTTAGTTTAAATACTTGGCTACAATTGGTAGCCTTCTTCCCATCCCAAATGCTTTAGTACTAATTCTCAAGACCGGTGCAGTTTGATAGCGTTTAAATTCATTTCTGTTTACTAATCCTAAGGTTCGTTCAACCAGCTGTGCATCATGCCCCATCTCAATGATTTCTTTTGGACCTTTCCTGTTTTCTATGTATTCGAATAGAATGCTATCAAGTATGTCGTAGTCTGGCAAGCTATCACTATCTTTTTGGTTGGGCCTTAACTCTGCGGAGGGTGGTTTAGTGATAATGTTTTCAGGAATAACTTCTCCATCTTTATTTAGGTGTCTGCATAGTTCAAAGACTTCAGTTTTGTAAAGGTCTCCAATTACAGATAAGCCTCCGCACATGTCGCCGTAGAGGGTACCATAACCAACAGCAAGCTCACTTTTGTTTGAAGTATTTAATAGAATATGTCCGAGTTTATTCGAGATTGCCATCAGTAGCACACCTCTGCTTCGGGATTGTAAGTTTTCTTCTGCAACATTGAATGGTCTATCTTCAAAAAGGGGTTGTAACTGCCCCATGAATTGGTCGTAAATAGATTGTATTTCTATGATATTATGGTCAATCCCTAAGTTGTTTACAAGCTCTATAGAGTCGGAAATAGAATGATCTGATGAAAATTGAGAAGGCATCAATACCGCTTTTACATTTTCCTTTCCAAGAGCTTGTGCTGCTAACACAGTAACTAAGGCAGAATCAATACCTCCTGATAGTCCAAGTACAGCTTTTTTTAATCCTAGTTTAGCAAAATAATCTCGTATACCAAGCACTAATGCTTTGCGTATATTCTCCATCTTGTTATGTGTAGGAATATTGTCTTCTGTTGTGGCTTCAACGGTTTCAAGGTCGTAGTATCGAATATCTTCTTCAAACAGTTTGAGTTCATCAACAATTACACCTTTTGAGTTTGCAACGAGTGAACCGCCATCAAAAATAAGTTCTGTCTGGGCACCTGCGTGATTGGCATAGAAAAGAGGGGTTTTGTAACGCACTGAATTTGCTCGAACTATTTCTCTTCTCTCGTCAATGTGTCCAAATGAAAACGGAGATGCTGAAAGATTGAGTATCAAATCGGGTTGATCTTTTTCATACTCATCAAGTGGGCAAGTGGTATACAGGGGATTTTCATTTCCAATATTCCAAATATCCTCACAGATGGTCAGTGCGATTTTTTTTCCTTTGAAAGGGACTAGATTAAAAGCAGTTGCAGGTTCAAAATAACGGTATTCGTCAAATACATCATAGGTAGGTAATAAGCATTTGTGTTGAACGTGTTTTATTTCTTTTTCATGCAAGAAATAAGCTGAGTTGTATAGATCTTTACCTTCTGGTACAGGATTCACTGAGGGTGCCCCAACTACAATAGCTATATCTTCAGATGCCGCACACAAAGCATCAATAGTAGTGTTTGATTTTTGTATAAAATCTTCGAATTCAAGAAAGTCTCTTGGGGGATATCCACAGCTTGCTAGTTCTCCAAAAAGGATTAGATCTGCCCCTTCTTTTTTAGCTTGCTCAATCGCTTCGAGCATAACCTTCAGGTTATTTTTAAAGTGACCGATATGATAATTCAGCTGTGCTATTGCAATTTTCATCCTGAAATGTATTATTTGAATTTATACTCAGCATAGAGAGTTTTGGTTTTTTAACGTGTGCCAAGTAATTTTTGTTAATTTGCGATAAATAAACTTTATATTATAGGTTTATAAAGTAAAAGTAAGAAAATCATTAAACCCCGCTTTTTAAATGGGAAAATTTGTTGTTTCAGCTCGTAAATATAGACCGAACAGATTCGTAGATGTTGTAGGTCAAGAACATGTGTCACAGACTTTGAAGAACGCCCTTCAGAATGACCACCTTGCGCATGCATTTCTTTTTTGTGGGCCTAGGGGAGTAGGAAAGACAACTTGTGCACGGATACTTGCTAAGGTTCTGAACTGCACAAATCTTACTGAGGAGAAAGAACCTTGTAACGAATGTGAAAGCTGTACCTCTTTTAATAAAAACAACTCATTTAATATTGTAGAGCTTGATGCAGCTTCAAATAATAGCGTCGAGCATATTAGAGCCTTAAATGAGCAAGTTCGATTTCAGCCTCAGCAAGGGGATTACAAAGTCTTTATTATTGATGAGGTTCATATGTTGTCTCAGGCGGCATTCAATGCTTTTTTGAAAACATTAGAGGAACCACCAGCGCATGCTGTATTCATTTTGGCTACAACGGAGAAGCATAAGATCATTCCGACCATTTTGTCAAGATGTCAAATATTTGATTTTAAGCGTATTCAGATTAAACGCATAGTTGGCCATTTACAAAATATTTGCGATCAAGAAAATATTCAAGCAGAGGAAGATGCTCTGCACATCATAGCACAAAAAGCAGATGGAGCACTCCGAGATGCGCTTTCTATTTTTGATAGGATAGTAAGTTACTCCGGAGATTCGATCAAGTACGCGGATGTCATAAGCAATCTAAATGTATTGGATCACGACTATTTCTTTAAGTTCGTTGATGCCATGCTTATAGAAGACATGCCTCAGGTTTTGCTTCTGTTTAATGAGGTTTTAGACAAAGGCTTCGAAGGCGATATATTTATTACTGGTCTTTCAGAGCATTTAAGAGATCTACTAGTTTGTAAGGATAAGGAAAGTTTGGCACTGCTAGAATGTAGTGAAAACCTTAGAACGAGATATATGGATCAGGCAAATACAGCCTCAGGTTCATTTTTGTTGTCAGCACTTCAGTTAGCAACAGCAACTGATATAGGGTATAAGCAAGCTAGGAATAAGCGACTGTTGGTAGAGGTTATGCTTATGAAGATTAGTAATTTAAGCAGTATCCTTGAAGCTTCTATTACTGGGCCAGTGCTGATTAGTGAAAAAAAAAAGATTGATACCAAAATAGCTCAGGATGAAGTGCAGGTGGAACATAAAGAACCGCCTGTAGAAACTGAAGCTGCCAAAACTGTCTCTGTACCTAAGGAAGAACAAGAAGACAAAATAGAACAAAAGCCAATTGAAGAGGCTACTGTGAATCCTGTTCAGGAAGCGAATCCAAAAAAGAAAAAGCTTAAACTTTCAATAGGTAAGTTATCTAGTCTAGAGTCTCTTGATAAGGAAATAGAGCAAATTAAAGAAGAATCCTATCGTTCTGTAAAAGAAATTTCACTTGAAGAGCTTAGCAAATACTGGCATGAATACTCAGAAAAATTAGATTCTGACATAATAAAACAGAGTTTAAGGGCTGCAGACTTGTCTTTATATGATAATTTTTTGAATATTAAGGTAGCATCTAATCTTCAGCGAGCAGATATTGAGAAGGAAAAAGAGCTTATGGTCTTTATCCGCAAATCATTAAATGTAAAAGATCTTCAATTGAAGATCGAAGTTGAACCAAAGGCGCAAGACACTAAACCGGTAATCAAAAAGAACTTTACTGTTAAGGAAAGATATTTGCAAATGAGGGAGGTTAACCCCAAACTTACTGCTTTGCAAAAGCGATTTTCTCTGATGCCGGACGAATAGACACTAAATCGAGAGATGCCCATAACAAATATAATCGGTATGGGATATTGGAATGAAAACATGAGTACTAATTTTTTGGCGTATTTCGAAAAGGAACAAATACAAAATTCCTTGTTTGAAGAGCATACGCTTGGCAAAGGCGCAATTCTTTATAATGTTGCAGAACTTGCAGATAAAATTTTCTTTGTAAAATCTGGAGCCTTCAAAGCAGAATGCAGCTATCCTTCTGGGCGAAAATTCATAAAGGAAATATATGCACAAGGCGAGATTTTTGGAGAGCTAGCGCTCTTTAATGCCTACTATCTTGAGACTACTATAGCGCTTGAAAAGTCTGTAGTCCTTTCCATTGAAAAGAATGATTTTAAACGTTTGATGGCAGAACGACTGCATGTGAATTCGATGATCAATATGTTGATTGGTCAACGTAGGATACAACTTGAAAAACGATTTGAAAATCTTATTTTTAAGGATAGCAAAACTCGTGTAGTCGAGTTTCTTTTAATGCTTGCGGATCAAAAAGGTCGAGCAGTCGGCTTTGAGAAGGAAGTCAAGATTAATCTTACTCACCAAGATATAGCTCGTATTAATTTTACTTCTAGGCAGAAAGTTACTATCCTAATGAATGAGCTAAAGTCCAAAAAAATTATATCTTTCAATCGAAGACGAATTTTATTTAGGGATTTAGATCAATTAAGGACAGAACTAAATCCGGCTATGATGATGACCAGTGAGTAAAAAAAAAACATTCCAAAAGGCACTTGAGGCACTTAATGAGAAGCAAAAAGAGGCTGTTAATAAGCTAGATGGACCAATGATATTATTGGCAGGTCCAGGAACTGGGAAAACTCATGTTCTTGCTGCTCGTGTCGGTCATATATTGAAATCTACTGATACCGGTGCAGAACACATCTTATGTCTTACTTATACAGACGCCGGGGCACACGCTATGAGAAGTAGGTTGTTAGAGTGGATAGGTCCCGAAGCACATAGGATCACTATAAGTACATTTCATTCCTTCTGTAATGGTGTGATTCAGGAACATTCTGCCCTCTTTGGGCATTATGATCTCCAGCCTGTAACAGAATTGGAGCGGATAAAAATTATTCGCTCAATCATTGATGGCTTAGATAAAAACCATCTCCTTCGTAAGAATAATCTTTATAGATATGTCAATGAAAAAGGACTCTCTGTTCTTTTTAAGCTGATGAAGCAAGAAGGCTGGGATTTTGAATATGTACGAAGTGGTGTTTATAAGTACCTGGATGGACTTAAAAGTAATCCTGAATTTATTTATAAACGTAAAACAGGAACATACAAAAAGGGGGATCTCAAACTCGATCGAATAGAAAAAGAGACGAAGAAGATGGAACGCCTCCTTGCCCTATCTTCATGCTATCCGAGATACATGGAGTTGATGCGTGAAGCCAGGCGGTATGAATATGATGATATGATCCTTTGGGTCTTAAAAGCATTCAAGGAAAATAAAGACCTTCTAAGTGCTTATCAAGAAAAATATCTCTATTTCTTGGTCGATGAATACCAAGATACCAATGGAGCTCAGGAAAAGTTACTACAATTATTGTCTGGATATTGGGAGAAGCCTAATCTCTTTGTGGTTGGAGATGATGACCAAGCAATCTATGAATTCCAAGGTGCAAAACTTGATAACCTTATCGATCTGTACAAAAGATTTGAAGATAGCATAGATATTATTGCACTCAAAGAGAATTACAGATCTAATCAACAGATACTCGATGCATCCTTTAAACTAATAGAACACAATAAAGAGCGAGCTGTAAATCTTATTAAATCGGTTGCTCTGGATAAGCGACTTAGTGCAGCGCTTGATGATCGATCTAGGGATGAAGATGCACTTCAGGTGCATCGGTATCCAAATACGATACAAGAAAATATCGGTGTTTTTAACCAGATAAAATCTCTGGTTGATAGTGGCGTAAATCCTGCAGAGATTGCAGTTATTTATACCCAACATAAGTATGGGGAATCCATCCGTATGCTGCTCCAGCAAGAACAGATCCCCTATCAGTCTAAACGAAAAATTAATGTTCTTACCGAAGCTAATGTAATTCAGATCAGAGCTGAGTTGGAGTTTTTTAATGACCGCCTGAATAGTCCGAGAAAAGCTTTAGAGCTTTTACCTCGAATTCTTATTCACCCGCATTGGGGCGTTCACATGGATGATGTTAGGGTATTGATCGAATTGAATAAGGCTATTAGCGCTGCGGATAGCCATACGGCTCATATACGATTGAAAGCATATATTGTTGACCATCCCGAAGCCTTTGTTCGTCAAGATCTTCTATTGCTGGCAATTGAAAAGATAGATCAAATAGAAGCAGTTTTGAGAGAGGGGCATTTGCTTCGTTTTGTCATGCGTTTTATGCAGCAATCCAATTGGGTGAATTACATATTGGATAGTCCCGAAAATCAGTGGGACTTTAATGTATTAAATAGTTTTTGGTCCTTTATAAAAGAGAGTATAGAAGGTGATTCTGCATTGAATTTAGAAGGGCTATTAGATACGCTTGAAGAGTTGGATTCTAATGGCTTAAGTATTGACTACATAAAGGTTGAATTTGCTGATAATGGGGTTAATTTATTGACAGCCCATGGTGCTAAAGGCCTTGAGTTTAGTTATGTGTTTTTAATTAACTGCACGGATGATGCTTGGGAAAAATCAAGGCAAGTGGGCGGCTTGTTTTCAATTCCCGCTGAGCTATATCAGCAAAGTGCAGTTGTTGATTTTGAACGACAGAATGATCAGGTTTACAAAACAGAAGCAAAAAGAAGGCTGTTTTATGTAGCATTGACAAGAGCTAAGCAGAGGATTATATTTTCTTATGCTGGAAAAAACCTCAAAGAGAAGAATCAAACCCTAAGTTTGTTTCTTTCGGAGATTGTAGCAGACCAAGGATTGACGATTCTTGATAAGCAAGTTGCAAAAGAGGAAATAAATGCATTTGTGATGCAAGAAATGCTTGGCTTTGATCTTCGTCTAAATCGATTATTTGATGCGAACTGGATCAAGCAACGCATTCAAGAACTCAAGCTCAGCGCAAGTAGCTTAAGGGCTTATCTTGAGTGTAAGCGAACGTTCTTTTTTGAATATATTCTTGGTTTAACATCAATCCCAAATGTACATGCAGTTTTTGGCCAAGTGGCCCATGAGACACTAAATCAATTGTTGGTTTTTGTTGGTGATGAAAAAATAGAAATTAGTGCTAAACTCATAAAGAATACATTTGCAAAAGTCGCTGAAAAAAGTCGTTACCTATTAAATGATAAATCATTTGAGGATTTGCTTTCCAAAGGCAACGAAATCCTCCCTTCGTTTTGGGATTATACAGCCAAGGGAGTCTCAGCACAATCAAAAGGCGAATTGCCTGTAAAGGCCTACTTGGACAAGACAGTTCCGATCTATGGTAAACTGGATCGATTTGATAAAGTGGATAATACCTTTAGTAGAATTATTGATTATAAATCGTCTCGAAAAACTTCAAAGCTTAGGGTGGCAAAGCCGGATGACTATGGTGGAGTTTATTGGTTTCAAATGCTCTTTTATAAGGTATTGATGGATGAGTCAAGCCTCTTGAAGCACGCCAATATTGAACTTAGGATAGAATATCTGGAAGATTCTAATAAATCTGACCAAGTCGATTTTGACGCAGATAAACTAGAGTTTACTAATGATCAGGTCGAATGGATGCGATTACTGATCAATAAGTCTTACGAAGAAATATTGAATGAAGATTTCAGGGCACGTTGTGGTGACGTCAGTTGCAAGTGGTGTAGCATGAAAGTTAAATCGGAATCCGAAATAAGTATTTTCGAAAGTCAATTCAAAGACTCCTTTGATGAATCATGATTCTAGTCTTTTATATTCACTGGACTATCTCGGAATAATCAACTGCAATGAGCTCTTTTTTGCAAATTTATTTAACAAAAACACTCTACGGTAAGGTCTTTTGTTGGTTTTTATGCGGCTTGTTGATAACTTATTGTGATTCAAAGCGAATTCATTGCTTTTTGCCGTGTAAAAAAATACAGCAATAGCTTTTTTTATCGAGATACAAGTACTACCTTTGAGCCGATTTTTAGATAGGTACAAAACGTACAAAAAAAAAATTATCGGATCAAATGCGTAAACTTATACTTGGCATCGCGGTTTCTTTCGGTCTAACTTTTGGGCTAACTGCTCAGAACTCTCACGAAGGTCATGATCATGACCATGGATCTCACGCACACGAATCAACAGAAGTATCTCACGATGGAGATGATCACGCTGATCATTCACATCAAAATGATGGCCATAGTGGTCATGATGGAGGACATCACGATACGTGTGATTGTGGACACCACGAAGAAGGACCATATGATGTAACATCAACTGCTTACCACCATATTGGAGATGCGAATGCATTTCATGTAGTCGGAGATATTTATATTCCGCTTCCATGTATATTATATGATAATAATGAAGGTTCATTGGATGTGTTTATGTCCAGTAAGCTTTCGAGTCAGACTTTTGGTCTAAATCACGGAAACGGAGATCTTGCCTATAAAGGATATGTTCTTGCTCACGGCGTTATCAAGCGTGTGAAGGCAGGACATGGTTTTCCATTGGATCAGGTTGAGGTTTGTATTACAGAGATGGATCACCATCCTGTTGTTTATTATGAAGGGAATTGTTTTGAATTAGAGGGCGAGACTACTTTTGATGGAGGATTGTTTGATGGAGGCGGTTTTGATATTGCTTCTACGACAACTTCATTCATGGATTTTTCGATTTCTAAGAAAGTGATTTCTATGATTTTGGTTTTTGTTCTTATGCTATGGGTGTTCTTGTCTATAGCTAAGTCTTATAAAACCAGAAGAGGTATGGCACCTAAGGGTATTCAGAGTTTGATTGAGCCAATAATAGCTATGATCATCTCCGATGTTGCTAAGCCATTTATAGGGAAGAATTATGAGCGATTTATGCCATTTTTACTTTCTCTTTTCTTCTTTATCCTAGGTTTGAATTTGTTGGGTCAGATTCCATTCTTCCCAGGTAGTAGTAATGTAACGGGTAACTTAGGATTTACTTTAGTATTGGCTGTTTTCACATTTTTTGTGGTAAATATAAATGGAAATAAGGATTACTGGAAGCATGTATTTGTTATGCCAGGAGTTCCTAAGTGGGTACTTTTGATACTTACACCGGTTGAGATTCTTGGTTTATTCATTAAACCATTTACACTTATGCTTCGTTTGTTTGCAAACATTACTGCTGGACACATTGTAATCATCTCCTTTGTGAGTTTGATCTTTATTCTAGGAGAGAGTGGTGCAAATCTAGCGGGTGCGGGTGCTGGTATTGGTGCTTCGATTCCATTAACGATGTTCATGATGGCCATTGAATTGTTGGTAGCGTTTTTACAAGCATTTGTATTTACTCTGCTTACTGCTTCTTATATTGGAGCGGCGGTTCAGGAACATCATCATTAATATTTGAAACTTTATTTTAACAAACATAAATTTTTTATCATGCTGAAATTGACCGCATTAGGATTAGGTGTTGCTGCTATTGCTGCAGGTATCGGTATTGGACAGATTGGTGGTAAAGCGATGGATGCTATCGCTCGTCAGCCAGAAGCTGCTGATAAGATCTCAAGTAACATGATTTTGACTGCCGCTCTAGTAGAGGGTGCAGCTCTAATCGCAATGATTCTTGGTTTCCTTAGCGAAGGATAATCAAAAATGAAGATTTCTCACGGTCAAGGGTTGCTTGATCGTGAGAATCATACTTTTTAAAATAGAGTTCAACTTTTAGACATAATTAATACCATGTTTGATATTTTATTTTTAGCAGATTTTTCAGTAATTAAACCTGAGCCAGGTTTAATTGTATGGACTACGATTATTTTCGTACTATTCTGGGTTTTGATCGGTAAATTCGGTTTCAAGCCAATTTCAAACGCACTTAAGGAGCGTGAGGATGATATTCAATCTGCACTAGACGAAGCTAAGAAGGCTAGAGAAGAGATGTCTAATCTAAAGGCTGAGAATGATAAGTTGTTGGCTAAAGCTCAAGAGGAGCGTTCAATGATTATCAAAGAGGCTAAAGATTCCAAGGCAGCTATTATTTCTGAAGCTAAAGATAAAGCTTCAGCAGAAGCAAGAAGAATTGTTGAAACTGCTAAAGTTGAGATTGAAAACCAACGCAAAGCGGCAATGGTTGAATTGAAAAATCAACTTGGGACTATCGCTTTAGATATCGCAGAGCAAGTGATCAAGAAAGAGTTAAAAGGAGACAAGGAGCAGGAAGCGTTTGCTAACAGCCTTGTTGACGATATGAAACTGTAAGGATCACATTCAATAAGAGCAAATAGACTTAAAGTCAAAAGATATGTCAGTTTTAAGAATTGCATCAAGATATGCAAAGTCAATAGTTGACTTAGCATCAGAAAGAAATAAGCTAGATAGAATCAAGCAAGATGTTGATACTTTCTATTCTGCAGTTGAAAACAGAGAATTCTTCCTTATGTTGAAGAGTCCTATTATCAATTCTGAGAAGAAGTGGTCCATCTGTAAGGCTATCTTTGAGAAGTCTTTTGATGAGTTAACAATGAACTTTTTTGAGATCTTAGTTCGTAAAGGACGTGAGCAGTATCTGCCAGAGATCATGAATGAGTTTATGGTTCAGTACAGACTAATTAATAAGATTTCAACTGTACACTTGACTACTGCAAGTACATTGTCAGATGCTACAGTACAATCTATTAAGGCTAAACTGACATCTGCTGGTGTAGCAGAATCAAATATTGACTTGAATTTGGTGGTTGATCCAGAGGTTATAGGTGGTTTCAAAATTGAGACTTCAGATAAGCTTTACGATGCTACAATCGCTAAGAAGCTAGATAATTTAAGAAAGGAGTTTAAAGGAAATATTTTTGTTTCCAAGATTATCTCCAAGTAATTTGAATAATTTTCAGTCGAATTATAAAACATTAGACAATGGTTGATGTTAAACCCGATGAGATTTCAGCAATCTTGAAACAACAACTTGCTGGAGCGAGCTCAGCAGCTGAGCTCGAAGAAGTAGGAACAGTACTTCAAGTAGGTGATGGTATTGCACGTGTATACGGATTGACGGCAGCGCAAGCTGGTGAGTTGGTTAAATTCGAAACAGGTGTAGAGGCTATCGTCCTAAACCTAGAGGAAGACAACGTAGGTGTTGTACTTCTTGGTTCTGGTGAAGGTATCAAAGAAGGATCTAAAGTACGTTGTACAGGAAAGATTGCTTCTATTGATGTTGGTGAAGGCATGATTGGTCGTGTTGTGAACCCACTAGGGCAGCCTATTGATGGTAAAGGTGAAATCACTGGTACAAAATATTCTATGCCTATCGAGCGTAAAGCTCCAGGTGTAATTTATCGTGAGCCAGTAGCTGAACCACTTCAAACTGGTATTAAGTCTATCGATTCCATGATTCCGATTGGTCGTGGTCAGCGTGAGTTGATCATTGGTGACCGTCAGACTGGTAAGACAGCAATTGCTATCGATACTATTCTTAACCAACGTGAGTTCTACGATAAAGGTGAACCTGTATACTGTATTTATGTTGCTTCTGGTCAGAAGTCTTCTACAGTTGCTAACGTAGCCGGTATTCTTGAGGAAAAAGGTGCTATGGCTTATACAACTATCGTATCTGCTTCTGCTGCCGATCCTGCTCCACTTCAGTTCTATGCTCCATTTGCTGGTGCTGCGATTGGGGAGTTCTTCCGTGATACTGGTCGTCCTGCATTGATCATCTATGATGATTTATCAAAGCAGGCTGTAGCATACCGTGAGGTATCTCTATTGCTTCGTCGTCCTCCAGGTCGTGAAGCATATCCTGGTGATGTATTCTATCTACACTCTCGTCTTCTTGAGCGTGCTGCAAAGGTGATCAACAATGATGACATTGCTAGAGAGATGAATGATCTTCCAGATTCTCTAAAAAATGCAAAAGACGCTAACGGTAACTCTATAGTGAAAGGTGGTGGTTCATTAACCGCTCTTCCAATCATTGAAACACAAGCGGGTGACGTTTCAGCATATATTCCAACAAACGTGATCTCTATTACAGATGGTCAGATCTTCTTGGAGTCAAACCTATTTAACGCAGGTGTACGTCCAGCGATTAATGTGGGTATCTCTGTATCTCGTGTAGGTGGTTCTGCTCAGATTAAGTCAATGAAAAAAGTATCTGGTACTTTGAAACTTGATCAAGCACAATACCGTGAGCTAGAGGCATTCGCTAAATTTGGTTCTGACCTGGATGCAGCGACTCAAATGGTTATTGAGAAAGGTAAACGTAACGTTGAAATTCTTAAACAACCTCAGTATTCTCCACTTTCAGTAGAGAAGCAGGTAGCAATTATCTACTTAGGTACTAAAGGTTTGTTGAAAGATGTTCCTGTTAATAAAGTGAAGGAATTCGAATCAGTATTCCTTTCAACTCTTGAGCAACGTGATCCAGCAGTGTTGGATATGTTCAGAGCTGGAAAACTGAATAAAGAAGACCTTGATAAGGTTACAGCACTTGCAAACGAATTATCAGCTCCTTACAGAGTTTAATTCATATAAGAATATAAATCCCCACTTTTAGGAGTGGGGATCTTCTAGACCTCTAGGAGTGAAATAATTTACTGCTACTAATTATAGTAAAGCATTAAAAGATGGCTAATTTAAAAGAAGTACGTGAAAGGATTACATCTGTTAAGAACACTCAACAGATCACAAAAGCAATGAAAATGGTTTCTGCTGCCAAGCTCAGAAGAGCGCAGCAAGCTATTACTCAAATGCGTCCTTACGCGAACAAATTAAACGAAATCCTTAAAAATATCCTGTCTAATTTAGATGGTGATGTTGCCTCTGCTTTCGGAGAGGAAAGAATGGCGAACAAGGTTTGTATGGTTGTTGTGACTTCTAGTAGAGGTCTTTGTGGTGGTTTTAATACTAACATTATTAAAGCAGCTACTAAAAAGATTAATTCCCAGTATAAGAGCCAACTAGAATCAGGTAACCTTGATATCTTATTCATCGGTAAGAAGGGATTTGATGGTATGAAGCGTTTGTTTCCACAGGCTAACTTCAATACTGATAATCTTGACCTTTTCAGCAATCTTTCTTTTGATAATGTTTCAGAGGTTTCTCAGTTGCTTATGGATAAGTTTGAAGCTAAAGTTTACGACAGAATTGATGTCGCTTATGCTAGCTTCAAGAATGCAGCACTTCAGGAGCATGAATGTGTTCAGTTCCTTCCAGTTGAAAAAGTTGAAGTTGCTGCGGATGATTCAAGCAAGCTAAAATCTGATTACATTTTTGAGCCTAGTACTTCGGAATTGTTGGACTATTTAGTGCCTTCAATTTTGCAGACAACTTTCCAAAAGTTCTTGCTAGATACGCATGCTTCAGAGCATGGTGCACGTATGACTGCAATGGATAATGCGACTGAAAATGCACAGGAATTATTGCAAGATCTTAAGATTTCATATAATAAAGCCCGTCAGGAAGCTATTACAAGAGAGCTTTCAGAGATTGTGGGTGGTGCAGCAGCTTTAGAATCTGCTTAAACCAAGAAATATATATAGCTTAGAAGGCTGACCATTATTTGGTCAGCCTTTTGCTTTTTACATCTGTTGTACTTGCTTTTATATCAGCTTGTTTGATATTGCTTTGTCAAGAATGTATCTTTATATAAACAATAATTTATTAGAATGATCGCAGTCATCCCAGTAGCAGGAGCGGGCAAGAACCTAAGGCCCCTAACTTATACGCAACCAAAACCACTTATTCCTGTAGCGGGTAAGCCGATCATCTCCTTTATTATTGATGACCTAAAACGTGTTGGAGTTACTGAATTTGTTTTTATTATAGGTTATTTGGGCGAGAAGATTCGAAACTATATTTCGGATCAATATCCTGAGCTTAAATGTACTTTTATTAAGCAAGAAAATAGATTGGGTTCAGGGCATGCGATTTTACTTGCTGAAAATGAGATCGACCTATCACAAGAACTTGTGATTTTCTTTGGGGACACTATCCTTAATTTTGATTTGGATAAGGTCATGAAAAGTCCCATGAACTATGTTGGCGTAAAGAAAGTAAGTGATCCAAGATCTTTTGGAGTGGCCACTATTGGCAAGGATGGTTATGTGACTAGCCTAGTTGAAAAACCCAATATTCCACTTTCGAATCTTGCACTTGTTGGTTTTTACAAAATCAAGGATACTAAAGCTCTTTTTGAAAGCCTAAAACGGAATATTGACGCTGATGTAAAATCAGACGGCGAGTTTCAGCTTACTGATGCACTTATGGGTATGGTTAGCGAGGGATGCAAAATTAAGACGGAGAGTGTGGATAACTGGTTTGATTGTGGTCGTAAAGATATTTTGCTAGAAACAAATGCATTGATGCTTGAAAAGAAAGATTTTCAAACGCCAGTAGTTAATAATCTAAATAATTCTATTATCATACCTCCTGTAAATATTGGAGAAGGGTGTCAGATCAATGACTCTATTATTGGCCCCCATGTGACGATAGGTAATAACAGTAAATTATCCTCAGCTATTATTAAGAATTCTATCTTGGGCAACTTTGTGCATATCAACGAGGCAGTCCTGTTCAATTCCGTAATAGGCAACGATACTTCTATAACAGGATTAAGACAGTCCTTGAATATTGGCGATAATACAGAGATTGATTTTAGATAATTAATCTAAAAGTCCAACCTTATCTTCACTGATGAAAATTGCCCGCTTAGCCGTAGCGCGGTCCTGGATAGCAGGGCCATTTTCGAGCTTGAGAACACCTCTTGGGCAAACCGCTGAGCATATACCGCAGCCTACACATGAGGCACGTACGATATCTTGTCCTTTTTCAGCATATGCTCTGACATCGATTCCCATCTCACAATAGGTACTACAATTTCCACAGGATATACATTGAGATCCGTTGGTCGTGATTCTAAATCTTGAGAAGAACTTCTGTTGGAGACCTAAAAGTGCAGCCATAGGGCAGCCAAATCTACACCATACCCTACTTCCCATTATGGGGTAAAAACCAACCCCTATCACTCCGGAAAAAGTAGCGCCAATGTAAAAACCATAGAACTTTTGAATCTTGTAGGTTTGAATTACAAACAAATCATTGGATCCTTTTAGGAAGTAGGCATAAGCAGTAAAAGCCACTAGCGATAGTAAAATTCCACCAGCTATTTGAAAGGCTATTTTGTTCTGTTTTTTTATCCATTTGTTTCTGTTGTAAAACACAAATCCAGAAAGTATAAGTGCCAGAGAAAAAATTCCGATTAGGAAGATTTCTGTTGTAACTAAATAGATAGTCTCTTGAGCCCTGTAGTTGTAGATTACTGCAATGGTCATTAAAACCGAGATCGCTAGAACTAGATGAATCATCCAGCGTTCTATCTTCCATGCGCTTTGTGATTTATCGGATAAATGTCTAAAGCTATCTCCTGCCGTCTCAGCTAATCCCCCGCAGCCACAAACCCAAGAACAATACCATCTTTTACCAAAGAAATAGGTTAATATGGGTGTTATTATTAACACCATAGCTATTCCGAAGATTAACATAAATAAACCTATGTTGCCCGCATTAAGCATACCATTGATATTCCATGTATCAAAGAAATAATAATTAAGTGGCCAGACATTTTTGAAGTCGTTATAGGGTAAACTCATACGTTCCAAAAATGCAGGTATTATAAATGCAAATCCTAGTTGGAATAGCATTACAGAGATTGTTCGGATA
The DNA here is from genome assembly GCA_042091035.1 of Sphingobacteriales bacterium. Lineage (GTDB taxonomy): Bacteria > Bacteroidota > Bacteroidia > Chitinophagales > Saprospiraceae > AM-2324. The sequence continues at coordinate 4,103 of JBELIG010000003.1, read as the reverse complement.
ACCTGATACCTGTTGTGCCTGTATTTTACGATGAATTTTATACCAAAAATTAGGATTGCCAAAGTGTAAAGTGTGCCATACATAAACCATTGGCTTGCAAATTTCCCTTCTCCTTTTAATAATATACTGAGAGGATCAAAAAAACCTACCAAACCTTTGTTCGCTGCTCCATTTTCTCCCAAGCCAAGATGTTGAGGAAACCAATACAGGAAAACATAAAACGTAGTAATGAAAATACCGGCAATCCATGCAAATGAACCTTTGCTGGTCAAGCCAGAAAGCCAATTGTAGTCATTTTTAATTCCTTCTGTTTTACCCCCATAGCTACCTATTGTATAGATAATTGTTCCTAAGCTTATTGCACCTATTGCTCCATAGAACAGATACGGAACCTGTGATTCTGCATAAATATTAAACAAGGATATCAATAAAGTCGCTAAACCTGAAAATCCAATGATTGAACCAATATTCTGAATGATGTTTAATGGTCGCTTGGCTGATTCGGTTAAGGAAAGGCTGTGATTGATTTGGTTCATAGCAGAATTATTTTGAAAGGAAGTTTAGGACATTAGACAAGGATTTTTTTTGCTTTAGCTTCAAGGATGATCCTGTTTCTTGGTTGTAAGCATCTACGAGAAGCCGTTCGTAGCTGCTGAAAAATTCAGGATCAAAATTGGCTAAATTAAGGTTGCGGAGAACATCTTCTATATGAGTTTTTTCTGATATCCACTTTTCACAAACTTCATGCCTGTATCGGATACCCATAAGATTGAAGCCCATGACTTCTTTAGTGCTTAGGTCATAGACTAGACGAATACTTTTATTCTTTTTAGGGTGCTTCCAAAACAATTGGCCAATACCTTCTCTAGGGTTATTTGGGACAGATCCATATACCTGATATTCGATATCAAAGAATTTAGCAGAGTTGAACCAAACACCAGGATTATAATCCAGTTCTTTCCCAAGGATATTGTGCGCTGCAAGTTCTCCCATCATACGTCCAGTGTACCATACTGCTTCAATATTCTTTCTGCCTTCTTTAGGATTCCTGATCTCTGCACAATCCCCTATTGCATATACACCTTCCATATTGGTTTCAAGTCTATCGTTGATAAGTATACCTTTATTTTTTTCCAGTTTGGTGAAATGGAGAAAGTCAATGTTTGGTTGTACTCCCACTGTTAAACCTACAAATTCACAATTGATCTTTTCACCAGTATTGGTAAGGATCATTTTTACCTTCTTTTTATCTCCCCAGATTTCATTAAGTTCAGTATTTAGTTTTAAGTCTATGTTATGTGTACGAATGTGATCGCTGACCATTTTTGCTTCCTCTATAGGAAGAACACTATTCCAATATTCAGATTCTCGAACTAGCATAGTAACAGGTATATTCCTGGAATGAAGCATTTCAGCAAGTTCAATACCAATTAGACCACCACCAACTATGATACCACGTTCTAGGTTTTCACAATGTCGTTCGATGTTTTCAAGGTCTTGAATATGATATAAGGTTTGTACTCCATCAAGCTGTTTACCTGGCCAGTTCATCAATCTAGGTTTAGATCCTGTAGCAATTATCAGCCTATCGTAATCAATGAAGTTGTCGTCTTCCAGAACTATGGATTTAGAATCAAAGTCGACTGTTCTTACTCGAGTCAGGTATAGCTCAATATTATTGTCATCATAAAACTTTTTATTGTGAGGAATTATATCCTTCGCTCTCATATGCCCCATAAAAACGTACATAAGCGCTGTCCTCGAAAAGAATAGTTCAGATTCGTCAGATAATACAATGATTTGGTGATCAGAATGTTTCCTAAGTGTTTTAGCTGCTGTAATACCACTTATTCCGTTTCCTATAATGACAATTTTCATAAATCAGTGGAAATTATGTAATTCAGGCTTTTATAATGTGTGGAAATATATAAAAAATGCTTGATGAATTGAGATAAAATTTGGCAAATCTAATTATAGTCAACCAACTATTTTGTAATTTGTGACATCTATATAGTAGTTAGGATAAGTTAAGAAAGGTTAAATTGATGCTAAATTTTAGCTTAAATGGGTCTTTTCGTGTTTTGGAGCTTAATTTATTTTAACTTTATGAATAAGATATCGATCAAAAATTGAAAATTATAGAACCATGAAGCACTTTTTACTTTTAATATTTTCTCTTCCAATTTTACTTTTCGCTCAGTCGGATCTAGATGTAGTTTTTGATCCTGACGTAACGGAGTTCAACTTAGTTGGGGACTTAACTGACGAATTTCTTACTATCGATAACAGTGGAGTTCTGAACAACCTTACTGGAGATGCAATCGATGTAAGATGGACATTCGAATTAGTTAATTCTCCTGCTGAATGGATTATTTTACTTTGCGATGATGCTAATTGTTTCTCTGGCCAGAGTGCGAGTAATTTCCCTGCTCCTGAAGCTTTACAGATTGATGCTGATGATTCTTCTTTATGGAAAATGAGTGTAAGGCCATTCCAAACTTCAGGTTGTGGAACAATCGTTTTCAATTTTTACGAAGATAGTGATCTAAATACAGTAATCTATACAGAGGAGTTTGATATCTGTGTTTCAGATCCAGTTTCTACAAAAGAATTTGAAACTAAAGTTTCGGATCTAAATGTTTATCCGAACCCTGTTCGTTCATCGATCAATATTTCGGATGACTCAATAGTTGATGAGGTTATTATTTATAATCTTTTAGGTAAGCCAGTGAAGCGTTTCGATATGTATATGGACAATTCTTTAGATCTTTCGGATTTGAGAGATGGCGTTTATCTTGTTGGAATGTACAATGAAGAGCAAGGATTACTTAAAACAAGCAGAATACTTAAAAAGAATTCAAGGCCTTAATGGCTTCGAAAGGATAAAAAAAAGCATCATTCAAATCGAATGATGCTTTTTTTATGCTGGATAGTCAACATAGATTCTTGGAGTTTCATACAATCTTACCTGTATTGTATATTCTTTTTCAATTCGTTTACTCAAGAGGCCATGAATAGTAATAGCTAGATGCTCTGTGGTAGGATTTAAATTTTTAAAGTAAGGAGTATCTAAATTTAAATTTTTATGATCAAAACGATCTTCAACTTCCTCTTTGATGATTTGCTTAAGTTTTACCATGTCGTAGACAAATCCCGTCTCTGCGTTTACAGTTCCAATTATTCGAACTTCTAAATCATAATTATGTCCATGGAAATTGGGATTTGAGCAAGGTCCAAACACCTTTTTATTTGTCTCCTCATCCCACTTAGGGTTATATAAACGGTGAGCTGCATTGAAGTGGGCTTTTCGAGTGAGTGCTACTTTCATGGATAAAGGTCGTTTAAATTAGTTGAATGATTTTCAAATTAATTAAATAGCTTTTAATCAAAATCACAAAATTTATACAAAAAAAGCTATAAAAGGTTTAATATAGTCTTTTGCTTTGTTCTTATAATTTTATCCTTAAAGAGCTTTGAACGCATGCAGTTTACAGATTTTCCAGGTCAAGAGAGTGCAATACAGTTATTAAAAGGAATGTTATCAGCAGATCGTCTGCCACATGCCCTTTTATTTGTTGGTCCTGAAGGCTGTGGAAAGTTAGGTGTTGCGCTTAGCTTAGCTCAATCAATTTTGTGTAAGGAAGTAGATAGTGAACACCATGCATGCGGAGTTTGTAATCAATGCTTAAAAAGTAAAAAACTTCAGCATCCCGATCTTCATTTCTCGTTTCCTTATGTCGGTAAAGAGTATAGGTCAGATGACTTTGTAAAGGATTGGAAGGAAGCTGTGCTTGAAAACCCTTATCTTAATTATGATCTTTGGTCTTCTATACTCAAAGTAGATAACAAACAAGGGAATATTTATAAGAGTGAATGTGTTAACATTATAAAGAAGCTCAGTTTTAAGCGTTATGAAGGAGCCAAGAAGATAATGATTATCTGGATGGCAGAGTTTCTAGGAACAGAGGGAAACAGATTATTGAAATTAATTGAAGAACCACCTGAGGATACACAGTTTATTCTAATTGCGGAACAAACAGAAAAGGTATTAAATACAATTTTGTCCCGGTGTCAACTAATAAAGTTTAATAAAATTTCTGATA
>JBELIG010000303.1:0-2675 GCA_042091035.1 Sphingobacteriales bacterium | reverse complement strand
GTGATATTTTCCATAAAGTAAATAAGCAACTTGTCATTGTGCTTAATATTGGTGGGGTTGTAGAAACGAATTCCTGGATAGCACAGGCAGATGCAGTTGTTTTAGCCTGGCAAGGAGGTCAGGAAAGTGGAAATGCTGTGGCTGATGTGCTTAGTGGAACTGTAAATCCGAGTGGTCGTTTGCCAATGACCTTTCCCATAAAGCTAAGTGATCATGCCTCAAATGCCAATTTCCCGCAAGTAGCAACGGAATATAATCCTATTATGCTCATGATTGATAAGAAGGAAAAACCTAAGGAAGAATGGATTGAAAATGTGGATTATACGAATTATGAGGAGGGGATCTATGTTGGGTACAGGCATTTTGATAAGGCTGCAGTAGAGGTTTCATTCCCATTTGGTTATGGATTGTCTTACACGAATTTTGCCTATGAAAATGCAACTTTAGTTGACCACAGAGATTCCGTAGGAGTGCTTGTCCAGGTGAAAAATACGGGAGCTTATCCTGGAAAGGAAGTAATCCAATTGTATACGGCTAATTTAAATTCAAATGTAGACCAACCCGTAAAAGAACTCCGTGCTTTTCATAAGACAGATCAGATAGAACCCGGACAAATGGAGATTGTACGAATTATGATTCCAAAGGCAGAACTTGCTTATTGGAATGAGGATGAATCTGCATGGAGAATTGATCCGGCAGGATATCAAATACTACTTGGTAAATCGTCCAGATCTATTTTTTATGAAGCAGGGTTTGATGTAGAAAGTGCTGATGGTGAATAATTTAATGCTGCTTGCTTGCGTTATGTCTAGCAAAAGAAAAATAGGAAGATGAGAAAGTACTTGTTTTTATTAGGTTTAATGGCTTGGCAGGGATGTCGAAATGCTGATGATGCAGTTATTATTGATTGTACAATAGAGACCTTTGCTGATGCTCCAACATTATCTTGGTTTACATCTTATAATGGATCTGGTGAGGAGTCTCATGGACATTATATTTTGAGCTGTTCAGATGGTGGTTTTCTTCAAGTCGGAGAAACAGGGTATTTCCCTGGCTCGGCTCGATTGTATGTAGTAAAAACAAATGAGTACGGTCAAAAACTTTGGGAACAGGAGTTTGGAAGTCCTGGTCGAAATTTGGGCAATTCAGCTATTGAAACAGATGATGCTTATTTAATCTGTGGTGCTCTGGATGATATAAGTGTGCTGATCAAAATGAATAAAGAAACAGGTAGTACGATTTTCTCAAAGTCTTTTGATCTGGGAGGAACAAATGCTATCGAACATCTGGCGGAACATCCAGGAGGATATTTTGCTGTTGGATATGGTGACGCAGAAGATCGATCCAATACCTTTTTTACAGAAGGTCAGGGTGTGCTTTGCCAGCTATCATCTACAGGTGAACTTGTTCAGACCATTCTGTTAAACGATCATTTGGCACAGGGGTATCGAATTCAGGCGCAGGATCAAAACTTTTTGATTGCAGGACTGACCGAAGGTGCAGAGGCTTATGCTTTACTAAAAGTTGACCAACAAGGAACTGTGCTACTCTCTAAAACCTACGGAGGGGATTCCTCTGATCATTGTTTTGGAATGGATTTAGGTTCAGATGGCAGTGTTTTCCTGACGGGACATACCCTTTCAGGTACAGCTAACTGGGATACGTATACGATGAAGATCAATTCTGATGGAAATACAATCTGGGAGGCTAAGCAAGGGAATCCAAGAGGATATGATCCTGCATTTATACATGATGAAGCTTGGGGCATCAAGGCCACAGCTGATGGCGGTTGTTTGGTTGTTGCTGGCACAGGAGATGAATACGGTAATTACAGCAGTAGTTGTGGTGCTGAAGCGGATAATTCAAATATCTGGCATGTATATCTGATTAAGTATGATACGGATGGAAACTTGGAATGGCAGACTACCTATAGTCCCGGTGACGGAGGGGATTGGGCAGGAGAAGATGTCGATCTTACTGCTGCTGGTGAAGCAATAGTAGCTGTAGATAACGGACAGTTTGGTTTTTTAAAGCTTAAGCCATTTTAATCAAAGATTCCTTTAAGTTTTTTATATTTAGGTCATTGGCTCAAATAAAGAAATTAAATTGAAGGAATTAGAGATTACGAAAGGTCAGGTGCTTCAGCGCTCAGGTGACTTACATACAAGTATATTTGTAGTTAAGTCAGGCTTGCTTCGAAGCTATACCATAGACGAAAAGGGGAAGGAGCATATTTTTATGTTTGCACCCGAAGGTTGGATTATCGCCGATAGCCTTCCCGCTGATATTCCTGCTGATCTTTTTATTGATGCACTTGAAGATTCCGTTGTTATTCAAAAGGAAAAGGTCTTTGAAGATTCTAACCATGATACTAAAAAGTTACTCAACAGACTTGGCGTTCTTCAGAAAAGAATTATTATGTTGATTAGCACTCCCGCTCTAGATCGATACGAACACTTCATTAATACTTATCCTGATATTGTCCAGCGAGTACCACAACGGATGGTTGCTTCTTTTCTTGGAATTACGCCTGAGGCTCTGAGTTCTGTAAAGCGAAAAAGACAGTTTATGCAAAGAAGTGGTGAGATCTGATTTCTTAATCTAGATTAATGGATATTCTTTTTTGTCGGAATACTTTTGCGTCATAAAAAAAAGTTATGGCAAAATTTCACGAT
>JBELIG010000071.1:0-13822 GCA_042091035.1 Sphingobacteriales bacterium | reverse complement strand
GTGGGTAAGAAAATAGAAATGTCTAATTAAACAATGCAGAGTAGTCGATAAGAATAACGGATATCTGCAATATTAAATCGGAGTGAATTTTCTTTCGACTATTGCAAAAGTAAGATATTTTTTAATATAAATGTTATCTTAGCAAAAAATATTTAACTCTTTTTGGGAAAGGCTTAATTCAAGAAAGGATTTAAGCCCTTATTTTTGTTACTTCAGATTAACGCATAGAAAAAACAAGTTAAAATGGTAGAAATATCAGTAATCAGGCAGGATGTAGAACGGGTAAAGGAAGGTCTTAAAGTCCGTAATTGGTCTGATGAACAGATCCAAGTGATCGATCAGGTTTTGGAGCTTGATGATAAGCGTAAAGAATTTCAGGTCAAGATAGATGGGTTAAAAGAAGAGTCAAACAAATATTCAAAAGAGATTGGTCAACTGTTTAAGTCTGGCAAGCAGAGTGAAGCTGCTGACTTAAAGCAGAGGGTTTCAGATATTAAGGAAGCGGTCAAAACACATGAAGAGGAATCTAAGATTGTAGTGGAAACACTTGAGAACCTAATGTTCTCTGTTCCAAATATTCCAAATCCTTTGGTCCCAAAGGGGCATAGTGAAACGGATAACGAGGTGTTTAAAGCATGGGAGGATGAATTGCCTGTCTTAGGTGATGAGGCAAAACCTCACTGGGAATTGGCAAAAGATTATAATCTTTTTGACATGGAACTTGGTGTGAAAATAACTGGAGCAGGATTTCCTTTATACAGAGGGCAGGGAGCCAAGCTACAACGTGCTTTGATAAACTTTTTTCTTGATAGAGCAGATACGGCCGGTTATGAAGAAGTAATTCCTCCGCATTTAGTAAATGAGGATTCTGCCAGAGGAACTGGACAACTTCCAGACAAAGAGGGTCAAATGTACTATGCTGAAAAAGATGATCTATACTTAATCCCTACGGCTGAAGTGCCTGTGACTAATATATTTAGGAATGAGATTCTTCCTGATGCTAATTTTTCGCATAAGTTATGCGGTTATACACCTTGTTTTAGACGTGAAGCTGGCTCATATGGTGCTCATGTGCGAGGCTTAAATCGCGTGCATCAATTTGATAAGGTTGAGATTGTTCGAGTGGAACATCCGGATAATTCATATGCTGCACTAGAAGAAATGATTGACCATGTAGCCTTACTACTTAAAGACCTTGGCCTACCTTATCGAATTCTCAGGTTGTGCGGTGGAGATTTAGGATTTACAGCTGCTATAACCTACGATTTTGAGGTATATTCTGCAGCACAAAAAAGATGGTTAGAAGTCAGCTCAGTGTCTAACTTTGAGACGTATCAGTCGAATAGACTTAAATTAAGGTACAAGGATGGAAAGTCTAAACACCTTGCTCATACACTTAATGGTTCTGCTTTAGCATTAGCAAGAGTAGTTGCCGCTCTGTTGGAAAATAATCAGGGTCCAGATGGTATTGAGATTCCAGAAGTGTTGAGACCTTATATGGGTGGTAAAACGCATATTGCTTAAATCTTTTGGCTTTTTAGAGATTTAATTTAATTTTAGATATAGTTTTTAACTAATTAAATAATAAAAGACATGCAAGAGGAAATCGATATGGTTATGGATATCCTGAATGAAAGTATGGATTCCAAGCTTGAACACTTGAATAAAGAGTTAAATAAGATTCGTACAGGAAAGGCTTCTCCAAGTATGTTGACTGGTGTGATGGTAGATTACTACGGTAGTCCGACTCCTTTGAACCAGGTTGCAAATGTCTCTGCATCCGATTCTAAAACCTTGTCTATACAGCCTTGGGAAAAGGGAATGCTAGGTCCCATCGAAAAGGCGATATTTGAAGCGAATCTTGGTTTTACCCCTATGAATGACGGTGAGATGGTTCGTATTGTTTTGCCACCTTTAACAGAAGAGCGAAGAAGGGATCTTGTTAAGATGGCAAAAGCCTCTGGGGAAGATTCAAAGGTAAGTATGCGATCTGCTAGGCAAAAGGCTATGGATGCTGTGAAGTCGGCAGTTAAAAATGGCTACTCTGAAGATGCTGGTAAAAAAGTAGAAACAGATATACAGAATACGATCAATTCATACACAAAGCGCGTTGATGATAGTATTCAATCGAAAGAAAAAGATATAATGACTGTATAAAAAAAAGCCTTCCGAATTTCGGAAGGCTTTTTTTTTATTTTGATCGCAGTACTATAATCGGACAGATTACTTCTTCTAGAGAGATTCCACCATGCTGAAACGTATCTTGATAATGTTTCTTAAAGTGGTTGTAATTGTTTGGATAGAGGAAGAATTTATTTTCTTTAGCAAAAATGTATTTTGAGGATACATTGGGTGCTGGAAGTCCAGCTTTTGCAGGTTTTTTGATCTCTAATACATCTTTGGAATCATATTGAAGATTTCGGCCTTCTTTATATCTTAAATTCGTTGTTGTATCTCGGTCTCCAACTACTTTTGATGGCTGAGCAACTCGAATCGTACCGTGATCTGTACCTATGATTAACTGGAATTCTTTGCCTTCCAATTTTTTTATTGCTGCCCATAAAGAAGAATTTTCAAACCATGACTTTGTGATCGAGCGATATGCTTTTTCATCGGATGCAAGTTCTTTTAGTACTTCCATCTCCGTTCTTGCATGTGACAAGAAATCAATGAAATTATAAACGATAACGGTCAGGTCATTTTTGAGATAATTTTTTATGTTGTCATTGAGTTCTTTGGCAACACCAACATTGGTAACCTTTATGTAGTCGGTCTTCATTTCCTCTCTAAAGGTTCGTTTCATTTGAAGCTCTAGCAACTGTTTTTCATAGTTGTTCTTGCCCTCCTTTTGGTTGTCATAAACCCAATATTCCTTATAGTGTTTTTCTATGTCGCTAGGCATCATCCCCGCAAAAATGGCATTTCTAGAGTATTGTGTTGAAGTAGGAAGAATACTGTAGAAGTAATCTTCAGATTCTAATTTAAAGTCCTCACTTAATATAGGCTTAATCGTTTCCCATTGATCATATCTTAGATTGTCCAGTAGCAAGAAGAAGGTTGGTATATCCTTATTGATGTGTGGGAACACTTTGGTGCGCATCAGTTTATCTGACATAATGGGGCCTTCTTCGCTCTCAATCCAGTCCAAGTAGTTCTTGGTGATGAATTTTGAGAACTCATTGTTTGCCTGTTCTTTCTGCATAGAAAGAATTTCACCCATCTGTTCGCCACCTAGTTCATCAAGTTTTAGCTCCCAATTGATTAATTTACGATAAACATCAACCCATTCTTCATAGTTAAGTCCACCTTGTATCTCCATCATTAGATTTCGGAACTCCTGTTGATAGTCGGAGTTTACCTTATCCTTGACCAAAAGTTTTTTATCAATAATCTTTTTGAGGGTAAGAAGTATCTGATTTGGATTGACCGGTTTGATCAGGTAATCAGATATTTGAGAGCCTATGGCCTCCTCCATGACATTCTCCGCTTCATTTTTAGTGATCATGACTACGGGTATGTTAGGATACTCCTGCTTGATGGTTGCCAATGTTTCTAGACCTGTAAGGCCTGGCATGCTTTCATCTAGAAAAATGATATCAATATTATTGTTTTCTCTTATTTCGTCAATGGCATCATGTCCATTGGTTACAGTTATAACTTGATAGTTTTTTGCTTCTAGAAATTTCAGATGAGGTTTTAACCTATCTATTTCGTCATCTGCCCAAAGGATATTGATTTTTTCCATGAACTATATTGTGAATTTTATGGGTTGTTAAGAATTATGGGAATTTACACATAATTGAACCAAGGAGAAAGGAATCAATCGATAAAGTATTTTCTCTATAACATAAACTCAACGAGTTAACTGTGAATATTATTTGTTCGATGGACATATTTATTTGTCTGCCAATTGTATTTGAGGCGAAAAAAAGATTTTGCAATAAAAAATACCTATTTTTGCAGCACAAATCAGCCCTGCCATGATGCACAATATGAAGATTCTGAATGACCCAGTTTATGGATTTGTGGGTATCCCATACAATCAGGTCTTTTCCTTAGTGGAACACCCCTTCTTTCAGCGACTCAGACGTATAAAACAGCTTTCATTAACCTATTATGTCTACCCTGGTGCATTACACACTAGATTTAATCATGCAATTGGTGCCTTGCATTTGATGATACAAGCCATAGAGGTTTTGAAGGCAAAGGGTGTTGAAATAAGTGATGAGGAGGCTACGGCAGTATCGATAGCAATACTTTTGCATGATATTGGTCACGGTCCATTTTCCCATACCTTAGAGAATACACTTTTAAACATTCATCATGAGGAGCTTTCTCTCCATTTTATGGATGCCCTAAATGTTGAATTTGAAGGTAGCCTCAATCTGGCTATTGAAATTTTTAAAGGGGATTATCCTCGTAAATTTCTGCATCAGTTGATTTCTTCTCAGTTGGATATGGATCGGTTGGATTACTTGAATAGGGATAGTTTCTTCACAGGAGTATCCGAAGGAGTGATTGGCTATGATAGGATCATAAAGATGTTAAACGTTGTTGATGGCGAGTTGGTTGTCGAGGAGAAAGGTTTATATTCTATTGAAAAATTTTTGATCGCAAGAAGGATTATGTACTGGCAGGTTTACCTGCATAAGACAGTAATGGCTGCTGAAGTTATGTTGATTAAGATTTTTGAACGTGCTAAGAAGTTATGTGAGTCTGGCTGGAAACCGCCAATAAGTCCCGCTTTATTGCAGCTTCTTAAAGAACCATTAAATGCGGATTCATTTAAAAAGAATAGACGTGCCAACTTGAAGGCGTTTGCTTCAGTGGATGATTACGATATTTTGATGGCTTTGAAAGTGTTTACGGATTGTGATGATCGCATTTTGTCTTTTTTGTCAACTAGTTTGATTAACAGAAATATTTTTAGGCTTAATTTTTCGGATGAACCTGTGTCTGCTGAAGAGTTTAATAAGTGGCATCAAAAAGCTAAAGATGAACTTGGTTTTACAGCGGAGGAAGTTTCTTATTTGGTTACTACAGGTGTGGAGGCAAACTCAACCTATATTAGATCTAAAAATGAAATACAGATCCTATTTAAAAATGGTGAAGTGAAACCTATGTCTGAATGTTTTCACTTTAATTTCCTGCCAGGTAAGGTTGAAAAACATTACATCGTTTATCCAAAGTTTTTAGAGTCTAGTCTTCTTTAAACCAAGATGCATACATGGAGTAGTTGTCAGATATCCGTTTGATGGTATTGTTGAATCGATCTTCAGAAATCTTTTTTATCTTTTTTGCAGGTACTCCTGCGTAAATATGTCCAGATTCTAGATGGCTATTTTCTAGAACAACAGCTCCTGCGGCGATCAAAACATTGGATTCTACAATGACATGGTCCATTATAATGGCGCCCATGCCTACCAGCACATCTTCTTTGATTTCGCAACCATGGATAATGGCTTTATGGCCTACAGATACTCGGTCTCCTATGATGGTTTTACTTTGTTCATAGGTGCAATGCACTACCGCACCGTCTTGAATGTTCACACCGTTTCCTATCCTTATGCTATTTACATCACCTCTTAAAACTGCCTGGAACCAGATGCTGCAGTTATTCCCAATTTCTACATCTCCAACTATAGTTGCATTTTCGGCCAGGAAGCAGTTTTTCCCGATTCTAGGTTCTAGGCCTCGTACCTTTTTAATTAGTGCCATTTTTAAAAATTTTCCATAGGTCTTATGATGAATCCATTTTGTACTAGCAGATTCAATATACCATTTTCTCCAGGAAGGTGACCAGCTCCTACAGCATATACGCAGCTTTTTTTTCTGCTATTGCTTAGTATTTGTTCAATCCATTTTTTATTTCTTTTGTCTAGCAATAAATGGTTGTAGTTTTGGTGGGTAGAATCTGAAAATAAAAGTTCTGCAAGTTTTCCAAGGTCTTGGTTGGAATAAATCTCGTAAAGATCGATGTTTAATGATTCTTGCTTTTTATCGGACAAACTCGATACTAGAAGTTGGGCTTGCTCTTCTAGAGAGATACTATCAAATAGGCTGACCTGAAAATCAATGGTCTCTAGACCATTAATCTTTGTGCCATTTTTTTTTGCTATGCGACTAAGCTCAAATTCATAAGAGGCCATAGTTTGTGTGGAATCATTTTCGCTCACATCCAGATTTGATGTTTCAAGAAGTATGGACAAGAACATTGGTTTTATCCTATTAAACATGTAAAGAGGAATGTTTGCTTCCTTCATTTTTTCAGCAATAAGGTTGAAGTCTTTTGGAGAAGTGAGTTGAGATAAAAGCACTCCCTTAGGCATGAATAGTTTGTTGATAAAGCTAGACCATGTGCTGATGTCATTTAGCTCCTCAAGGTTGATTTCGAAATATATTTCATCAACAATATTTAAGCAATGGTTTAGGCTATCTGAAATGGAGAAGTGGGATTCTGGAATAAGGTGAATCGTGCCAAAAACATAAGATAGCTGATCTGTCTGCGGGTGTTTTATTTCCCAAAGGAGCGAGTTTGTTTGTCCAAATTGGACATTTGAAATAAATAGAAAGAACAGTACGTAGTGCAGTCTCATAGGTTATATTAATGGTGAAGGTCTAAATCTTCAAGTATTTGCAATAGTATATAAACGTCTTCGTAGAATTCTTTGATAAGGCTAAATTTGAGGTTTGATTTAAACAGGTTTGGTTCAAGGATATCTTTTTCTTCTGATACAGCCATATATATTATACCATTGCTATAAGACAGGTAGAACTTCTTATCGTGCTCCTCGGTGTATTTGATGATTGAATTTTGCAGACCTTCTGTAAGGAACTGCATGGGGTTAGATTTTTTGTTGGCAAAAGTTTCAAATAATTTTCTAAAAGTTTTATTGCGGATTAGGTCATAAACTTTAACATGGCCTGAGCCCATCCAGTGTTTAATTGTTTTGCTTAGATATGGCTTTTCGGTTTTAGGGATGATGATAAGAGATCCTTTTACAGGTAACTGTAGTTTTGCTTTCATAAAGACTCCGTCAAAAACCCATTCTTGCGTGTTTTTTACTCTAGAGAATTCTGTTACTCTTGTTTCTGAAAGCTCAAATGAAATACTACCTATTTGTCCTTTGATGTAATCCTCTGATTCGTAATTAATTGATCGAGGGAAAAAGATTTTGCTTGAGAGGAAGGTTTTTTTGTCTAGACCATTATTTGCATCGTAAGTCAATGTCCCATAGTTAATGCTATCGTCGATAAAGTCAAGAATGAGATTCATTATTCTTGGCTTGAAGGTCTGAACATAAGTTCGGATTCTGCTGATGAGGAATAGTACATAGAAAATCTCTATCAGTACGACAAGCAATGATAAAGAGAAGATGTGAAGTAATTGAGCTATTATGAATATTATAATACAAAGTGCGGTGGAAATTCCAATAAGGAGGATAAGCCTATTGCGCTTTTTTTCCATCCTTTTTAATTCCGGATATATCGTATGATTATAAAATATTCTAAGATCCTCTAAGCGCTTCATTCTTACTTGTCTTCTGAGTTTTTTTAATATACTACACAATGTATTAGCTAACCAAATAATTGCCTTATATTTATGGGAAAAATAATTATACAGCGCTGGGTTTTTTTTGCTTCAATTCATCTGCCCAGGACTGAAATAATTCTATTTGAATAATTACTTTTGACATCATACAACCAATTGATGGCAAAAGCTATCTGTTTAAATAGTATAAAGACAATCATTAGAATATTTTTGCGAAAAAAATAGTACCTTTGCGTTTTATGAGAAGAATAACTAAGTCAGTAGTATTGTTGGGTTTATTTGGCCTAATCCTTTTCAGTTCTTGTAAGTCTTCATTTGAAAAAGTTCGTACAAGTGGAGATTCTGAGTTGATTTATAAAGAATCAGTAAAGCTTTATGAAGAGGGGCAGTATATAAAAGCCCAGTCATTAATGGAGTTGATTATTTCAGCTTTTAGAGGACGTCCGGAATTAGAGGATTTGTATTACAAATATTCTAATACTTACTTCTTGACTAATGATTATGTAATGGCTGCATATTATTTTGAAAACTTTTCAGCTACTTTTAGCGGAAGTGAGTTGAAGGAGGATGCAGACTATTATCAAGCTTATTCACATTATATGATGTCACCATCATATAGATTAGAACAATCCAATACGCTTAAGGCTATTGAATCTTTCCAGTCATTTGTAAATAAGTTTCCAGATTCAGAGCGTGTTGAAGAGTGTAACCAACTAATCGATGAGTGCAGAAGGAAGTTGGAGTCTAAGGCATTTGATGCAGCAATTTTGTATTTTGATCTTCAGCAGTATCAATCTGCATTAAAGAGTTTGGAGAATATTTTGATTGAATTTCCAGATACTAAGAATTTGGAAGAGGTTCGATTCAAAATGGTAGAGGCGAATTATTTGCTGGCTACCAATAGTGTATATGAGAAAAAGGAAGAGCGTTATGGCGAAACTATACGTTATGCTAGAATGTTCTTGGATAAATATGAAGAAGGTTCGTATTTTAATACGGTACAAACTTTCAAAGCAGATTCTGAAACGCAGTTAAAATTATTGTCGAATGACTGATATTAAATCAAAATCTCAAGGGATTGACCCGAATGTATCTCAAAGAGATGTTAAATCACTTTCTGAAACAACAGGAAACATATACGAAGTGCTTTCAGTAATTAGTAAGCGTGCAAGACAACTTTCGTTTGATTTAAAAAAAGAATTAAATCAAAAGTTAGAAGAGTTTGCTGTTAGCTCAGATGCAATTGAGGAGATTAATGAGAATAAGGAGCAGATTGAAATCTCTAAATTTTATGAGAAGCTTCCAAATCCTGTAGTTATTGCTACAGAGGAATATTTGGGTGATGAGCTTCATTTTCACTATAGTAACAAGCAGAAAAGAGACTAAAAAGTCTCAAATAAAATATAGAAGGCAGCAGTAAGGATTAATTCTTTACTGCTATCTTTGTTTGTATAAATAAGGTATTATGGACGTGGCTAGCAAGAAAAAAAGGATTCTTCTGGCTGTAACAGGAAGTATTGCAGCCTATAAATCAGCACACCTGGTAAGACTTTTAGTCAAGAATGACTATGAAGTTCGTGTGTTGATGACTAAATCTGCTATAGGTTTTATATCACCAATTACTCTATCAACACTTTCAAAGCAAGAGGTTTATTCTGATATCCAATCAGAGGAAGCTTGGAATAATCATGTTGAACTTGGCCTATGGGCTGACTATATGATTATAGCACCGGCAACAGCAAATACTATGGCAAAAATGGTTACTGGTATTACTGATAATATCGTGATGGCCTGTTACCTTTCTGCTCGATGCCCTGTAGCTTATGCGCCTGCCATGGATTTGGATATGTATAAACATTCCAGTACCACTGCAAATATGGATCTTTTGGAGGAACGAGGTGTAAAACTAATTCCTGCTGAATATGGGGAACTTGCTTCTGGTCTTATTGGGGAGGGACGCATGGCCGAACCAGAGAAAATCCTTGAGTTTCTAAATCAAGAATTTAAATATCAACAAGATCTTAACGGTCTTAGAGCTCTTGTTACGGCAGGACCTACCTACGAACATATAGATCCTGTTCGATTTATTGGCAATCATTCTTCTGGAAAAATGGGCTGTGCAATAGCCTTGGAGTTAGTGGAACGCGGAGCACGTGTAGACTTAATTCTTGGACCCTCCAAATTAAAACCAGTTCACCCTTCTCTTACTGTGCATAATGTTACAACAGCAGTTGAAATGTATCGATGTGCGAGGGAACTGCATTCGGAGCAGGATTTGGCTGTTTTTTCGGCAGCTGTAGCAGATTACAGGCCTAAGGATATTTTTACAGAAAAGGTTAAAAAGAGCACTGGCGATCTTTCCATAGAATTAGAAAAGACAGAGGATATTGCATTAGAACTAGGGAAAATTAAAAAATCTGGTCAGTTTCATATTGGGTTTGCATTGGAGACTAATAATGAAACTACTAATGCAAAGTCAAAGCTTGAGCGCAAGCATTTCGATATGATCGTGTTAAATTCTCTGCAGGATAAAGGTGCAGGCTTTAATCATGACACAAATAAGGTTTCCTTATTTTTCAAAGACAATATGCGGAAGGATTTTGAGTTAAAATCCAAGCAAAAAGTCGCAAAGGATGTTGTTGATGCGTTTATTCAATTAAAAGACAAAATTTAAAGCATAAAGATATGGCTCGATTAGGATTAGCATTATTGATGATTTTTTGTGCAAACAATATTATTGCGCAGGAATTTATAGCAACAGTAAATATCAATACGCCTAGGCTACAAAAAGCTGATCCCTCTTTGTTTGAGGATATGAAGCAAAATATTGAGTCTTATTTTAATGAATTATCTTGGACGGATAACAACTATAAGCCTGAGGAGCGAATCAATGTAACGATCAATCTAAATATTAACGAAGAGGTTACAAATACTTCCTTTAAGGGAGAGCTACAGATTCAAGCAACTCGTCCTACCTATAACAGTAATTATGAGACCGTTTTACTTTCTCATAATGATAGAGATCTGGTCTTTAATTACGAACCGAATCAGATTCTTCAGTTTTCTGAGTTTGGTTTCTCTGAAAACCTTTCCCAAGTATTGGGATTTTATATCTACATGATCCTTGGATTGGATGGAGATAGTTTTGAGCTTAAAGGGGGCGATGATTATTTTCAAAAAGCACAGGATGTAATAAATGCTATCACGCAGGATGTTAGTCGTACATTTCCTGGTTGGGCACCTGAAGGTTCTTCGCAAAGAAATAGAAGCCGTTATTGGATGGCTGAGAATATATTGTCTCCAAGAATAAAGAATTATAGACAGGCTTATTATGATTATCATAGGCAGGCATTGGATATTATGTACTATGATACAGAGACGGCAAAGTCTATTATACTTAGTGCACTAGCTGAAATTAGGTTGGTGGCTCAATCCTATCCTAACTGTATGTTATTACAGATGTTTTCCTCTGCAAAATCTAATGAACTGATTGAAATTTTTAGTTTGGCTGAGCTAGAGCAAAAGCGTGAATTTATACGTCTTATGTCTAAGATTGATCCAGTGAATTCCTCAAAATACAGGTCTATCAACAGCACAAAATAAATACTAAAATGCCAGTCAAAACCAATCAAATCTTAATATCCTTATTGATGTTGTGCAATGTCCTTGTTGCACAGACTATTGACTATGATGTTACCACTTCAGGAGATTCCAAACTTAAAATGGGACAATACTTTGATCAAGTAATCTTTGACAATAAGGATGTAATTTATACGATCACCAGAAGAGAAATAACGGGGTTCATTGAGGAAAAGACAATAGATGTAGAGCTTTACGATAGGTCTTTGAAGAAATTGAAAAAGAAGTCCTTGAGTTTGGAGTATAAATCTAATTTGCTTCAATATGAGGCACTGAAATATCTGAATGGTAAGCTGTATCTATTTACCTCTTTCTTTAATTCATCAAAAAAGAAGAATTACTTGTTTATGGAGGTTTATGACGGGCTTACACTCAAACGATTACAACGTATGGAAATCGTTGGTGAATTCGACAGTGTAAACCGTTATGAAAGTGGGTTTATAGGTTTTGAGGAATCCTTTGATAAAAGCAAGTTTCTGGTCTACTGTCAATTGTCCTCCAAACGAAAGGATAATGAGAAGGTGTATTGTATTGTTTTTGATAAGGCGATGAATGTCTTATGGGAAAACATACAGGAGCTTCCTTATCCTGATAAGAACATAAATGTTTTTGAATACAGAGTATCAAATACAGGAGGAGTCTATTTCCTTTGCAGGAATTTCAATAAGGAAGGAAACAGGACAGGAGATTATCTTTTGGCGAGTTTCAATTATGGAGGTGTTGATCTGCATGAGTACAAACTTAGCTTAGATAATAAAGTTATTTCTGATTTAAGCTTTTTGGTAAATAATGAAAACAAGCTAGTTATCGCTGGTTTGTATTCCAGTATTTCTTGGAATAAAGTAAAGGGAATCGTTTATTTTAGAATTGATCCTAAAACCAAGCGTGCACAAGTTTCAAATACTGAAGAGTTGGCTCCAGAGCTTATCGTAGATGCTATTGATTATAGTTCGGGGAAGCGAAGGGAAAGAATATTGTCCAGCCCTGATAAATTATCTAAGCTGGAATTAGAGAATTTCGTGATCAGGGATTTGGTGCCTCGTTCAGATGGTGGTTTGCTTATGTTTACTGAAAAATTCTATATCCGGGAGTATAATTCCACTAATTCTGGCTTTTATACTGGAAGGACAGTTGGAACTGGTGCAATTAATTATTCCTATCATTATGAGGAGATTATTGTTTACAATATTTCGCCTTCAGGTGAAATCCAATGGTCTACAATGATTCCTAAGATGCAATCTAGTTTTAATGATAAGGGGTATCACCTTGGATATAACTATGCAATTACCTCAAAAGGAATAAATATTATATTCAATGATTTTGGAAACAGTGTTAACCGTAATCAGCTTGACTTTCGTTCAAGAAATGTGAGTACTGTTCCGATTATTTGGAGAATTGACCAAGGGGGTAAAACTAAGAACAATACATTGGGCCTTATAAGTAAGCGTTTTATGATTGTTCCTAAGAATACTGCTCAGATATCTGGTAATTCTATTTTCATTTATCAGGGAGGTCGAGGGATCCAACAATTTTCGATACTTAAGTTATAGTTAAGATAAAAATTCCTATGTTTGACCTAAGGTAGGATCTACAAAAATAGAGGTGTTCATGAAATCGAATATTTTTTTCAGTTTTGGTAAGTATATAGGCCTTTTAGGACAGGCATTTTCAAAGCCTGAGAAGTTTTCCATGTATTGGAAAGAAACCCTAAGGCAGATGGACGGTATAGGAGTTGGATCCGTAGTGATTGTTGCTCTTATTGCTATTTTTATGGGGGCAGTAGCTGCGCTACAATTTGCTTATCAGCTGGATGGTCAATTGATTCCGATGTATTATATTGGGTACATCGTTAGGGATCTTGCAATTATTGAATCTGCTCCTACAATTACATGCCTAGTGCTTGCTGGTAAAGTGGGATCTAACATTGCTGCAGAGATTGGTGGAATGAGACAAAAGGAGCATATTGATGCTATGGAAATAATGGGTATTAATACAGCTTCGTATTTGATTCTTCCAAAAACTATAGCAGGCTTATTTGTAATACCTTTCTTAGTTACATTAGCTGCCGCAATTGCAATCCTTGGTGGATATCTTGCAACTGTACCTACAGGAACAATATCTGATGTTGATTATATTCGTGGTGTTAGAGCATATTTCGTAGAATACAATGTATTAATGATGTATGTGAAGGCCTATACATTTTCATTTATCCTTGTGACAGTTTCTTGTTTTCAAGGCTATTATGTGCAGGGTGGGTCTATTGAATTGGGTAAGGCTAGTACCAATGCAGTTGTGTATAGTAATATATTAATCTTGTTGGCCGATTATTTGATCGCTGTCATTCTAACAGTATAAGTTTTAGATAATGATTCGAATAGAACATATAAAGAAGTCTTTTGGTGATGTAGATGTTTTAAAAGGTATCAGCCATACCTTTGAAGCTGGAAAGACGAATCTAATTATAGGAAAGAGTGGAGCGGGAAAAACAGTGATGCTAAAGATTTTAGTAGGATTATTTCCACCTACATCCGGTAGAATATTTTATGATGATACGGATTTTATAGGACTTGAGAAAAAGCAACTTCGCGATCTCAGAATGCGTGTTGGAATGCTATTTCAAGGATCTGCACT
>JBELIG010000070.1:0-13870 GCA_042091035.1 Sphingobacteriales bacterium | reverse complement strand
ACTGTCCAGCCAGAATCATCCTCAAAAGTTCCATTTGAGACTAAATCTGCGCCTAGTAAATCCTCAGCAATTGAAATAGTTTGGACCGTTTCCGCATTTCCACCTTCGCCAAATACCTTAAAGCGGACATCATAGTCCCCCTGCAGGTAAAAGATCTTTTCAGCTTCTGTACCTTCTGCCGCTGAGTTATCTCCAAAATTCCAATGTTCATACCAAGTTGATACACCTGGCGATGCAGAGAAAAAGACTTTATTGGGATTCTCAGCATCAAAGGTGTAGCTAAACTGAGCATCAGCCTCTGTAGGAGCATCAGGTATCACCTGTTCTTCATCGTTTGAACAAGAAGAGCTATAAATCAAAAAGCTCAACATCAAAAAAATATATTTCTTATCTAAAATCTTCATAACATGAATAAGTTTTCAATTAGAAATCCGGCAGATTAATAACCAGGGTTTTCAACTAATTTAGTATTGTTATTAATCCGATCCTGGCCTATTGGTATATAATAGTGTCTAGGATAAAAATTCATTTTATTTGTCTCGGCAAGAAAAACCTCATAAGTAAAGGTTTCTGTACCTGAATTATCTATATTTCGAAGTGAACGAATACCCTGCACATGTATTCCTAATGCTTCCTCAGCAATCCTCCATCTCCTTACATCCCAGTATCTATGATCCTCGAAAGCCATTTCGATTTTACGCTCATTTCTCAAACGATCTCTCAAAGCATTGCCTGATAAAGACTCCAAGCGAGTGTCTACTGTCAAACCTGCACGTGCACGGATTGGCTCAATATGATCCCTAGCCTTGGACTCCATACCCAATTCATAAGCTGCTTCAGCAGCATTTAAATAAATTTCACCCAATCTAAATAGGATACAATCTTGCCCAGAATAATATTGTTGAATTAAAAGCGGTGCACCAGCATCTGCAAGGTATTTTCTCACATAAGCCCCTGTCTTAGTAGCATCCGGATGTATACCCATACCGTCCTTCCCGACACCTGTACCTGTATTTGTATCAATTTCTCCATCTTTTTCGGTTGCATACCAGGTTTCTACTCCAGCACCTTGGAATACATCAAAGTTTGTGAGCAATGTGCCCTTAAAACGAGGATCTCGATTTTCAAATGGATTTTCTGGGTCATACCCAGAACTTTGATCTGAAGGAAGTTTTCCAGTAGATGTCATCTCATAAGAATCCATCAGTTGTTTTGAAGGAGACATACTTGACCCCCAATCTACTCGATAGCTATATGGTGTATTTCTTAAATCATAAGAATGCCCCTTTTCATAAGGAAGCCAGATCTTCATAAATATGGTCTCGTCATCTGTTT
Source organism: Sphingobacteriales bacterium (assembly GCA_042091035.1). Taxonomy (GTDB): domain Bacteria; phylum Bacteroidota; class Bacteroidia; order Chitinophagales; family Saprospiraceae; genus AM-2324. Next base: position 12,535 of record JBELIG010000070.1, on the reverse strand, counting down.
CATCGAGAAACAAGCGATAATAATTCTCTGCTGGATCTGGATAACTATTGAATAAAGAATGTCCACTTTCACTTATAAGTAATTCAGAAGCATCAAGAGCCATCTGATAATAGGAGTCTGATAAAGAAGCATCTATTCCAACCGTACCATTGAGCTGTAATTCCCCATATTTGGATATACTTCCAGCATAAACAGCGGCTCTGGACTCTAGGGCTTTTGCAGCCCATTTACCAGCACGACCTCGCTGACTAGACCACCGATCTGGAAGAAGATCAAAAGCCAGTTGTGCATCGGCAAGAACTTGATCATAAACTTCTTGTTCTGTGTTACGCTCAGGAAAAAACTCTTCCTCTGGTGTTGTCTCAGGATTTTGAGGATCTAAAATAATCGGTACTCCCCCATACCTTTTTGCCATAGCGAAATAGCAAAAAGATCTTAAAAAATAGAGTTCACCAAGTCTATGATTTTTTTCATCGACAGTAAGCACATCCTCTGAAATCTGCTCAATGCTCTGCAATGCATAATTTATTTTCCAAACATTAAAATACCCCCACCAATCTAGTGGCCAATAATTATTGAATGTACCCCAATTACCAGGTCTGATAGTGTTATTAGCAGGTGTCCAAGAATAAGTACTCATGGCAAGATCTGTCAGCACATCTCTGTGCGCACCCCAACCAGCACCGCCACCAAAATCTTTTAAATAATCATAAGGCATATTCTCGTAGATCTGAAATAGATAAGTATCCATAAGATCACGATCACCCCACACATCACTTTCAGTGATCCTGTCTAGTGGAGGTGCACTTAAAAAATCAGTTTGGCAGGACGAAAAGCCAATAAATATAAATAGCAATATGAATAAATAATTTTTCATCTGAATCTTGTTTTAAAGCGTCACGTTAACACCGAAAGTAAATGATTTGAGCTGCGGATAGTACCAACCGGTTGAAGATTGCATTTGTGGATCAAACTCCTCGGTATATGTTTTGAATACCAAGAGATTGTTCCCTGTTGCAAAAATGGTAATGTCCTTGAATCCAGCAGGTCCTTTACCGAATTTCGGAAGTGTATAACTCAGATTGACATTTCGAAGTCGCAAATGATTCCCACTACGCATCCAGAAATCTGAATATTTATAATTATTTTCATTAAATCCTCCGTCTGTTATTCGAGGAAATCTAGCATCTGTATTTTCTGGAGTCCAGTAATCTAATTGATACGTGTATCCGTTAAATCCATTTCTAAGTGGGCTTTGAGCCTCACCATCAATGTAAATGTCATAGCCAAGTGCACCTGTCAAAAGAACAGATAAGCTCAGGTTTTTGTAATTGGCAGAAAGATTTAATGAGTAATTGTAAATAGGCTTATCTCCATTTCCAAATACACGCTGATCTTGAACATCAATTACTCCGTCGGCATTCAGGTCAACATATCTTACATCTCCTGGTTGAAGGCTAAAGTTGCCATTGTTATCTTGTATAGCACCTGCCTCTATCTCCTCCTCAGATTGAAATAAGCCATCTGAAACATAGCCTCGTCTTAGGTTAGTAAAACCACCTGTGACAGTAAGATTTTGTCTCATAAATTCATCTGTAATTTCTGCCTCATCAATAAACTCAGCAGTCTCCCTAGAATAAGAAAAGTTGCCAATGGCACTAAAGAAAAGTCCCGAAGCAAAGGATTTGTTGAATGAAGTTGTCATTTCGTATCCCTCATTAGAATATTCATGGAAGTTTTGAGCAGCAAGCCCTACCCCTAAAGTACTTGGAATACTACCCGATGCATAGGCCAGAACACCATCTTTATATCGTTTGAAGTAGTCAAAAGACAAGGTAAGGTTTCGATCAAAAAATTCTAAATCGATCCCAGCATCATAGGTTGTAATTGTTTCCCAAGTAAGCTCTCTATTAGCCAAGTCTGTATTGTCTATAGTCGGAATAGCTGTCTCATTAATTGCGTAGAAAAAGTTATAAACAAAACCAGACAACCACTGATAAGCAGCTGTACCATCATTACCTGCTGTTCCAACTGAACCACGAATCTTTACACCTGGTAGAAATTTAGAAACACCTTCAAAGAAGGGTTCCTCTGACAATCTCCATGCAGCAGAAACAGACGGGAAAAAACCCCATTGATTTTCAGGAGCAAATTTTGAAGATCCATCATAACGAAAAGATGTTTCCACTATATATTTTGATTTATAATCATAGTTGAATCTTCCAACTAAACCTAGCCTGTTTTCTCGAAATTCGCCACCACTAGCATCCTTATTTTCATTTGACCCTGCAAATAATTGATCAATAACCTGGGATTGAAAATCTTGCCTTCTTCCAAAAAAGTTTTCCCCCTGACTACTTTGCAGCTCGCCAAGTAACAAGCCTGAAACGGCATGATTCTTGAATAAGCGATCATAAGTAATATATTGCTGGACAACATAGTTATTGCTATAATTGCTTGATTGTGTCAAGACTGTTTCACTGAAAGAGCCCTCTGGACTAGCAATAAACTCATCATATTCTCCAGTGAATCTGTTTAGTGTATAAAGTTCATAACTCTTACCCCATTCCTTGTTGTAAAAAGTATTGTTTATAAGAGATGCATAGGATTTTACCTTAAGCCCTTTTACACCTATCTGCTCTAAATCCCATTCCAGTGAAAGTTTGGCATCTAAATTATTATTCCTAGACCTATAATACCCAGCATTAAAGTCTCTTATACCTTCTAATACATGATTTGGACTAAAACTTGGTCTTGCAGGTGTTCCATCTGGATAATATGCAAGGTTAGTCGGCAATGCGCGACTCATCTCTCTAAAGATATTATATGCGGAATATCCCGGAGCCTCATTTAATCTTCTCCTCCCTGCAAGGTTCACCTGAAAACTCAGGTACTTCGTAACTTCTGCATTGATATTTGTACGGAGGTTAAATTGCTGATAGCTTAGTACATCGGAGGTATAATTAGACCCTTGATCCAGAAAACCCGCCGAAACAAAGTACCGCAATTTATTTGTTCCTCCTGTTAGATTTAAATTATGTCTTTGCTGTAAACCCCAATCCTTAAAAACCAAACTACTCCAATCTTCATTTGGATAGTTTATGGGATCTGTTCCAGACCTATACAAGTCAATTTCTTCAGCTGTATAAAATGGATTTTGTCCTGCATTAATTAATCCTTCATTTAAGACTGTAGCATAATCTACCGAATTCAAAAAATCAGGATATTGAGTAAATGCTGTTTGCGTAAACTGATTACTGTAATTCAATTCTGTTTTCCCTGCTTTTCCTTTTCGAGTAGTAACCAAGATTACCCCATTACCACCCTGGACTCCATAAACAGACGCAGCGGCTGCATCTTTTAAAACAGATATACTTTCAATTTCATTCGGGTCTAGGTCATCGAGATTAGCAGGCGCTCCATCTACTATCACTAGAGCATTTCCAAAATTTCGAACTTCATAGGATGATCCACTAAATCCCGGCTCACCACTACCTTGTCGAACAAATAAACCAGAAGCTAAACCTTCTAGGCTGTTACTTACTGTAGGTACAGGAAGTTTTTTAAGTGTTTTAGTATCTATTGAAGATACTGCAGCTGTCAATTTAGCCTTAGACCGAACACCATAACCAACAACGACAACCTCCTCAAGCTCTTTACCAGATTTTAAAGAGACATTTAGAATTAATTTGCTATTTATGACCACTTCTTTGGTTGTATAGCCTGTGTAAGAAAATTGCAGTTTATCTGCACCCTCAGGAATAGATAGTGCATAGTTGCCATCTATATCTGTGGCAACACCTGATCCGGAACCCACTATAATGACGTTAACGCCGGTTAGCGGTTCTCCTGATTGTTCATCAGTTACAGTTCCCCTAAGTTCTACTTGAGAATAGCAAATACCCAAAGGCAAAAAGCTAATCAAAAGGAGAAGAAACTTTCCTTTTAGCATAGGTAATGTGTTTAAACAATAATTAGCCTTATTAAAAAGCTAAAGTGATTTAATGCAATAATTTGGATAAATTGGATTGGAAGTACCTAAATATAAATAATAGTTGACCTCAAAGTAGAAACATTCACTACTACACTACTACTACATTTTGAAAAAATAGCTTGAAATTAGAAATTTTACCAAAATATTATTTTTCAAATCTTACATAACAAGAAATACTATTTGCGGCTAAGAATATATACCCCAAGGTCAGTATTAACAGGAAGATCAAGCCTTTTCTTTAGTCGATAACGTGCTTGCTCTACTGCACGGACGGTAATATTGAGGAGTGCAGCTATTTCCTTGGTACTTAAATTTAGGCGTAACAATGAAATAATACGGAGATCATTTTTGGTAAGGGTTGGAAATGTATCCTTTAAGTTTTTTATGAATTCTTTATCAACCTGACTGAAATAATAATTAAATTCATTCCAATAATCAGAGTTACTCAATTCGAATTTTATCTTCGATTCTAAAGATCGAACATCTAAACTTTGGTCTACTTTCATCAACTTGATCTCTTTAAGCAAAGTCTTTAGAACATCATTCTTCTGAGCCATCTGAACAGAAGTGAACATTAACTTTGAGTTATTCTGATCTATTTCTGTTTCAAGTCTTTCATTTTTAAAAACAAGCAATTCACGTTTATGACTAGCAATCTTCCGCTGTGTCCAAAGGTTTAAAAGAGATAAAAAGACTAAAACTAAGACAATAAAAATCAAAATTCTAAACCACAGTAACTGCCATACAGGTGGCGTAATATTGATATTTAATCTCCGTTCAAAATTTTTATACTTAAGCTTGAGCGTGTAATTTCCCGGATCTAAGTTCGTATAGGTAGCACTATTTTCAGCAAGTTTTGTATACTTCCAATTTGGATCAAACCCTTCCAATTTATATGCAAACTTATTGTCTATTTGATAGGCATAATCATTATTAGAGAAATAGATAGAAAGTGAATGATCTCGATGGTCCAAATATAAAGATTCTGCATTTTCAATTGGACTTAACAAATGGACATCTCCATTAGCATCAGGACCAACTGGTACAGATTCATTGTTGATTTTTAAATCACTAAATATTAGTTTATATGCTTTCTGCTCATCCTTTATAGGTTTAGGGTCAATTGAATTAAGACCATAAATTCCCCCAAATAAAATCTGTTTTGTTTGACTGACCAATAAAGCTCCTTGATTAAACTGATTGGCATCTTTTTCATTGTGAAAATTGTAATTACTAATAGAATCAATGTCTAAATCAAAACTACTAACTCCTTTAAAACCAGAGACCCAAAGGATTCCCAAGCTATCTTCTGCAATTCCTGTAACATTATTAGACAATAAGCCACTTGACTCATCATATCGTTTAAAGTTTTTTTGTCCCATCCATAGATTCAATCCACCACGCTCCGTACCAACCCATATATCACCTTCAACATCCTCAAAAACAGCTCGAATTGCATTATCACTAATGGAGGTTGAATCTGCCCTATCATGCTCAAAGGAATAAATTAAAACGCCTTGCGCATCAATAAGCTCCAAACCACCCTCAGCAGAACCTACCCAAATCCTATTTGAAGAATCAACAAATATTTCCATAATTCGTCGGTGCTCAAGTTGATCCAACCGTTGAGCTATTCCTATTTTAGGATCATAAACAAAGAGTCCATCTCCTAAAGTTGCAATTAGTATTGAACCATTTGCCAATTCATCTATATCCCAAACATTGGCAGTAGACAAAATACCATCTTCGAAAATACGCTCAAAAGAATTTGACATAGGATCATAAACATCTAGACCTGCGCCAAAATATCCCATCCAAACACGACCTTTGCTATCTTCATAGATCGTCTTGACTACATCCCCTGATATTGAACCCGCACTAGCATCAGAGGAATTGTAATGAGCGAGTTGAACCATTTTATTGGCATGATCATAAACGTAAAGTCCATCTCCATCTGTCCCAACAAGCAATTGTCCATTCGAATGTTCATAAATTGATAATACTGAATTTGATAGAGATCCTCCCTCCCTATTGTCAACTATAGAATGAAAGTCAAACTTGACCTTTGCTGTTTTCAAAATATTTACCCCACCATTAAAGCTACCAATCCAGAGATTATCTGTTTGATCCATATACAAGCAAAGCAATGCATCTGAATTTAAGGAAGATCTATCCCTGTATCTATTGCGGATAGGTTTAAATGTATTTTGTGCTCTATCCAAACTAAACAAGCCTTCCCCATCCGTAGATACAAAAACACGCTTTTTTGAATCTACTACGATATCCATCGCTGCATTTGAATAGAGACCACTTTCTTTGATGTCAGAGGAATATCGCTCATAAGAAAGATCTTCAAGATTTATTTTATAAACACCCGTTCCCTGTGTGGCAAGCCAAATAAATCCCCCATCTAAGCACATGGTCTTTTTATAGCCTGAAAGATTAGGACTATTAGGAAGCATCTCATGACTTTGAGTAAATTCATCCGACCCAGGATAAAGCATGTTTAATCCTCCACCAGCAGTAGCTACCCAAAGTACTTGTTTATGATCTTCTAGAATCGAAAAAGCAATATCACTGGACAATCCGGCTTCCTTGTTGTTGTATATTTTAGAGGTTTGTGTTATTGGATCATACCTTAGAACCCCCGCTCCTATCGTCGAGATCCAAATAGCACCTCTCTGGTCTTCATAAAAAGAAGAAACCTCAAATCCTTTGATTAGAGAAAAGGAAGCTTCACTTGCTTTATTAGTGAATTTATCGCTATCACTTAGTTTGACATTGATACCCATCTTCTTGGTACCAACCCAAAGGTTACCTTTAGAATCCTCAAATATAGACGAAATATGAAGTCCCTTAAATCCAGTATTTGATTCCTCTTCAAACCTACTATTGTAAACTTTTAGATCGTATCCATTAAAACGATTAAGCCCAAATCCAGTTCCAATCCAGATATAGCCATTTTGATCTTGATGCATACAATAGACAGTATTATGCGTCAAGCCTTCTGTGATTGTCAGATGGTCGAAATAAAATTGTGCTTTAAGCGCATTAAAGCAAAAAGCAAACATAAAAAAAATAGAAAGGCTTAAATATTTCAAGACTAAACTTATTAATCCAATTAACTGAATAACAATCTGTTATTTGAAAATTAATTAAATAAGCTTAAGAATTTAAATTTTGAGAAGATTATAGAAGTAAATCTTAAAAAAAGAAAATTTTAATCCAAACTGGATAATTCAAATAAATTAATGCTTTACTTTAATAAAAATATTTGTTCAATATTCAATTCAAAGGATTCCACTTTTTTATTTCCGAACAAAAAACCCAGTTCTCCAATAGTTTTAGTAGGAAAATTAGGCTTCCTGAGTTGCTGCCCCCTAAAGCTCGGATATAAATCATTTAGATCGATAATAATAGTTTCCCATGAACCACTAGTTTTGAATTCAGTTACATAGGAATAGTAATCCCTCGAGGATGTCTTTAGGCGTAATTGATACTTTTTTGCATCGCCCTTTAAGCGAATGGCAATTTTTGAATAGCTAGAAACATCCATTTGATCAGAGCGATATCTAATCGAAGAAAAACCGCCATAATTATCGAGTGAGATAGTACCCTTGAAGGTTGCATAGCCTTCTGCATTGAATTCAAATGATCCCTGGGACAAACCACCCATGACACCATCATTGACGACAAACCAATTATCCATTGAAGTATCTGTCTTAAAATCAACAATTGTTAATATATTCATCAAGGTAGAAACTAGGAGTGAGTAGAAAACAGTCATGTAGATTTTTTCTTTACTAACAAAAAAAAATCAAATTCAGTTTAAAAAGGAAATCCCGAGAAGAACATCCTCAGGATTCATTAATTGCATATAATGTTTCGTCTTAATTATTGAGCATTAAGCATCAACAATTAATTACAATGAATTTCTATTTAAATATTAGAATAATTCTGTAGAATTAATCAAAATCATTAAATATTAAGAAAACTTTAATATTTATATGCTTTTAAGATCTTCAATAAGGCTAAAGGTCTATCGGTAGCAAAAATATCTACTCCTTCTTCTATAAGTTCTATATAAATTTTGTCCCCTTGGCTAGCAGCTTGCGCATCAATATTCCCTAAGGTACCAAAGATGCATGCTACTCCATCAGCATGTAATTTTTGATAGAGAGCGGCAGGTGATCTTCTTGTACCTGTGAATGCAATAGTTCGGCTTGGTGGAATCATTGATTGCTTCCACCTATGGTGTTCTTCCAAATTCCTTACAGAAACCGACTGCATAAACTCTGGTGCTAAGCGATATACTTTCTCTGCTTGATTCAAAGTATAAGAAATAAGCATACAATACTCAGTGGCATTTGCTCGACGGATCAAGTCTATTACTAATTCTACAGGAACTGATCGTTTTATATCTACACTCAAAATAGTTTTTGATTCAACAGCCCATTCCAGGATTTCTATGAAACGAGGGATATTAAATAGAGTCTCCTTTTTATTTGTTATCAACTTATACTGAGCCATATCTGACCAGTTTATTTCACGCACTACACCGTTTCCAGTTGTCGTTCGCTCCAAAGTGTTGTCATGCATGAGTATTAATACACTATCTCTAGTCATCAATACATCACACTCTATAATCATGTTCCCCTCCGATTTGAGCTTCATAAAAGTCTCCAAACAGTTTTCTGGAAGTTCATCGTGATTCTTAATCCCCCTATGACCGCTAACCAATAATTCTGGCAAAGGATAAGTTAGATCATAAACGTTTAAAAGATCTAAAGTATCCGATGTTGTCTCAGTAGAATCTTCAACTTTTGCACACGAAGAAACTAGACAACAACAAAAAACGAGTCCAATTAAATTAAAAGTATTGAAGGGAAACATTGCTCTAAGCATAGTAAGTTGTATAATTTGAATCAATAGAAAAAAGAAAACCCTGAACTTTAAGGTTCAGGGTTTCTTAAATTTAAAAATTAGTTCATTATTATCTTTAGCGGTTGAATAATCTCTATTCGTTCACTATTCTTTCCTTTCACAAAGAACAAACCTGAACCGGTTTCTGCTTTGGAAATCTGAATATTTGAACTAAAATCTGAGGCCTTATAAACTAGTTGCCCCAATTGATTATAAACCTCTAAGTATCTCAAATCAATACTAGGATCAAAATCAATTGTCATAACTCCCGAACTTGGATTTGGATAAGCATTTATCGTTTGTAATCCAAGTGAATTGGAAACTGAACTTATGCCTTCACAGACGATAGCTTCTACAAAGATACTTGACTTAGTAAAAACCTCTATTGCTTTATCCGAAGCTAGATTATTGAAATAAGAAACATGACCCAATGAATTTTCAAACGTTAAAAGTTCATTTACTATTCCTAATTCAGTGGCTTTAGCTTCTATTGCTTCAGAACCTTGAAGGCTTACTAATGGAATGCCAAAAAATGGACTTGCAAAACCCACACCATAAGGAACAACATTATCTCCATCATCATGGGCACTAAAGATAGGTTCATCATTCTCATCCATCCATGAAACATTATAGGTAGCCCCTGAAAAATTCAGTATTCCCTTGATCTCTGGATTAATAATTGTTAAATCATTTGAATTACCACTCAAGCCAAAATCTGGATCAATAAACTCAGCCATAAAATCCGGTATTGAATCTTCCTCATCGAGGTAAGCCGTGCTTACAGCTGTTATACCCCCAGCTGATGTGCCTCCAAGAAATATCATATCAGCATCTATACCAAATGTATTAGGCCCATTTTTACTGTCATCAATAAAAAATCGAAGTCCGGCATAAGCATCTTCAACTGACTGAATAACTACTTCTACTAGATCAAGAGAATCTGGCAATGGGATGAGTGGTCCATCATACAAACGATAAGACATGGTTGCAGCTACATAACCTCTTTGAGCATAATTTCTACAAATTTCGTGCAAAGATTCTTTATTCCCACCTACATAGGATCCTCCATGTAAAAGCAGAAGTAGTGGACGTTCTGTGAATGCATCTCCTACAGGTTCGAAAACATCAACTAGGAGTTCTTTGGTTTCTCCAGAGACAGTTATGTTCTCACCAAATTTAATATTTAATGTTTCTGATACTTCATCAAAAACAGAAACTAGATAGCGGCTTCCATCACAATGCAATGGTTGGCCATAAGCTATTATCAAATAGCTTGATAATAAGATTGTGGATAAAAAACGTTTCATAAATAGTGGTTTGTATCAATGTCAGTTATTCATCAACCAACTGACAGATTTATCATTGAAAATTTTCGGTTGCTCTACATTTACCACATGGCCACAGGATGGGATTACAAATAATTCTGCTGTTTCATGGTTTTCAACTAACTTAGAAATTGAAGGGAGGAACATATGATCTTCCTCACCCATTATGTATAGGGTTGGTATACCAGAATCTTTAAACCTAAAAAATGAAAGGAGACCATTCACCTCAGCGATCAAAGTAAACCATCGTTTGAATTCTTTCTGGTAGAGTTTTTTAGCTTCCTTCACAAAAAGATTCCTAGATTCCTTATGGGTCTTTCTAGGCATGATTATAAAGGCTAGTAATTTGTATAAGACTAAATACGGTATTACAGATTTAACTAAATCTGCTATACGCATTAATACTTGACCTTTCAAATTAAGTTTCATTACAGCGCCGCCCATTATCATGCTTCGAACACGTTCTGGGTATCGTTCTGCAATTTCACGAATAATAATAGTACCTAAAGAAATACCTACGAAATGACTCTCTTTTAACTGGAGATGATCTAATACATTTATAACGTCATCGCCTATTGTATTGAATGTATAACGCTTCAGATTAGCATAGGAAGGTTGTTTTGATTTACCATGTCCTCTCAAATCAACAAGCAATACATTATATTTTGAACTAAACGACCTTAATTGCTTATACCAAATTGAAGAACTACCACCAGCACCATGAATGAAAGTTACCCACTCTTCTGAACTGGCGTGTTTAACAATTGAATAATGAAGCATAAAGAGTTGTTTTGATCAAAAAAACTAAGATAGCAATTAATTATTTATTTGCTTCCTTACTTTCGATTATAGCATCAATCTCTTTCATTACAGCTTCAGCTTCTACAAACTTTTTGTCTGCCTCCCTTCTGTTGATTTTTGATATTCTATGGTAATCCTCCATTAGACCGTCGTACTTCTTTTGAAGGATATCAATTTTTGATTTTTTCTTAAATAGACCAAACATATTATTAAATTTTTATTTACACTATAAACATAAAAATCTAGTATTAGTTTATTTACCTAATATCCATTCAGCTAATAATCCAATGTAATCAATGGAACTATAAAAAAAATCAATCTGTACTACTATTGATCCTAATATTCAACTCATTTAAGAAATGAACTTTAGATTCATACATAAAGTAAAATTATATGGGTTATTTTACAGGATATATTTATTTAAAACAAAATTCTTAAAACCATGAGACAATTGATCTTAGTCTGCATGCCTCTCTTGCTGTTTTCGTGTAAAGCCACAAAAGATGCCCAAAATCAGGCCTTAGTAAATCAACAAAAAGTGGAACAGGTAGAAACAGAATTGACTGGCATGAAAAGTCAGGTAGAAACCATGTACCAAAAGAATCAAAATCTCCAAGACAATAAGATTCAGCTCGAAAAAATGAATCAACAACTAATGTCGGAGAATGAAGCCATGCAACAAAAGCTACTGGCAAATCAGGAGCAATTAAGTCAGGTTACTACGGAGATGAAGGCATCCTCCGATGATTATGGAATTTGGTTTAGAGTTCAAATCGGTGCATTCGGTACAAATAAGATCAATGCTGATATTGAAACTACAGATGAATTAAGCATAGAGGATCAAGAATCATTACAAAAGATATCTCTAGGCAGATTTAGAGACTATGAAGATGCTAAAGCACTCCAAAAACACCTCATGGAGATAGGGATTATAGATGCCTGGGTCGTTTCCTATAAAGACGGACAACGTGTAGCTGTTGATTCAGTTATTGAAACTACCAATTAAAACAAAAAGGATTATTCCAAGACTTGGAATAATCCTTTTTTAAATTTTGGCCTTAGATTATAGCTCCTTAATACCAAGAGCACCGACGATTTCATCCAATGTTATCAAGCCAAGTATCTTTGAATTTTCTTGCCCATCCGCACTTATAAATAAACCATCTAAATGGATATCAGCAGTTTTCCGATGTTCAACAAAATATGCGTAAGCTTCATATAATGATGCAGATTTCTCAATGAATTTGAAGTTTCTTTTAAATTCAACATAAGATAGTAATGCTTTAATTTTAACAGCATTTACATCTAAACTCCCAGAAGGCTTAATGCAATCCGCCATCCAACGAACAACAGTTTGACAATTGATAATATCAAGAATCTTCCCTTGTTCAAAAATAGGCACCTGGACAAAACTTTCTTGCTCCATTTGAGCCAACAAAGTATTTATGTAGCTCGTTGGAGAAAGCATAGTGATTTGTTCACTAAACCGAGG
>JBELIG010000302.1:0-2705 GCA_042091035.1 Sphingobacteriales bacterium | reverse complement strand
GTCAATCACCTTTATGTCGACGAAAAAACAGAAGCATCAGCAACAAGAGATCTTATTGTCGCTGCAAAAAACCTGAAAAATGCTTTAAACTATGACCTTACTGGTGAGTTGATGATAACAGGATATTCTCAAGGTGGACATGCAGGTATGTCAGTTTTCCGAGACATCAATAATAATCCAATAAGTGGCCTTGACCTTGAAGTTGCAGGCCTAGGATCAGGACCATATAATTTATCTGGAAGTCAATATGAAATGATCATTGACAATCCAAATTATGCAAATCCTGAATTTCTACTCTATGTAATTGCTTCTTGTGAACAAGCATATGGCAATGTGTACAATGTACCTACAGATATGCTTCGTCAACCATATGCGGCCCTTTATGAAACACATATACTAGGTCAAACAGGTGTAGTTGACTGGGTAGAATCGCCTTACACTACCATGCTTCAACCTGGCGTATTCCAAGATCTTAGATATAACAACAATAACCCTGTAAGACAGTGTTTAGAAAAGAGTGATGTACACGATTGGTACCACACTAAACCACTAGAGATGTATTATTGCACAGGTGATGAAACGGTAACTTACTTTAATTCTTTTGATGCAGAGGATGAAATGGAAGATTACTATCCATGGTGGAAATTTTGGTTATTTGCTCAAGTTAATGCAGCTTATGCAGGCTGGTTTGACCATGGCACTTGTGTAATACCGTATGCAGTGTTAAACAAACTAGAACTAGAATTTTACCAAAGCTGGTGCTGGTGGTGGCTAAATGAAGACGACAACAGAAGTGCAGAAGAAGAAGGTCTGGCAATTCGTTCAAGAATGTATTACAACCTTGATATTGATGTAAGCAGAATGGATACAGATATAACTCTAGTAGAGATATTTGGCCTTGACGGTAAAAAAATACTGGAAGCTAAGCAACCGGCTTCAATAAATAAACTGATCAGTATTCCTGTTTCAGAGCTCGAAGCGGGGCTCTATGGCATAAATATTACGGATGCAGCAGGAAATGTAATTGAAACAGCTGCTTTAAAAGCGCCAGTTGATCTACTTACTCATCCGGAATACAACCCAGTAAACTACAATAGAGGATACAACCAAATAGAACTTGACTTAGGTCTGCTTCTTGATGAGGTAAACGAAATAAACATCTATGATAATGGGCAGCGTATTGACCGAATCAATGGTATTCAAGAAGAAGAAATGATGTTGATTGATGCATCACTATTGCCTGAAAACAAAGACTTAGTTATACAAGTTACCACACAGACCCACAATTTTTTCCTTCCTGTAATCAAAGAGAATCGTTTGGAAGAAGGCAAGTCTGTATATGTATATCCAAATCCAAGTGTAGGGAATTTCACCATCGAATCCAGTAATTCATTTGCATCGATTCGAATATTCTCCTTAGATGGAAAGCTAATGTTTATGCAGGAAAAATCAAATCCAGACACTAAACATAACTTTGATGTTCAACTTCCAAGTGGCATCTACCAAATCGTTATTGAAAACCAAGATGGTTCTCAAAACATAGAAAGAATGATTATCAAGTAAATATATAAATAAAAAGGGCTGAAGTAATTCGGCCCTTTTTATTTATCATTTAAAAAATTGCATTTATTAGAATCCCAATCAATAGAATTGCACTTAGCAACAATACAGGAATACCAATAGTAAAGAACAATAATGTAGCCAAAAACTTTTTTTCGTCCTTTCTACTATAAGCGACAAGAGATAAAATACTTGCTGCTATCAATGCGGCGAGGCCTACAATAACAAAGATTGCGATGCTTCCCTGAAGGGCAACCAACATTAAGGCACCTGTAACAAACAAAAACACAGAAGAAAACAGAAGGTTTTCAATGGGTTTCTTTTCGGATTTACTCCTTTTGGCTAAAGCTTCCATCCGCCTTTTGATTCGTTTTAATTTACGTTCAAACTTGGAAGAAGACTTATCACTCAAAGTTGTTTCTGCCTCAACATTCACAGCAGTTTGAGTCTGCAATGAACTGGCTTGCTTATTTGAAGGTTTTACAGCGAACAGACTAATAGGTAATATAATTAACATTAGCAGTACTGTAATAGGCCTCATTTTATTAGATATTTCCAAATTATTATAATTTCAACTAAAATAATCAAACTTTACTAATATCTGTTTCTAATGAAGAAATTACAAAGTATAAAAGTAGCCTTCAGACTCTTTTTTATTTATATCCTTGCAGGTAGTTCAATGTTAAAAGCACAATCAGAAATTAAGGTAGAAATTCCTAAAGCAGTTAGTTTATTTCAAATTGAAGTTGGATTTGAACACGCACTAAAGGAAAACTTAAGTCTAGTTCATCAATTATCCATTCCAAGTTTTGCAAAATTGAATACACAAGCGGGAAAACCCTTTTCAATCCGATACATGAATGAACTAAGAGCATATTATCCAAATGCTTTCCACAAACCTTTTATTTCATTTAGCCAAAGGTTAAGCCAATATCCAAATTTCACTGATTATGAACTTGGGATTTTATTAGGAGCTAAATTACACTCCAAAAAAGAACCCTATTGCTTAGAAATGAAATTGGGATATTCAAAAAGTCTCAACAACCAATTTGGAGATTCAAATTTTGATAGAGACAGACGTTCTAACAATTTCATATTCAACATAATGCTTGGAATAAAACTATAAACGAAAAACCGCACCCTCC
>JBELIG010000301.1:0-2708 GCA_042091035.1 Sphingobacteriales bacterium | reverse complement strand
AAGTATTTATGTAGCTCGTTGGAGAAAGCATAGTGATTTGTTCACTAAACCGAGGGAATACCTTCTGCGGGTTTTTTAGTTCTTCAAGAATATATTTAAACCGTTCCACAACTCGTTTGTGTGGCTCTGCAATGATTTCCTTTTTCCTTATGTCATTGTGCACAATTGCATTACGAAGCTCTCCATAGGACAATAAATCATCTTTGAATAACTTCAAACGAGTGTCCTTAGATTGCAGTGATTTTATTTTTTTTGAGTAAGATACATATCGATCATATTTACCTTCTTGGCTTAACCAAGTATCGATAGCATTGTATGTATTTATAAAGTCTTCTGAAGCCTTCATTCGTATTCTAGATTATTTATTTGAGAGCACAAACCATAATATAACATTATGGAAACGGGCTAACGATCACCAAAGACATAAATCAGATTTCTGATCATCTGCTGCCCATGATTTAATTGTTCAATTTCTATAAATTCATTCGCTCGATGTGCCTGTTCAATAGAACCTGGCCCGCATATAATAGAATCAAATCCATTCCTGGCAAATTGCCCAGCCTCAGCAGCATAAGAAACAGCTTGTTCTTCCCCATTTATACCGATTGCTCGAAGCAGCTTTAACACCCCAGAATCCGAACTAGTATCCAATGCTGGCACTGGTGGATGTGCTTCAATAGTGCGTATCTGAAAATCTGAAAAGCGACTGCGTAATTCCTCCATACGTTGAGCACAGTATTGCTTAAATGTATCCATAAGCTGCGCTAAATCATCCGTTGGTATCGTTCTAACATCCCATTCAAAAGAGCATTGATCAGCAATGATATTGGTTGCAATTCCACCCTGTATTTTTCCGACATGTATAGAAGTATGCGGTGGTTCAAAACGATCATCAACACTGCTAACACTCAACTGAAGCATCTTCTGCTCCAACCAATTAATAAGATGCATGGATTCATGGACCGCACTAACTTCTTGCAGTATACGACTACTATGCCCCTGAGAGCCATTCACCTCTGTTTTATAAAAGCAAATACCTTTTTGACCTATGGTTGGCAGCATCAATGTTGGCTCTCCAATAATTGCATAAGCTATTTGCTCTGGATAAAATTCATTTAAGGTCTGGGCGATTAGATCCCCTGCCCTACAGCCAATTTCTTCATCGTAAGAAAACGCAAAGTATATAGGTTTTTTTAAATCTGCCTGAAGCATCTCCGGAATAAGACTCATGCAACAGGCCAAAAACCCCTTCATGTCACAACTCCCCCTTCCGAATAGCTTGCCGTTCTTCTCAGTTAATACAAACGGGTCTGTATCCCAATCTTGTCCCTCTACAGGTACTACATCCATATGACCAGACAAGACTACACCTCCATCTACTGCCGGTCCAATCCTGCAATGCAAAAGCGCCTTTTCTTTGGATGAATCATATAAAAGATGTGCTTCCACACCTTGCTCCTTCATATAATCTTTGATCCAATGCACCAATTGAATATTTGATTCACCTCCAAACACATCAAAAGAAACCAGTTTTCTTAAAATCGATATTAAGTCCATAGTCTAAGAATAATTAATTAGTGAAGCAAAAATCAAAAAGAGCAAAGAAATAAGAAGTAGAATTCCAGTCAAAGGAAAGATAAATTTCAACCATTCATCAAAAGACACTCGACATAAGCTCAACATTGCAATAAGTCCACCTAAGGTTGGATTAATCAAATTCGTCAAACCGTCTCCAATTTGAAAAGCAAGTACACTGGTTTGAGCACTAACACCTATTAATTCACCAAGAGGCAACATCAAAGGCAAGGTTGCAAGTGCCTGACCACTGCCGGAAGGAATCAGAAAGTTGGTAATAGATTGAGTAAACATCATCAAAACTACCGATAATGTTTTAGGCAATCCAATTAATATATTTGATGAGTAATAGCAAAGGGTATCAATCATAGCAGCGTCTTCTAAGAGTACTTTAATAGAAGCTGCGAAACCAACCATAAACGCTCCACCTGCCGTAACTTTTACGCCGTCTAACACCGCAGAACTAATAGCCTCACTATCAAGTCTGCCTATCAAGCCAGCACATAGACCAATGAGTAGAAACATCCCACTCAGCTCTAAGAAAAACCACCCAAAATTAAAAATACCGTATATCGCTACTGTTAGTCCCACAAAAAAAGTCAACAATACAAGCCAATGCTTTATAGTCAAGTGATACGAATCCAAGGATCCCTTAAGCTTTAGACCTTTAAGCTCCTCTTCAGAGGCAGGGACCACGGTCTTACTTTCCAGTTTTTTTAAATACCGAAGGTTATAAAAACACACCACAGACAATGCGACTAAACAGAGTATACTGCGCAACAAACTACCTGAAAACAATGGAATTTGTGCTAACTTTTGACCAAGTCCTACGGTATAGGGATTGATAGGAGAAAGCCCAAAGCCTACAGTCATAGCGCCCACTGATATCCCCGCTGCAAGTAAAAGATCTCCACCTATTGCAAGGCTTACCATAGCAGCTATTGGAACAAGTGCAATATTATTCTCATACCCAACTACTATACCTAAGAATCCGTAAAGTAGTGTCAAAATAACAACAATCCACTTTTTGCGCTTCAAGCCTAGTTTTCGCACAAATACTCCAACACCGTTCTCCAGGGCCTTTGTCCTGTCCATCAGTGCAAACATAACACCACCAGAAAGAACGACATACA
>JBELIG010000069.1:5777-13991 GCA_042091035.1 Sphingobacteriales bacterium | reverse complement strand
TACTTCCACTTGGTGGAGTCATTTGACCTTTTTTTAGTCATCATCTTGATTCGATTTTTAATTTGTGAAGTAAAAAAATAATGAACACCGGGGAGCTCCTTTGCGCAAATGGATTGCTCGATCAGCTTTTGGCCATAAAGCTGAATGTCGGTGTGTATCAATACAGCCTCATCGGCTTGATATTCGTGTATAGTGATCAGACTCCTGCGATAAAAGAAGAGGATCGGATTGAACCAGTATAGGCAACTGAGTATTTCCAATAAGCATAGGTCTAGGCTATGATTTAATTGGACATGGGATTGCTCATGTCGAAGGACCATCAGGCGTTCATCCAGTCCTCTTTCCTTTTGCTTGGGCAGAAAGATCTTTCCTAAGGCAGAGAATGGCGGATGCTCTTGCTGTGTGTAAAGTACTTTTACACCTTCGAAATACTGTATTTGAGCGTCTTTCTCCAAGCTCCTTATCCAGGTCAAGCTTTGCCACAATCCTCGACTTTTCCAGGTTAGCCCTGCCACATAGATTAGCAGGAGAAGGAAGCCCCAGAAGGAAGGAGATAGACCTTGCATCAGTTCGTATTGTTCTGATAAGCCCGAACTCAACAACTCAAAGGTTTCCAACTGGGTAGAGTAGAGTAGGGGGCTGTCTCCTAATATGGGAATACTCAAAAAAGGAATAAACTGACTAAAGATCAAGGCTGTCAATAGATAGCTCCTTTGGAAATGAAAAAAGGTGTCTCCACGAAGTAAAAACCAATAGAGTAGGTATAAAAGACATTGTATGCCTATGATCTCAAATAATATAGTACTTGTCATTATTCCTCGTCTTTTCGTTCGTTATGCTCTAGTCGATCCTGCAATTCCTGAATGTCTTTCAGGCTCAGATCCTCCTTGTTTACCAAAAAAGAAAGCAGCTTTTTTGGGGAGCCACCGAAGTAAGAACCAATGAGTTTTTCCAGCGAACCACTGCCATATTCTGCCTTTGTGATGATTGGGAAATACACATAACTGCGTCCTTCCGTTCTATGCCCAACGAAGCCCTTGTTTTCTAAGATGCGAACTACAGAAGAAATTGTGCTGTGCGGAGGCTTAGGGTCTTGATTCAAGGCCTCCAAGATTTCTTGTACACTACCGGATTCCATTCTCCAGATTTGCTGCATGATCTCTTCTTCTACACGGGTTAGTCTTTTCATCTTGTTTGAATGTGTGATTCAATCTGTATCAACGTAAAAATACGTTGTAATAATTAATAGATGTAGGCTTTCTTTTTTTTGGTGTATTGCTCTTGAAAAAAAGTTGGATTATTTCGGATTCGGGAGTACAGAATATTGCTGTGTTTTAAAATATACCTTAGTGGAAGGAGGGGAAGTGTTTTGTTTTCAGTTGATTATGAGGGTGAAGGGTTTGGGGATGGTTTCGTTTATTTTGCTTGTTTCGTTTATTTCGATTATATTAAGCTATAAATTTTATTTAAATGAAGGATGTAAAGCAAACATATTCTATTTCAAAGGCAGATCAGGAGCTAGCGAGTAGATCATACAAAATTCTAAGATCAGAATTGAGTAGGGTAGAAGAACCAGCAGCAGAGCTATCATTTTTGAACAGTGATGATAAGATGGATTTACCCTTGTCTGCTTTAAGATTATTGGAATATATCCTTAAAGAGATTGGAGCGGGTAATGAGCTCGCAGTAATTTCTACTGACAAAGTATTGAGTACTCAGGATGCAGCTGATTTACTCAATTGTTCTCGACCACATCTGGTCAAGGTATTAGAGTCAGGTCAACTTCCCTTTAGTAAGGTCGGCAAACATAGACGAATCAGATTGAGGGATCTGTTGGATTATAAACAGGCGGCAAAGAAAAAGCAGGAAATGTTGATCAGGCAGTTGATGCAAACAGACGAGGAAACTGGCCTTTATGGCGAATAAGTACACCATTAAGTGTGTTTTGGATACTAATGTTATTTATCCACTTTGGCTAAGAGATATCCTTTTGTGGTTTGCCTTTTATGACTTATTCATTCCAAAGTGGAGTAGCTCTATCTTTGATGAATGGATTCGGGTAATGCATCGTAAAGGTATCAGTCATGCAGAAGCATTGAGGCGTGTAAAGGTCATGAACGATGCCTTTCCGGATGCACAGGTAAAAAATTACGAGTCTTTTATTCCAAGTTTAGATCTTCCTGATCCAAATGACAGACATGTACTAGCGGCAGCCATAAGATCCAATTCTTCTTTAATCATTACGCGTAATTTAAAAGATTTTCCATCGATCATACTTAATCCATTTGGCATACAGGCTGTAAGTCCGGACTTATTTTTATCAGTGCTAGTAAAGATTTATCCCATTCAAACAGTACAGGCCTTTCGAAAATTAGTTAAGAACAAAACCAAACCATCCTTTACAGAAGAGGAAGTACTGCTTATTTTTCAAAAGAATAATTTGATAAAAACGGTAAAAGAAATGAAAAAGGCTCTTGATTTATAGTTGAAATTTGAATGAAGAGTCGGGCTTAAGTATTTATCTATTTACATAGTTGTTTTTTTAGAACCATCAAGGATGTATTGATTTTAAGCATATAATATATTTAGTTTGTGCAGAAGGACAAGGAGGAGGACTTGTAAATAAGAAATTCATAAAGCAATAAATAATTGCCTTTTAATAAGAAAGGGTGTGGTAGAAGATCTGCTTCACCCTTTTTTTATGCTATTTTACTTAATAAATAAAGGCCACTCAATAAACTAACAAATATGGAGTTTTTGAATATGTTGTTATTTATTACATTAATCAATTATCCTTAAAATGAAACAATTTATTATCCTGGTTTTTAGTTCATTTTTAACGCTGCAGCTATCGGGGCAGAATATCCATTCAAGTGCACCACAAGTTGTAAGCTCTACTCCTGACATTAACACTATTGAGTGGTGGGGCTGTTCTAGTGACTTTGCGACTTGTACAAACTCAATTGACGAGATGGAATTAGAAACAGAGGTTTGTCCCAACGCAGTAGGGGATACCTTGATTTTTTCACATTTCAATTTTGATTCCATCAATTTGACGAATAGCTTGATCCGGCTGGATATTACAAAGCGTCGAGTTGATTTTTCTGATATTCGTGATGCCTATCTGGCAGTGGTTTATCAGGGACAAATCATTTCAGAAAACTTGGCTGATACCATCAATTCCTGGCCGGTGAGCGATTCTACGACCAGCTATATTATCGATCAAAATGCCTTATTGGTCAATTTGGATACCGCTGTCTTAAATGATCCTACTTTTGGATTCATGTATTGGACCAATTTTGGAGATCCTTGGTGTATGAATGTTTGGATCAATGCAGTTAGTCTGAATATTGAACAGACGACCAATGTTCGGACCTTATCCAGAAATCTTGAGGTGCTGGATATTTCTCCTAATCCATCGTCTGGTATTTTTCGCATTGCATCAATAGATTCCAATTATGAGGAGCTGCAAATGAAGCTCTATGATCTGAATGGTATGGAGATCCGCTCTTCCCTAATCCGACGAGAAGAACCCTTGGAAATCGACTTGTCCGACCATGCAGATGGCATGTATCTGATCAGGCTTTTCGATGGTAAAGGTCAAGAACTTGCACAAAGTAAGCTGATCAAGCAGTAGGCTATTGGGCTGTAAAATGAAAAAGTGAGGTACAGATGCTGTACTTCGCTTTTTTTATAATAATGATTGAGATTCTTCTGATACTAAATAGAAATAGCTAATGCTGTATAAATTAAGCTTCGATTTGACTAAAAGTATTCTATCTCTTTGGCCAAAGAAATTATACTATATCGTTATTCGCTGTCTATGGCAGAAGCTTATACCAATTACATTTCAGGTCTTCGTAATAAAAGTGCTTTTGCCATTGGAATCCCACCTTTTTCAAAATGTGAATGGATGCGGTATTATCTACATGGGCAGAGGCATAAAGAACTTCAAGTCCCATTTCTTCAAAGGCATAATCTCTGGATTTAAGGGCTGTTTCTGTGGCAATTCCCTTCCCCCAGTATTCCGGCCTAAGTCGATAACCCAGATCATAAAAGTTTTTGATCGGCCCAAATGCACTTTCCAGTTTTAGACCGGTCCAGCCAACAAAGTCTCCATTGGCTTTCCATTCAATAGCCCAACGGCCAATGCCATTTTGTTCATATTGCTTTATAACCTTTTGGATAGCACTTAGCGCTTGTTCTTCACGTTGGATCGTTTTATGACCCAGGTATTCGTGGACGCTGCTGTCACTATCCAAGGACAGCATACCGGGGGCATCGCTTTCCATCATTTCTCGGACGATATAGCGATCCGTTTCCATAAAAATCTTCATTGCACTATTTTTTTATATAAAAAGGCCCCTATAATAAGGAGCCTTTTTTGCAAAAGAGAATTCAGTGTAGAAAGTTTTCACCTTCTACATTCGTAAACCAATAATTCCTAATTCCTTTGAAGCAGGAAGGACTGACTGCTTTTTCGGTTTTTTGAGTAGATCAATATGGAGTATAAGCCAGCTTGTCTTCCTATCAATTCGATCTGCTGTTGTTGTCCAGCGTCATGCAGTACTCCTCTCTGTACCAAACGGCCTGATTGATCAAAAATCATAAAATGCTTTTCTTCTTGCCAGTCTTCCGGTAGTTGGATATTTATACTGGACTGGGCAGTAGGGTTGGGGAATAGGGTAAACGAGCTTTCTTTTGCTGTTTCAAAGATCGCATTCGGTTCCAGTCTTTGGTTGACCAGGTAGCTTAGCTCTCCATTATTTTGTAGGATAAGTGCATCCAGATCCCCATCCAGATCGAAGTCCGCACTTGCATGCTTGAATATGAATTTACCGATAAAATTACGTTGTGGGGCAAATATAGAATCCATAAGGAGCAGATCCCCATCGACGATATTTACCAGGCTGTTACTAGGATAGTCTTCGTTTTCATCGAAGCTATATAGGTAATCTGCCATTCCATCATCATTTAGGTCTCCTGAGTATAGTAGACTTTTTTCAAAAGGGGATCCAGCTGTCGTATACTCTTGTATAAAGGCTCCTGTTTCATCCTGTGTAAAAAGGATGTGCTTATTACTGTTTAATAGTATATGTAAACCATTTTGGTCCTCTATTACATTAATTGCTTGGTAGGCATTCGGAAAAGTAGCTGCGGAACTAAGTAATTCTTGCTCTTCCAAAAAATTATCCCACGAACTAGTCCCCTTACTTAGTAGGAGTTTGTAGGTAAATGTACTGAAGATATTATGTCCGAGAAAGGCAAAATCAAGGATGCCATCGTCATCGATGTTCAAGGTTTCAATAGCCGCTATCATGGTACTCAAGGTTTTGACTTTATCAAAATCTCCTTCATTCATTCCCTGGTATATTTGAGATAGCGCTTCATTATTCGCATCAGTTCCGGAGAGTATGATATCTGCTTGACCATCCTCATTGAGGTCTTTTGCTATTATACTGCTCCAGTTTGCTTCATCGAAAAGAGAGAGCTCCACCTCGGAGAAGGTCTGATTATCTTGATTTATGAAATAGTGTATATTCTCTGTCGATTCACCTTCTGTGAGTATAAGGAGATCCAAATTCTGATCTTCATTCAGGTGGACAGCTGCAATATCCAGGACCGCCAGACTGTCATGTTCGTAGATTGTTTCGTTGTATTCAAAGCTTTTCGTCGAAGTATTTAAATGAATATTAGCTAGTTCCCTTCCATTTTGATCACGCCCAAAGTGAATCATATCCATATAGCTGTCTCCATTTAAATCGATGACTTCAAATTCCGATTGATTGAGGTCTTTAAACCATAAGTATTCATTATCGAAGTGACCTGCTCCGTCATTATAGTAAACACCTGAATCAAATGGGAGTATCAAGTCAGGATGACCATCATTATTTATATCCTGGAGTTCAAAACTTGGATTGAGCTTTCGAGCAATGGTATAATTAGAAGTTGCTTCAAAGACATAATTGCCGGTATTTATAAGAACTTCGATAGCATATTCCTGCTGACTAAGAATGGATCCTCCCATCAAGATCATGTCTACACTTCCATTATTATCAATATCTTCAAATTCAAAATGAGCCCCTTCAGGAATAGAAACGGGAAGCTCTACAGATTGGGTAAAGGAACCACTCCCGTCGTTAATGTATAAGAATGCTTGTCTTTCATTTCCATCTTCTTCACTTAGTAGCACAAGGTCATTATCGTTGTCCTGATCTATATCTACTATGCCGACATGGCTATACATCGCATTGGCTAAGTCAGCACTCTCTTCAAGTGTGAAATTTCCCGATCCATCATTCATGTAGTAAAATGAATCGTCGACAATTATAATTGTTCCCGCTGAATCAATCATGGATCTTCCCGTAATAATGATCTCCGGTGCTCCATCACCGCTAAGATCTCTAATACCTATATCCCCCTCACACATGGGAACTATATCCGTTTGAAATTCGGGCACAAATTCACCGGAACCATCGTTTATGAAAATATATGTTATCATCATGGAGTCCAATATATATTGATTATAGATACCTGTATGGAATATATCAAGATCACCATCCTGATCAAGATCTTCCAGCTCTAGGACTCCATCGGAAAGTCCTTGGAAAACTTGATTCTCGTCTAGGGTGAAATGTCCCTGCCCGTCGTTCAAGTAGATCTTCATCTTTTTATCATCCGGGTGTAATTGGGTAAAGCCAAATGTTGCAATGAAATCAAGATCCCCATCCCCATCTATATCTCCGACTGCTGAGCAGTAATTTTCCGGATCAATCTCTGTAGAATAGTCTTGGAAAAAATGTCCTGATCCATCGTTTAAGGCAAGCGGAAAACTGTTGGACGGCACCAAAATATCTGGAAAACCATCTGTATTAAAATCAGCTACATGAATTTCACCGACTTCACCGGTTTGTTCAATGAAAAATGGTCTACTTGGAATATTATGATCTCCTACAGCTTCAACTAATAGTTGAGCCTGTGCTGTACTGGCGAATAAAAGGAAAATAAAATAAAACTGTTTCATAAAAATTAACTTGGTTGGTTTAATATGTTTAAAGCTAGTGGTATTAATAATTATTTTTTTTATATATAATTTGATTATAAAGGCTTCTAAATTGCGTTTTGTCTTGTTTTTTTAAATAGAAAAAGGCAGGAAGATATATTTGATCTTCCTGCCTGCTCGTCTACTTAAATATTAATTTGAATAGGATCAATTTTGTTGGACAAAAAAGGATTGGCTGCTTTTTCGGTCTTTTGAGTAGATCAGTATACTGTACAATCCCGTGCTAGTCTTTTTGAGTTCGATCTCTTGATATGGACTGTCCGCAGGTGAAGCTAATTGACCTTGTTGTACTACAGAACCGAGCCGGTCATAAATAATATAATCCTTTACTTCCGCCCAGTCTTCATCCAATACAATAGTAAGTTTTGTAGATATAACTGGGTTAGGAAAGAGCAGAAAGCGACTTTCTTCTTCCGGCTGCAGCAGTTCAGCTGGCTGTAGGCTTTGATTAATCAGGTAGTTTATTTCTCCATTTTCCTTTAGTATAAGCACATCCGTATCTCCATCCTTATCGAAGTCCTCACTCAAATAAGATTTTGTTTGTGTGAATTGTCCTTGTGGAGCTAAAATGGAGTCGATCGTAATCATCTCATCGTCAAGGAAGTTGACAATAGAATAATATTCACCATAATAGTCTTTGTCGATATGAATATAGTCTCCTATTTCATCCATATTGATATCCCCCGTATATAGTAAGCGTTCATCGGCGAAGGAGCTATATATAGATTGGAAGGTATTATCTATATTCTTTTTTAAAAGCCTTTCTTTGTTCGCAGAACCATTGTAAAGTATATATTCTCCCTGGGAGTCTTTTATGGTTTGGATTTCTGTATGATAATCTGCCAATGCTAATATTCCCCCAATAGGAGAGGGGATTTGCTCTAAGATGGATTCCCAGGATTGTGTTCCCAAACTAATATAAATATCAGCTCTATTATCTGAATAGTCTTCTTTTGCTTTAAATACAAAATCCATAAGACCGTCACCATTGATATCTAGCCTTTTTAGTGTGCTTATACTCAGATTCAGTGTTTTGACTAGTTCGAATTGTCCTGAACCAAATCCTTTATAAACCTTTGATACCGTATTGAGGTCAATATCTCTTCCTGACAGGATAAGGTCTTTTAGCCCATCTTCGTTAAGGTCCTCCG
>JBELIG010000069.1:0-5677 GCA_042091035.1 Sphingobacteriales bacterium | reverse complement strand
ATGAAGATTGGCTACAGCCTGACCTGTTTGGTCTCTTCCCCAATGAATAATATCAGGGAATCCGTCTGCGTTCAGATCAGCTTTTTTGAAATAAGACTCCTCCAGGTTTCTGAACCAATTTGCTTGAGTATTAAAATTACCCTCTCCGTCATTATAATAAATGCCAGAGTCGAAGGGCAGTACAAGATCAAGTGTTCCATTATTGTCAATATCCAGTAATTTGAACTGGGGATTATAGCTACTCTTTATGCCATGATCTGATTTTACTTCAAATTGATAATCACCTTTGTTAATAAGGATTTTAACCACTTTTTCATCAGTGGTACCTATATCATGGCCGCCCATAAGAACCATATCTGTCCTTCCATCATTATCAATATCACCAAATTCAAAATGAGCTAATTCCGGTATAGATACAGGAAGTTCTATAGATTCTTCAAAGGCCCCAGAGCCATTATTCAGGAATAAAAAAGCCTGTCTCTGGTAGCCATCTTCTTCACTTAGTAAAACAAGGTCATTATCATTATCCAAGTCAATATCTACAACTCCAATGCAGCTGTACATGGCATTTGGTAATTGATGGTTTAATTCTTCCGTGAAGAAACCATCACCATCATTAAAGTAATATTTTGGTACCATAAAAACTGTGGTATCTTCTTCCGTAAGTCTTTGTGACATGCCTGTAAATAAAAGGTCCGGTGTGCCATCTCCGTTTAGGTCCTCAAAGGATATATCTCCTTCACACATAGCAACCAGGCCCTCCTGACTTTCCAAAGAAAAGGCCCCCTGACCGTCATTCATAAATAAATAGCTATACATAGTACCAGGCCAATATACTCCTGTGTGGAAGATATCTAAATCCCCATCCTGATCAATATCGACAATTTCCATATCTCCCATGGCCAGCCCAGGAAGCGATTGGTTTGGATCTTTTATCAGTTTGCCTTGGCCATCATTCAAATAAATGGTCAAGTATCTAGTGGCAGGAATATTAGCATGATAAAAACCATATAGGGTAACAAGGTCCAGATCTCCATCTCCGTCCAGATCTCCGATAGAAGAGCTATAGCCTCCCTCGTCAATAGAAAAAGAAAAGTCTTGGTTGAAATGTCCTGTGCCATCGTTGAAGGCAAGCGGAGAAGTGTTTGCAGGAACAATGATATCCTGAAAACCGTCTCCATTAAAATCTCCCATATGCATCTTACCATTGTCATCGTGTTCCCCAGGTCTATTCGGAACACTATTTGGTAATCTGCAGTCCTTAAGAATTTGTGCCTGTAATGAAGAAGAAATACTTAGAGTAAAGAAAATAAGTACATGTAAAATTAGCTTCATATTAATTAGATTTTTGATTTACTTATTTCAATCTAATTCTATCTAAATTATTTATATATGTATTATATTCTATTATCAAGGCTTCTGATTATGTAAGATAACTGTATCAGAAAGGAATCGATATGAAAAAAGTTGATTTTGAATGGAGGAATTAAGATTTCTTTAGGAGACTCCTCCATATTATCAAAATGGATAATGTATAGCTCAATGTCATTAGTGATCCGCTTAGGATAATTACATATACCATCCAATCAATACCAGACCATAGCATGTAGATTCCTCCAAAGGTTAGGAATACGGAGATGAGTGGTTCTGTCATTAATGCCCATTTTAATTTATCTGGACAGCTACAGCCATAGACGAGAAGTGCAAGTATGAAAAAAATCAAGGATAGGCTTAAAAAGTGGGTATGCAGTATGTTCAGCATCTCATGTTCGCTCTTCTTGAACTTCATAACCTCAGCCTCCATGTCCGCTTCATTTCCGAGGTAATTTTCTTCTATACCTGTCGGTGTTCCTTGTGTTGTGAAGTTTACAAAATTGATACCTGTATAAAAGCCAATAGAAAGTGTGATTGTAAAACAAACAATAAGCACCTTTAACTTTCGGTCTAGTGTATGTAAGGAAAAATCACTAGTCATTCGTAAAGTATCCTTGCGCTTTTAGGTAATCGATATCTACAAGTAAATCATGGACTGCATTGGTCATGCTTGTCGCCGAGATAGTCGCACCTGTTATGCCATCTACATCTTTTCCCAAGACAGGTCTGCTACTACTATCCATATTGAAAAATTGCTGCAACCACCTCTTAGCCCCGATCTGACGTCCATGTTGTTCTCTATATATAAGGACCTTGGTGTTTACTATTTCGAGTTCAGGAGAAAGTACAACTGCATAATCAAACACATTCTTCATGCTTGGTGCCTGTTCCACAAAAATGTAGCCAATGGTCCCTGTGTTACTTTTGATTGTATACAAGTTATTTTCAATATCAAGCTTTGTTTTTTCTTCCTGCAAAACAGATATTTTCATTGGCATCAAATCATAATCCACTTCTGGGTAGGTAGATTTTACGCAGTTATCTACTTTTAATTTTAACTTTTCGGACCATGGATTAGAGAAGCTAAGCGAAGCAGTAATTAACGAACTTAAAAATATTAGTTTGAATAAGTACATGGGATTAATGTTTAATAAAACTGTAGAATCCATGTATTTATAGGGATTCTATAGTACGAATTGATTAGAACTTACTTTTGAATTTTATAGCTTTCTATCAGTACCTCTATCTCTTCTTTATTCCAAGTTTTTCCACCATAGAATAAGTGCTCATAAAGCATTTTATCATCTACTTTTTTCTCTAGTTTTAGCTCAACAGCATTTTTATATTGCTCGTCCCAAACATCGCGCACATCTGTCCACATAGTTTGATTCTCTGCCCACCATTTAGTCGCTGCCTGACAATCTGAGTCAGGGCGTTTTTTGTAGGTGTTATACCCTTTCTCTTGAACTAGTAAAACATCCGCCCCATTTTCACGGATAATTTTGTCGTTATCCTGCTCGTGTAACCATCCATAATCCATGACTTGAACTCTGTTACCACGCTTCATCAAGTTGTAGTCACTTCTTTTAGAATACTCTCTTCTTGGTAGAGGGCTATCTGCCTTGTGGTACCAAGATGATACTCCATCTACATGTGTCCAAGTTGCAGTTCCACTATATCTTGGACTATCGTCAACCTGATAAACACTCTGTGTCCATTTTCCTTTGTTTGATTTTTTGTCTAGATTGTTGAACATCCACTTGTTATCAGTATTGTAGGTAAAGTCTCTTTCTGACTGATATTCCCAATCTTGTCTCCAGTGCTTTATGATATATGCTGGCATAGAGTCTCTTTGGATGATTAGTAGGTGTTGAAGGACAACTTTATCTTTAGACTCTTCTACTATTTCTGCCCATTCAAATGCTGCTGAGGTATAATCGTATGCAAATTCATAATCAACTTCAGGAGCAAAAGTCTCTGTATACTTAAACTCAATGTCATAACAGCCAGCCATAGATTTGATAGCCATTAGATCTTGTGCTTTTTTACTTTGTGCGGAGGCATTAAGGCTTAAGATTGCCCACATTAATACAGGTAGTACTATTTGTAACAAGCGATTCATATTCGATAATTGTTTCGATGAAATGTTTAGTTTAGAGCAAAGATAAAAAACCGTTCGTTATTTATAATAAGTCTAAATAAAAATAATTAAGTTTGTTTAAGCCTTGGGTTTGAAAGCAATTAAAAACAAGGGATATGCCTTCCTAAAGTCTTGAAATTAAATTTGATAGGCTTTTTGAAGTTTGATTCAAATTCAAAATCTATTAAAGCAATCACTTAGTCAAATGAATGAGAGTAAGTTTACTATTAAGTTAGCGGAGAGTCGTAATGGGCAAGTTATCTTGAGTGAGGACTTGGAGTGTTTTCGACTTGAGTTTGGTAATTTTGTCCTGGATAAAAGTTACGAGGATTTAAATCTTTTCTTTGAGCATATTCAGACCTGCATGCTGCACATTTTCAATAGGGACTATTGTCCACATCAGTGCATTTATTTTAAGACTAGTAATTTGAACTTGCGACTTCGATTTTCCGCATATGAAGTCCAAGAACTCTATGAGCTGATTCAGAATTCAATTTTGAAATTCGAATTGAATGTATGATTTGTTCTTATTCTGAAGTTTGGAATTCGGTCATAAAAAATATTAATTAAGGGGAGTTTCTATACAACTCCCCTTAATTTTAGAGTTTCATTTCAGGAATATCACCTTCTATGATTAGGTTTCCTTCAGTAGCATTTTGAATCTCTTCAACATGTACTCCAGGAGCTCGTTCGAGCAATTTAAAACCACCTTCTACAACTTCAAGCACAGCCAAGTTTGTAACAATCTTTTTTACACAAGCTACCCCTGTAAGTGGTAGTGAACATCGTTTTAGAATCTTAGATTCTCCGCGCTTGTTCGTATGCATCATAGCAACAATGATATTCTCTGCCGAAGCCACCAGATCCATTGCTCCACCCATACCTTTTACTAGCTTTCCCGGTATCTTCCAGTTGGCAATATCTCCATTCTCAGACACTTCCATTGCACCAAGGATAGTAAGGTCAACATGTTGACCTCGGATCATTGAGAAGCTGGTTGCAGAGTCAAAGAAAGATGCTCCATTTAAAGTAGTTATTGTTTGCTTTCCTGCATTGATCAGGTCTGCATCCTCATCTCCTTCGAAGGGGAAGGGACCCATGCCTAGAACACCGTTTTCAGATTGAAATTCTACGCTTATATCTTCTTGTACAAAGTTTGCAACAAGTGTAGGAATACCGATGCCTAAATTTACAAAATAGCCATCTTTGACTTCCTTTGCGATTCGTTTTGCGATTCCATTTTTATCTAATGCCATGGCTTAATCTCTTTTTCTGGTTGTTAATTGCTCAATACGCTTCTCAAACTTGGCACCTTGGTATATGCGTTGCACAAAAATACCCGGTGTGTGAATGTGATTGGGATCCAATTCGCCAGCTGGCACCAATTCTTCTACTTCAGCAATTGTAATTTTACCGGCTCCTGCCATGCAAGGGTTAAAGTTGCGGGCAGTACCTTTGAATATCAGATTTCCTGCTTCATCGCCTTTCCAAGCTTTTACAATAGCAAAGTCTGCTTTGTAGGCTTCCTCCATTAAATACATCTTTCCTTCGAATTCGCGAGATTCTTTGCCCTCAGCGACCTCTGTACCGTAACCTGCTGGTGTATAAAATGCTGGAATACCAGCCTGCGCCGCTCGACATTTTTCTGCCAATGTTCCCTGTGGTGTAAGGATTACCTCAAGTTCACCACTAAGCATCTGACGTTCAAACTCAGCATTCTCTCCAACATAAGAGGAGATCATGGTCTTGATCTGTTTTTTATCCAGTAAAAGTCCTAGTCCAAAGTCATCGACCCCTGCATTGTTGGATATACAGGTGAGCCCAGTAACACCCATTTCAACCATTTCTTGAATAGCATTTTCAGGAATCCCACAAAGACCAAATCCACCAACCATTAGGGTCATGTCATCTTTAAGTCCTTGAAGGGCTTCTTTTGGGCCACTTACTTTTTTATTGATCATGTATAATTGATTTTATTTGACTGCATTGTTCTTGAGTCAAATATAGAGAAAAGCCAAATAAATTCAAGAAAGCTTTGGATGAATTGAAACCTATAGTTTTGATTCCTTGATTAATATAAAGTCCACTTACCCAGACTGTATAAGCTATCTCTTGGATTTATTCTTAGACTTGTAATTTTCTAGGTCATCGCATAGTTTTTAT
>JBELIG010000068.1:0-14072 GCA_042091035.1 Sphingobacteriales bacterium | reverse complement strand
GAAATATTATCGAGAAACCATAGATAGCCAAATGGATTGCCTTTTTCTGCATAGTGTACGCAGGAGTTCCACTTTACTTTATCGATATCTTCTCTTTGAACGATTCTTATATTCATTTAATAAAGCGGATAAGGTTGCATGAATGCGTTTACTTCAGAACGAACCGAACGCAAGAGTTCTTCGTTTTCGCAGTCTGATACGACTGTGTCAATCCAATCAACAATCTTCGTACAATCAGTTTCATTCAGACCTCGAGTAGTTATGGCTGCAGTACCTAAACGAATCCCTGATGTGACAAAAGGAGATTGTGTATCGAAGGGAACCATATTTTTGTTTACTGTAATATCAGCAAGTTCAAGTGCCTTTTCGATTTCTTTCCCTGTTCTTCCTTTTGATCGTAGATCAATCAACATAAGGTGGTTATCTGTTCCACCTGAAATTAGGTCATATCCTTTGTCAACGAAGGCTGCTGCCATGGACTGTGCATTTTTGACTACTTTTTTAGTGTATACCTTGTAATCATCTTTTAATGCTTCTCCGAAGGCGATTGCTTTACCTGCAATTACGTGTTCAAGAGGACCTCCTTGCATACCTGGAAATACTCCAGAATTTAAGATTGCGGACATCTTGATTGTCGTTCCTTTTTTGGTGGTTCTTCCCCAAGGATTGTCAAAGTTTTTACCCATCATAAATACACCTCCTCTTGGTCCTCTGAGTGTTTTATGAGTAGTTGATGAAATGATATGACAATATTCAATAGGATTGTTCAAAAGTCCTGTTGCTATAAGACCTGCAGGGTGTGAAATATCTGCAAGGAGTAATGCACCGACTTTATCTGCTATTTCTCTAAATCTTTTATAGTCCCAATCTCTTGAGTACGAGGAAGCACCACAAATGACTAGTTTTGGTTGTTCCTTTATTGCTATAGCTTCAACCTTGTCCATGTCTATTAGGCCAGTTTCCTTTTCGACGCCATAGAAAGAGGGTTGATATATTTTACCGGAATAATTTACGGGTGAACCATGCGATAGGTGTCCTCCATGTGCGAGATCAAAGCCTAGGATCTTATCTCCAGGCTTGAGTACAGCTAAAAATATTGCAGCATTTGCTTGTGCACCTGAGTGTGGCTGAACATTTGCATAATCAGCACCAAATAATTCTTTTACACGATCGATAGCGAGTTGTTCTATTTTATCAACAACTTCACAACCTCCATAATATCTTTTTCCTGGGTATCCTTCTGCATACTTATTGGTCAAGCATGAGCCCACGGCATCCATTACTGCTTTTGAAGTAAAGTTCTCAGAGGCAATTAGTTCTACACCTCTTAGTTGTCTGTTTAGTTCTTGGTTGATTAGTTCATCAACAATTCTATCGGCCATGATAAATTAGTTAACAGGTTTTAAAATTATCGCCTAAAGTACAATAAAAAGCAGATACAAACGATTATTTTTAGGGGTTGAGATGTAGATAATTAGATAAATTTGACACAAATTCAGATCTTAAGTTTATTTAATATCTAAATAAAAATAATTTAACTTTATTGCTTCATTTTCTAGAGGTTTAATAAACGGCCATTTATATGCGAGATATTGGGAATATTAAAGCCAATTTATTTTTTTTCGTTTTGTTCTTTTGCGGGATTAATTCCCTGAAAGCCGAAGTTGATAAACTTCGGGTAATGTGGGAAGGTGACGCCTCTTCTACAGCAATAATTGGTTGGAACCAAATCTCTGGCTCGAATCCTACGCTTTACTTCGGTACTACAGATAGAGGAACAAGGTTGAAGCAATATTTGTATTCTAAAACTGTAACACTTTCTACTTCGAGCAGAGGTATGGATAGTAAGTTTGTGCATCTATCAGGATTAAATGCGAATACGGTTTATTATTTTGTCGTTGCTGATTCAGAGGGCTTTTCTAATCGTTATTATTTTAAAACTGCTTCCGATTCAAGAAATGAGAAGATAAAAATGATTTCTGGTGGGGATTCTAGGAATTATAGAAAGGTAAGAAGGGAAGCTAATAAAATGGTGTCCAAGGTTCAACCAACATGTGTATTGTTTTCTGGAGATATGACAAATAACTCCAGTCCTACAGAATGGAAAGCTTGGCTAGATGATTGGCAGTTGACTTTTTCTGCTGATGGGCAGATTTTTCCAATAATTGTAGCTCGAGGGAATCACGAGCCTGATAATAAGTTGATGACAGAGATGTTTGGTTTGAAGGCAGCTGCTATATATTATTCCGTTCAGATAGGAGGAGACCTTGTTAATATAATTTCACTAAATTCTTTACATCCCTCTGCACCTGCGCAATCAGGTTGGTTGAGGCAAGAGCTGGAGCGAAGTCAAGGTTTTAAATGGAAAATTGCGCAGTACCATCATTCTATCAGTCCACATACAAGTAAGAAGAAAATGCGCTTAGATCTTTTAAAGCATTGGGCCCCTTTGTTCTATAAGTTTGGGGTGGATCTTGCTATAGAGTCCGATGCCCACGTTATGAAGACAAGCTATCCCATAAAACCATCTATTGGCCCCAATGCCGAAAGAGGATATGAGCGTGCAGGTGATGGAACAGTTTATATTGGTGAAGGCTGCTGGGGTGCGCCACTTCGAACTGTCAATATTGAAAATGCTTGGACAAGGCATACTGGAAGTTTCAATCAGTTTAAATTAATATTTGTTTCATCTTCAGGCATTGAAATTCGAACCATTCCAATACCTGAGTCTTCTCATAGAGTTCCAACTTTTGATAAGGTAGAACCGTTTCGTGTTCCATCTGATTTTCCTGTTTGGAGAAAAGATTCCGATGGTGTTTTGCAAATTGGTCGGCCAGATTTTTTTAAGACTGACTTATTAAGTGCGAGGCAGTCTGTTGTCTTTGATCTTAAGGAAATAGAGATTAAGAATGGCAAAGCCATATTAGGAATCAGTACTGAAAATGAACCCTCTGGTTGTACATTAGAAATCAGTCGGTCTGCGGATGGAGGTAAGACCTTTACTGATCTGAGTAATGAAAAATCAGTTTTATCTTCACAGATTAATTACTCCTGTACGGATTTAGACATTGCAGGAAAAGGAACAATTACATATCGATTTATCATGCGGGCTCCGGATAATTCAATTTTATTTTCTGAATTACAAGAACATACTTACTTGAGTGAAGAACCTAAGGTCAATGATATGTTGTCGGCGTGGGAACGATTTGCGAGGCTTGAAGTTCCTGTAAACAAGCGTGTGCGGTTTTCGTACTCTTTGGAGAATCGAGCGGCTGTCTCAGCTAAGGTCCTTCGGGTAAATAAATCTTTGGTGAAAAGTTTAGACCTACCTGTGCAGTCTGTTGGTAAACATGTTAAGGAATTGGATGTGAGTGATTTGGGACAGGGAGATTACATTTTGTTAGTATTTTCTAATAAAAAGGTCATTCGTAAATACCGCTTTAGGATTAGCGCTTAGTTATTTTAAGATAATTGTATTTTAAGCACAATATTATAGTTTTTAGTTAGTTATAAAGGTAATTCTAAATTCACTATAAATTAATTAGTCTATATGGATTATAACTCTACACATTTAAATTCTATACTTTTTATCTACGGCGAATTGAATGACGATGAGGAGTCCAGTCATCTGGATGTTCTATTAACTGACAATGTTGCCTTTGACGAATTTGAGGAGATTGATAGTACCTATCAGTTACTCAATAGCATAAATAGTAAGCCTAAGAAGCAGACTATTGATAATATTATGGAATACAGTAAACGATCAGCTTCTGAGAATGTTGATTAAAAATAAGGGCCGCTTTTAAAGCGGCTTTTTTATTTTTTTGTTTAAAACAATTTGTTTTTTTAAACAAAAAGTTTTAAGTTTGATTTGTGTTGTTCAAATATTTTTAAATATACTCGCTTTTTTTGAAGCTTTTTTTGTTAATATTTGTTCTAATACAAACCACATAAACTCAGAATATATGTCAAAGGAAAAAGAAGCCAAACTGAAGGCACTGCAGATGACAGTTGATCGCCTTGAAAAGACCTACGGAAAAGGATCTGTAATGCGTTTAGGCGATAAGCAAGTCATGGAGGTTGAAACTATTCCTACGGGGTCGTTGAGTCTAGATATTGCACTTGGTGTAAACGGATTTCCTAAAGGTAGGGTAGTAGAGATCTACGGACCTGAATCTTCTGGTAAAACAACATTAGCTATACATGCTATTGCAGAGTGTCAGAAGAACGGGGGGATTGCTGCTTTTATTGATGCAGAGCATGCCTTTGACAGATTCTATGCAGAAGGACTAGGTGTTGATACAGAGAATTTATTGATTTCCCAACCTGATAATGGTGAGCAAGCGCTTGAGATTACGGAGAACTTGATTCGTTCTGGTGCAATAGACATCATTGTAATTGATTCAGTAGCGGCTTTAGTACCTCGTGCTGAGATTGAGGGAGAAATGGGGGATTCTAAGATGGGGCTTCAGGCTCGATTAATGTCTCAAGCTTTAAGGAAACTAACTGCAGCAATTGGTCGCTCGGGATGTTGTTGTGTATTTATCAATCAGCTACGTGAGAAGATTGGGGTTATGTTTGGTAATCCAGAGACAACTACTGGTGGTAATGCACTAAAGTTTTATGCTTCTGTTCGTTTAGATATTCGCCGTTCTGGTTCTGCAATAAAAGATAAAGAGGGTAATGTAAAGGGTAATCACGTAAAAGTGCGTGTTGTGAAAAATAAATTAGCACCTCCTTTTAGAATTGCTGAATTTGATATCATGTATGGAGAGGGTGTTTCGAAAGTTGGTGAGATTATTGATATTGGTGTTGATCAAGATATTATAAATAAGAGTGGTGCCTGGTATGGCTACGGCGGTGTTAAAATAGCTCAAGGCCGTGAAGCAGCTAAGCAATTTATGGTTGATAATCCAGAAGTCGCTAAGGAGATTGAAGAGAAAATAAAAGTTAAAATAGCCGGGCTTGATGTTGAGGAGGAACCGGTAACAAAAGAGAAAAAGAAAAAGAAGGAGGAAGATTCTTCTTTAGTTAATTAATAGGAAAAAGGGTTTGGGAGTCTTCCCAAACCCTTTTTTTTACCATTGGATGTACAGAATGTATTTGTCATCAAATAGCTCTCT
This sequence comes from Sphingobacteriales bacterium, assembly GCA_042091035.1. Taxonomy (GTDB): domain Bacteria; phylum Bacteroidota; class Bacteroidia; order Chitinophagales; family Saprospiraceae; genus AM-2324. The sequence goes on along the minus strand of JBELIG010000068.1, from coordinate 8,949 downwards.
ATCAATAAGATCTCTTAAAGGATATATTTCATGATATTCTTTTTTTCCGAGTAAGGTAGTTTCCCTGTTTATATCTCCTCCCTTCAATGCAATTACGCCATTTGGCAGCGTGTGTTCTTGCTTTTTCTTGATAAGTCTTCTTGACCAGTTTATCAATTTATCTGAACCTGCAACAGCTCTTGTGATAACAAAATCAAACCGTTCTGTGCAGTCTTCTGCACGAAGATGTTTTGGGCGTACATTTTTGAGACCTATAGCTTCTGCTATCTCACTTACTACTAAGATTTTCTTTTTTGTACCATCAATTAGTGTAAACTGAGTCTTGGGGAATAATATAGCCATTGGTATACCCGGGAATCCTCCGCCTGTCCCGAGGTCAAGTACTGAACTTCCTGGATTAAGTTCAACTAGCCTTGCAATACAGAGGGAGTGCAGGATGTGTCGTTCGTAAATGTTTTCAGTATCTTTTCTTGAGATTACATTTATCTTTTCATTCCATTCTTTGTAAAGTCCTTCCAGTGCTTTGAATTGTTCCTTTTGAACCTCAGTCAGGTTTGGAAAATGCTCTTCTATTAATTCGTATCCCATAAGCTTAGTTGCTATTTCTTTGTTGAATTCGCTTCTTCTTTCTTTCATTAATGACTTTCCTTAACCAATTTGGAATGATAAATGCTCCAATTGTTAAATAGGAGTAGTAGGTTATCATTCGCCAGATAAAAGAAATAACCAATGTTTGCGTGCCTTTTTCCATATAATCAGTAAAAAAGGAACTGAACAATGCCTCGATTACTCCTGCTCCTCCAGGGGTAGGGCTAAAGGCAATGATGACGAACATGGTCTCTAAACGTGCAAATAACGCAAATTGTGTCTGGAAATCAATGGATATAGGTGTAAAAGCTATGATTAAACTAGATAAAATTGTGAATCTGAAGGTCCAAGCAAGGAATGTTGATAAAAATGCTTTGGTGTGGAATAGTTTGTCTTTGGATCGCATTTCTTCCGAAGCAATCATAATGTCATCTCCTAAGGACTTTGCTTTTTCGTTAAATCTTCTTAGTGGCTTAAGTTTTGTAATCCAGCTTAAAAATTGTTTTATTTTTTTGGGTTGTTGGAAAAGTCCCCAATAAAATAAAAATCCGTAAGCTGCCATACCTAGATAGGCTAATAGGAAAGTATACCCTAATGCATCAAGGTCTTTAAAGCTTTCCATATTAGGTCTTATAATTGAAAAACCGAGGATTGCGATCCAGATAGGTAGAGTAACAACAAAGAACAAAGTGTCGAGCACAATAGTGTAGGTTACTATTGTAGCTGTTCTTGCAGTGGATAACTTTTCTTGAGCTAATACAAAAAAGGCTGCTGCTGATCCACCGACTGAGGTTGGTGAGACTGCAGAGCTAAATTCCCATATAAAAATCAACTCTATACATTTCCACCAGGAAAACTTTTTGTCCGAAAGGGTGTAGATTCTATAAGCATATGCACAGTGTCTTAAAATTAAGAAGATTATAGCAACTGTTATCCAGATCAGTATATGTCTATCCCAGGTTATATCTCTGAACTCTTCTATATCAAATGATCTGTAGAGCAATATTATTACAACAGCTATACCCAAGAAGACAGGCAAAAGGATTCGACTAAGCTTGATAGATTGAAGTACTTCTGACTGATCCTTATCAAACATAGAGTCCAGGTCTTGATCATTTTTATTCAAAAGAAAAGATTTTCGATTATTAAAAGCCTAGTACTTAACTTACAACAAAATAACAAAACTTTTGATTTGTGGACGGTCGAATTAGGAAATGGCGGCTCATTCTAGGGAAAAGCCAAAAGGAAGGTGATTTGAATGATCTAAATACAGAAGATCAGGAAATAGATAATGCAGTTGGTTCGCTTTATCAGCCGGATTTATACGGGGATCTTCAGGGGCGAAATCCTAAAGTGCAGCGTTGGCTTGCCGATATAAAAGAGCACTTCCCAGACGACCAAGTTGTGATCATGCAAAAGGATGCATTAGAGCGGCTAGATTTAATACAGTTATTGAAAGAAAAGGAATTGATTGATAATCTTATTCCTGATATAAATTTAGCATCGAATATCATCTCGATGAAACATCTTATACCTGACGATGTAAAAAGCGCAGCACGTGCTGTTATTGAGAAGATAGCTTCTAGATTTAGTAAAGAAATTGGATTTAGTTTGGTCGAGAAGACAAGGGGAGCCTTGAATTATTCTGTTCGCACACGAAAACCAAAGTTTAGGGAAATTAATTGGACACAGACGATAAAAGCCAATCTAAAAAATTATCAAGAAGATATAGATGCAGTTGTTCTCAAACAATTGTTGGGAAATAAGCCAAAGGGAAAGAGCCTTGACAGGATTTATTTATTGGTAGATCAGTCCTATTCTATGACAGGCTCTCTAATTTATGCAGGATTAGCCGCAGGTATTCTTTCTCGCTTACCTGCATTAAAAGTGCACCTTATACTTTTTTCAAATGAAATAGTTGATGTAACGGATCAGTTGGAGGACCCAGTTGAGTTATTATTTGGTATTCAGTTGGGAGGTGGGACAGATATCCATAAGGCAGCTGCATATACAAATAAGGTCATCGACCAACCCGAGAAGTCTGTCTTGATTATGATCTCTGATTTGTTTGAGGGGGGATCGGAGGATGGCGCATTATCTGAGCTATTAGATATGCATACGAAGGGTGTAAAGCTAGTCTGTATACCTTCTCTATCGGATGAGAACAAACCATCTTTTGATAAAAAATTCGCCCAGCGAATAAGGAATGTTGATATACCTGTTTTCAATTGTTCGCCCGCTCGGATTCCCGATTTGTTTAATACCTTGTTGAGAAATGGAGATCTTAAATCTTTTAAAGGGAAATAAAAGCATAATACTTAAACTTATACCTCTCTTTTTGCCTTATCTTTATTGTTTAAATCTAATGGCAAATGGCATTTAACTTACATGCACCTTTTAAGCCAACTGGAGATCAGCCTCAGGCTATAGATCAGTTGGTCGAAGGTGTCGACAAGAATGAAAAAGCACAGGTGCTTTTGGGGGTCACTGGTTCTGGTAAGACTTTTACCATGGCTAATGTAATTGCGAAACTCAATAGGCCTACTCTTATTCTTACTCACAATAAGACTTTAACTGCTCAGTTGTATGGGGAGTTTAGAGAGTTTTTTCCAGACAACGCAGTCGAATATTTTGTTTCTTATTATGATTATTATCAACCGGAAGCTTATATATCAGTGTCCGATACTTTCATCGAGAAAGACCTTCAGATTAATGATGAAGTAGATAAGCTTAGACTTCGTGCAACATCTTCCTTGCTCTCAGGGCGGCGTGATGTTGTAATTGTAGCATCCGTTTCCTGCATCTATGGTATGGGTAATCCCGAGGATTATAAGGGAAGTATTATACGAATTGAGCAGGGACAGGTTTTAAGTCGGAATGCTTTTTTGTATAAGCTTGTAGATAGCCTTTATTCTAGAACAGAAACTGACTTTGGGCGGGGAACTTTCCGAGTTCGTGGAGATACCGTTTCAATAAATTTGCCTTATTTAGATTACGGTTATAGAATTACATTTTTTGGTGATGAGATTGAATGTATTGATCGTATTGAGATTGAATCTGGGAAACGTGTAGAGTCCCTTTCAGAGGCTGCTATTTTTCCTGCAAATCTTTATGTTGCACCTAAGGATAGGATGAAAGGTATCCTTCAAGAGATAGATGAAGAGATGCTAGGCCAAGTCAAGTATTTTGAAGAGGAAGGAAGGTATCTTGAAGCAAAACGTCTTAGAGAACGAACCAATTTTGATTTGGAAATGATGCGTGAGCTTGGCTACTGTAATGGGGTAGAGAACTATTCTAGGTATTTTGATCGTCGAAAGCCAGGAACTCGGCCATTTTGTCTGTTGGATTATTTTCCTGACGATTTTTTAATGATTATAGATGAAAGTCATGTGACTATCCCACAGGTTCGAGGTATGTGGGGTGGTGATAGGGCTCGTAAAAATAATTTAGTGAATTTTGGATTTAGGTTGCCTTCTGCTATGGATAATCGGCCACTTAACTTCAATGAGTTTGAGGAGCTGATTAATCAGGTTGTTTTTGTGTCTGCTACACCAAGTGATTATGAATTTGAGCGAACAGAAGGTGTTGTCGTTGAACAGTTGATTCGCCCGACGGGCTTGATAGATCCTCCAATAGAAGTTCGCCCGAGTAAAAATCAGGTTGATGATCTTCTAGATGAGATTAGGAAGCGAGTTGAGGTGGATGAACGGGTACTTGTAACAACGCTTACTAAGCGTATGTCCGAAGAATTATCCAAGTATTTTGCTAAGCTAGGCATCAAAGTCAGATACTTACACTCAGAAATCGATACGATGGAACGCGTTGAAATTATTCGAGATTTGAGACTTGGGGAGTTCGATGTATTGGTAGGTGTCAATCTTTTGCGAGAAGGTCTAGATATGCCTGAAGTATCTTTAGTTGCAATTATTGATGCAGACAAGGAGGGCTTTTTGAGGAACGATAAATCACTTACACAAACATCAGGACGTGCTGCCCGTAATGCCAACGGTAAGGTTATCTTCTATGCTGATAAGATAACGGATAGTATGCGTAGGACTATTGATGAGACCGATCGAAGACGTGTGGTTCAGATTGCGTATAACGAGAAACATGGTATTATTCCTCAGACAGTGAAACGGACTAAAGAGGAGATCATGAATAAGCATTCTATACTTGATGTACGAGCAACTGAAAAACCTAATTATCAAAAGGAACAGGAACCAAGTCTTGTAGCTGATCCGCTTATACAATATGCTGATAGGGATCAACTTGAAAAGATGGTTAAGGTCACAGAGCAGCGTATGAAAAAAGCTGCCAAAGAACTTGATTTTATCACTGCGGCTCAATACCGAGATGAGATTTTTGCACTAAAAAAACAATTGAAGGAATTGGACTAAGTTAAAAGTCTCTTGTTCAATTGCTTAATTTTGAATAATTTTGCAGTCTAAATAAATATTGTCTAATGGCAACACCAAGATCTGTAGCATTTTATACGTTGGGATGTAAGCTTAATTTTTCAGAGACATCTTCCATAGGAAGGCTTTTTGAAGATGCTGGTTATGCGGTAAATAAATTTGAGGAAGGAGCGGATGTATATGTTATCAACACCTGTTCGGTAACTGATTTTGCAGATCGAAAATGTCGTAAGACTGTTCGTAAAGCTTTGAGGATTTCTCCTCATGCGGTTGTGGTCGTCATTGGATGTTATGCACAGCTTAAACCTAAGGAGATTTCAGAAATACCGGGTGTAGATTTGGTGCTGGGAGCAAAGGAGAAGTTTAGGGTGCTTGATTTTGTAAATGAATTAAGCAAAGCCCCAGGTAAAGGTCTTGTGCACGCAAGTGACGTAAAGGAGGCTAATGAATTTGTTAATGCATTTTCTTTCGGTGATCGCACACGTTCATTTTTGAAAGTCCAAGACGGATGTAATTATAAATGTTCATTTTGTACAATCCCTCAGGCGCGTGGCGCATCACGATCTGATACTATCGAAAGTGTACTTGCTAATGCAAAAAAGATTGCTGCGGGCGGTGTCCAAGAGATTGTATTAACCGGCGTAAACCTCGGAGACTTTGGGAATGGTACAGAGGTGATTGAGGGACTTAAGCCAAAGAAAGAGGCTCTTTTTATAGACCTTATTAAAGAACTCGACGAGGTGGAAGGTATTGAGCGCTATCGTATTTCATCGATAGAGCCAAATCTAGTGGATAATTCTGTTATTGACTTTGTGGCAGCATCCAAAAAATTTTTACCTCACTTTCACATTCCGCTTCAATCGGGAAATAATAAGCAGCTTAAGGCAATGCGAAGACGGTATAAGCGAGAGTTGTATGCAGATCGAGTAGCTTCTATAAAAAGTAAAATGCCCCATGCATGTATTGGAGTAGACGTTATCGTAGGATTTCCTGGTGAAACAGAGGAGGATTTCCTGGAGACATACAAGTTTATTAATGAGCTAGATGTCTCTTATCTTCATGTGTTTACTTATTCTGAACGCGCGAATACGCTTGCAGCTGAAATGGATGGAGTAGTTCCTGTTGAGGAGCGAAGAAGGAGAAATGATATGTTGAGTATTCTTTCCGAAAAGAAGAAACGCCACTTCTATGAAAGCTTCTTGGGTGAAAAGCGCAAAGTGTTGGTTGAGAAGCATAGGAATTCAAATATGCTCTCTGGTTTTACCGATAATTATATCAAAGTAGAATTTCCATATGATGATTCTAAACTAAATAGTATAGTGGAAGTTGAGTTGAAAGAAATTGCGGATAATGGGAATGTGCTCATCGTATAAAAAAAAGAAATAGATCGAGTAAGAGGAATTACATGGAAAAGTAATTAGTATCTTTGAGAAAAGTCAAAAATATCAGCTATGTATCCGGATTTCTCCTATGTTTTTAATGATCTTTTCGGAACTCCAGTAGATAACTGGACACAAATCTTTAAGACTTTTGGTCTGTTCTTGGTTCTCGGTATTCTGTCTGCTTCAGTTATTCTTAGAAGAGAATTAGTAAAGTTAGCGGAGCAAGGTAAATTCAAAGCCAAGATTGAAGAGGTTGTACTTGGGGCAAAACCTAAATGGCAAGACCTTCTTGCAAATAGCATCCTCGGTTTTATAGTTGGTTTCAAGGGTGGACTTGTTCTAACCGACTTTGAAGTATTTCGGCTCGATCCAGCTGCCGCAATCTTAAGTACGAAGGGCAATTTTTTATTGGGCTTACTGGGCTTAATAGTGTTTGCGGGTTTCAAATACTGGGAAATAAACAAAAATGCGCTTCCAAAGCCTATCATTGAAAAAAAATCAATTTTTCCTCATCATAAGATTGGAGACATAACAGTATATGCTGCTGTTTGTGGAGTTATTGGGGCAAAATTATTTGCTGTATTGGAGACTCCGGCTGAATTTATACAGCGACCACTTGAAATGTTATTATCCGGAAGTGGATTAGCGATCTATGGCGGACTTATTGGAGGTTTCTTTGGTGTGCGATATTATCTTAAGCGTAATGATATTCCTTTTTTACATGTAGCCGACGCTGTTGCTCCAGCTTTACTTATAGCATATGGTGTTGGAAGGTTAGGCTGTCATTTTTCTGGTGATGGTGATTGGGGGATAGTTGCTGCTGCGATTCCAGAGTGGTGGTTTTTACCAGACTGGCTATGGTCGTATGATTATCCAAATAATGTTGCCAAGTCTGGGGTATTGATGGAAGGTTGTTCAGGCATTTATTGCACAAAATTAGTGCCTCCAGTATATCCTACCCCTATTTATGAATTAATAGTATCCTTACTTTTAGCATTTACATTGATTCGGATAAAATCTCGATTGAAATTGCCGGGGATGTTGTTTGCGATCTATTTGATCATGAATGGAGTAGAGCGCTTTTTTATCGAAAAGATTCGTGTAAATGTAAAGTATGAATGGCCTTTAGGTTTACAACCTACTCAGGCTGAGGTTATATCTATTATCTTTGTACTTTTAGGATTAATAATGATATATCTTTTGAGGAAAGGAAAGTTAAAAGTATAAGTTCTGAATTAATCAGACGACCAACTATAAATAATATTATCAAGAACTAGCGGTATAAAGCGTTTTAGAATGAGTGATCAAATTAAACACGAATGCGGGATTGTCCTCATAAGACTTAGGAAACCATTAAGTTATTATCAGGATAAATACGGAACGGCTCTTTATGGTTTGACCAAGCTGCAACTAATGATGCAGAAAATTAGAAACCGTGGACAGGATGGAGCTGGGATTGCCACCATAAAAATGGATTCAGTACCTGGGAAGCGATATATAAGTCGAAAAAGAAGTAATTCTAATCAGCCGCTTAAGGAAATATTCAATCATGCCTTTAGTTATTTTAATGAACTTGAGGAGGAACAGATTCGAGATCCTGAGTGGTTGCAAGCGAATATTCCATTTACAGGGGAATTGCTCTTGGGGCACCTTCGTTATGGAACACATGGAAAGAATAGCATTGAGAATGTGCATCCTTTCTTGAGACCAACGAATTGGATTAGCAGAAATCTTGTGCTTGCAGGTAATTTCAACCTAACGAATGTAGATGAGCTTTTTCAAGAACTGGTAGATCTTGGGCAGTATCCCAAAGAAATGTCAGATACAGTGACTGTTCTAGAGAAGATAGGACATTTTCTTGATGATGAGGTACAGCGCTTGCATACTTGGTTTAAGCCAGATGGATATACAAATGAGGAAATCACTGAATTGATTTTTAAAAATTTGGATATTCAGCGTCTATTGAAGCGAGCTTCAAAAAAGTTTGATGGAGGTTATGCAATGGCTGGACTTATTGGCCATGGTGATGCCTTTGTTATGCGTGATCCTAGAGGTATTCGTCCAGCATTTTATTATGAGGATGAAGAGATTGTAGTGGTTTGTTCAGAACGTCCAACAATTCAAACCGCGCTTGACGTTTCTATAAATGATGTGAAGGAGGTGGCTCCTGGTCATGCACTAATCATAAGGCGTGATGGATCATTGTCACAAAAGCCATTTGTTGATCATATTCCTGAACCTAAACAATGTTCCTTTGAGCGAATTTATTTCTCAAGGGGTACCGATAGAGATATATACCTAGAACGTAAAAAATTGGGTAGTAATCTTGTGCCAGACATTCTAAAAGCAGTTAATCACGACTGGGATCATACAGTGTTTTCCTTTGTTCCGAATACTGCCGAGTTTAGTTTTTATGGAATGATAAAAGGGCTTGAGGATGCCTTAAATGAGGAGAAGCTTAAGAACCTTAAGGCACTTGGACCAGATGCTAAGAAAAAGGATATAGAGCGTATACTTCATCAAAAGGCAAGGGTCGAAAAGATTGTTGTTAAAGATGCTAAGCT
>JBELIG010000067.1:0-14107 GCA_042091035.1 Sphingobacteriales bacterium | reverse complement strand
GATCTTTTGTCATGGCAGATATTCCTGGGATTATTGAGGATGCTCATAAAGGAAAGGGTTTGGGGCACCGATTTTTGAGGCATATCGAGCGAAATGCAACCTTGCTATTTATGATATCTTGTGAGTCAGATAATATAAAGGGGGAGTACGGCATTTTGTTGAAGGAGCTAGAGAAGTTCAATGAAGAGTTAATTCATAAGCCTCGGATTCTTGCTATCACTAAATCTGACATGATTGATGAGGAGCTTAAGGAATGGATTTCTTCTGAATTACCGGATGATCTTCCGCACATATTTATTTCCTCTCTTACCAATAATAATATTCAAGAATTGAAGGATGTACTCTGGGATATGATGAAAAACCATAAATAGATTATGGCTGATATCCTTAATATATTCGATACTATATTGAAGCGCTTTTCAGAAGAAAGTATCCTCAATATTAGCCTGCTTGCTCAGTCAGGATCAAGTCGAAAATATTATAGGATAACCACTCATTCAAAGAGTTTTATAGGTACAGAAGGTTCAGATTTAAAGGAGAATGCTGCTTTTTTGGCACTTGCTGAACATTTCCAAGACAAAGGAGTTTCAGTACCTAAGATTTATGCATACAGTACAGATAAGCGCTACTATATACAAGAGGATATAGGAGATCAAAGTCTTTATCAGTTACTACCTGAATCTGGACTTAAGCACAGCGATCAACTTCTAACATACTACGAAAAATCCATTGATCTTCTATTGAAGGTTCATACAGAGGGAAGTCAACAATTGGATTACGGTATGTGTTATCCTGCATCTGAATTTGATGCACTTTCTATTCAGTGGGACTTAGAGTATTTCAAATATTATTTTTTGAAGCTCAACGATCTTAGTTACGATGAACATGCCTTACAAATTGAATTGGATTCTCTTCGTGACAAAGCTGCATCAGTGCCGCGTACATGTTTTATGATACGTGATTTTCAGTCTAGGAATATTATGCTGAAGGATACTAGGCCTACGCTCATCGACTTTCAAGGTGGGAGACTCGGACCATTTCAGTACGATCTAGTCTCTCTGCTTTGGCAGGCAAAAGCAAATCTACCCCACAGTTGGAAAGAGAAGCTCAAGCATAGATATATTGCTGGATTAAGGAATTCAGTAAACATAGACATAGATAGTTTTGATTCACAGTACTGGCTGTTCGTTCTTATTCGCACTATGCAGGTCTTGGGTGCTTATGGATTGCGAGGAGTCGTTCAGGGCAAAACACATTTCATAGAGAGTATTCCATTTGCAGTGGCTAATTTGGATTATTTATTTTCCGAAAAATCGGACCATCTTCCAAATCTACCCCAAGTAAAACAAGCATTTAAAGATTACTTAAACCGAATTTAAAGCACCTATTATGCTTCAGGTATATATATATTCTTTTTCCTATAAACAGGGTTATCCTAAAGATGATAATGGTCATGGTGGGGGATTTGTTTTTGATTGCAGATCTATACACAACCCAGGGCGGTTTCAGCCGTATAAAAAACTGACAGGGAGAGATGATTCCGTGAAGGTTTTTTTGGAAGAAGAATCAGAAATTGGACTATTTTTGAAGGATGTTTTTAGTTTAGTCGACAGGTCTGTTGAAAAATATATAGAACGTGAATTTGATGCACTTTCTGTTTATTTTGGATGTACAGGAGGGCAGCATAGATCTGTGTATTCAGCTGATGCATTAGCAAAACACCTTTCAGCTAAGTTCAGCGTAAAAACAGAGGTCTTGCATATTGAGCAAGAGAAAAAGAATTGGATAAACGAATAAATTAAGGGATTGATTTATGAATATAGTGGTCAAAAAATTTGAAGATCTTACAGTTCAGGAACTCTATGACATTATGGTCCTGCGACAGGAAGTTTTTGTTGTGGAGCAGGATTGTCCTTACCTGGATGCAGATGGAAGGGATACCTTAGGTTGGCATGCTATGCTGATTGATGGACCGGAGGATCAAATTATGGCCTACACAAGATTGTTAGGACCAGGAGTTTCTTATGAAAAATACAGTTCTATTGGTCGAGTGGTTAGTAGCCAAAAAGGAAGAGGAAAAGGCTATGGTAAAGCGATTATGGATGAAAGTGTTTCAAAGTTACTCTCGCTCTATCCAGATCATTCAATAAAGATATCTGCTCAATCCTATCTGTTGAAATTCTACACGGAATTTGGCTTCGTAAAAACAGGTGAAGAATATCTTGAAGATGGCATACCTCATATGGGAATGATCAGAGAATAAATATATCCTCTGATCATTTTTACCTTTATTAGTTCAGCAAACTTTTGTGTGTTGCATCTAGAATACTTCGAACTTCTTCATGTGTTGCTCCCTGAGCATAGACCCTTAATACAGGTTCTGTACCTGAAGGTCGAATCATGACCCATTTACCTGGTTCCAAGATAAAACGGTAACCGTCTACATCATGGGTTTCTTTAACGGTATAATTTCCTATTGTATTAATCTCACCAGCTTTGCATTTAGTGATGATTTCCTGCTTTTTTGCCTCCTCAAGATGCAAATCATCTCTATCGTATTCGAAGCGTCCTACTATTGCGTATACCTCTTCTAATAAAGCAGTAAGTGATTTTCCTGTCTTAGCCATGAATTCAAGAATGAGCAAGCCCATCCAAATTCCATCACGTTCAGGGATATGTCCTTTCACTGCAAGACCACCGGATTCTTCCCCACCAACTAATAGGTCTGTGTGAGTCATGATTTCAGCAATATATTTGAAACCGATTTGGGTAACCTGATAGTCCAATCCATAATGTTCAGCAAGTTGCTTCATTTTGTCTGTAACGGAGAAGGTTACTACTACTTTTCCTGTCTCATTCTTATATTGCTTCATATACATTAGGAGCAATAATAGTAGTCTGTGGCTATCTACGAATTCACCATCTTCGTCATACATTCCTATGCGATCTGCATCTCCGTCATTGGCAAGTCCAGCATGAATGCTAGAATCATTTTTTATCGTTTCGGAAAGCGCTTTAAGGTTTCTATGTATTGGTTCAGGTGCCTGCCCCCTGAAGCTTGGATTTACATCGCAGTTTAAGAAAACAGAATCAGGAAGTAAGCGCTTTACCGCGTTCTGTCCAGCTCCGTACATAGCATCATAGGCGAGCTTAATTCCAGAATTTCGAATGAGGTCCATATCGAAATTAGCTTCTACATGATCGATGTACATCTGCTCTAGGTCCACATGTTTAATCAATCCTTTTTCTTCCGCTTCTTTTATAGGCATTACAGACACACTAGGGCTGTCTGGGATTAGTGCTTCTACTTCTGCAATCTGAGCGGGTATCATAGGTCCACCCAAGCTAGATTTTAATTTATAACCATTATAGTCCGGTGGGTTGTGGCTGGCAGTAATTACAACGCCAAGAGTAGATTCTGTTTTTAGTGTTGCCAGGGAAACCATTGGAGTAGATGCAAAGTTATTGGATATTACAGATGTAATCCCATGACTTGCAAAAACACCAGCAGTTGTATCTGCAAAGAGTTTGCCTCCAAATCTACAATCATAGCCAATAACAGCTTGATTGCCTCCATTATTCAATATCCATTTAGCAGTTGCTTCTGCTACTCTTTGTACATTATTGACTGTATAGTCTTTTGCAATAATGGCTCTCCAGCCATCTGTTCCAAATTTGATTTTATCCATAATAATATTTTTGCCTGCGATAATCGATAAAGCTCGCTTGCTTTTGTATTTTGTTTTTTGGTTTTGAGGGTGTAAAAATAGGAAATGTTTGCTGAAGTTATAACTTATGCTAGAGCTAAAGCTAAAGCTGCACAATATTAAATAGTTAAGTTTATGAAGGATACATACAGGCATAAGGGTATGAGGCGCAATTTAGTAGATGACCTCAGGGAGAAAGGAATAAGCGATGAGCGTATCTTGGATGCCTTTATGGATCTGCCCAGGCATTATTTCTTGGATAATGCTTTTGAGGAATGGGCATATCAGGACAAACCCTTTCCGATAGGCAAGGAGCAAACGATCTCTCAACCCTATACCGTTGCTTTTCAAACTCAACTTTTGAATATTAAGGCTGGAGAAAAAGTCTTAGAGATAGGAACTGGATCTGGCTATCAGGCGGGAATTCTTGGATTGTTAGGAGCAAATGTAAATACAATCGAGCGACATCAGGATTTGTCTTTGAAAGCGGAGCGATTGTTGAAAAGTCTCGGTGTGACAAATGTTAGGTGTTTTTTTGGAGATGGTTATCAGGGCCTACCAAGGCACGCACCTTTTGATAAAATATTACTTACCTGCGGAGCTGCAGAAATGCCTGAAGCCTTATGTCTTCAGTTAAAGGTAGGCGGTCAAATGGTCATCCCATTGGGTAAAGGGGTCCAAACCATGTTCCGTGTTACACGAGTTGGAGATAAGGAGTTTGAGCGGGAGCAATTTGGGGACTTTAAGTTTGTACCCTTTCTAAAAGGAAAAGAGACGTAAATTTTACGCCTCTTGTTTTGTGTTTATTGTCCGACTTTTCTTCCTTTTGCTTGTTTGCTATTAAATTTCGTGATGTCCTTCTGTTTGATGTCTACCATCAATCCAGCCAGTAGCTTATTAGCATTTACAAAGTATTTTGTGTTTCCATAGGTCACTTTACCCTTTCTTTTATCCCATTCAGATGCCAAGAGAAGGTATCGGCCGTCTGCCTTTGGGTTCGGTCCAAAGATTAAGAACTTGGAGTCATCTTCTGCGTCAAATGAAACAGCTATCTGATTTTTGGATGGTTGGAACATCATAATGCCTTGAGTTCCTTTTTTTATGACTATCTCACGGATTTCTTTTCCCGTCTGAACACTAACCTCCCCATCCTCAATAGAGGTCTTCTTGCCGCGTTGAATTTGTCTGAGTGTGATATCTTCACTTGCATAGAATTGAATCTGCTTCAGTTCGCTTTCTGACCAATTGTATTGTTCTACCATGTCTTGGGTAAGCATCTTATAAGAGTGACATGATGTGAGGGTAAAGGCAAATCCAATTAATAAAATCGTTAATCGTTGCATACGCTTTTATTTTTTTCATCAATATAAATGACAAACTATGCTTATGCTTTTTATTAAAACTATTTAACGGCCTTCTTAACTGTATTTAACGCTTAGAGCTAAAAAATTGCTTCATCAAATTTTTACAGGGTTCTTCCATTACTCCAGATATTACTATGGTTTTTGGATGTAATAATTTTTGATCAAAACGCATGCAACCTCGTTTTTCATCATAAGCTCCAAACACAATTTTGTCAATCTGTGACCAAAATAGTGCCCCTGCGCACATCACACAGGGCTCAAGCGTGACATAAAGTGTACATTCCTTTAGGTATTTGCTATTGAGGTAATTTGCAGCAGCAGTTATAGCTAGTAATTCAGCATGAGCAGATACGTCCTTGAGTTGTTCGGTAAGATTATGGGTTTTGGCCAGGATCTGGTTTTGTGAAACGATCACTGCTCCGACAGGTATTTCTCCTTTTTCATAAGCTAACTCCGCCTCTTTCAGGGCAATACGCATAAAATATTCATCATTCAAGAGCATGATCCGATTTGTTTTTTGTCTATAAGAACGCCTAAGTTTAAAATTCTTGGGCTTGCAGCAAAAATTCAATTTAAATTAATAATAGTATTGTCGAAATTATATACTTTTGCAGATGGAAAACATAAAATTTACGCATAATAAGATCATAAGTGACGCATTGACCTTTGATGACGTCCTTTTAGTACCCGCATTTTCCGAGGTTCTTCCTCGCGAGGTAGATGTCAGAACCCAACTGACGACAGACATTTCAATAAATGCACCTATTATTTCTGCTGCTATGGATACGGTGACCGAGTCTGGCCTTGCAATTGCAATTGCACGTCAAGGTGGAGTAGGTGTTATTCATAAAAACATGTCTATTGAAGCTCAGGCAGATCATGTCCGTGCCGTGAAGCGGTCAGAAAGTGGTATGATCATTGACCCTGTAACAATTGCTCCAGATGCAAAGATTGCTGATGCGCTTGAACTGATGAAGCAATATAGAATTGGAGGGATTCCTGTTACAGATTCTAATGATAAGTTAATTGGAATCTTGACCAACAGAGATCTTAGGTTTGAGATAAATACTGAACGTCCTGTGCAGGAGATTATGACCAAAGATAATTTGATCACTGCAGAAAAAGGGACTGATCTTGCAAAGGCCAAATCCATTCTTCAGGAACACAAGATTGAAAAGCTTCCTGTCGTTGATAATGATAATAAACTGATCGGTCTGATCACGTTTAAAGATATATTAAAAGTAAAAAATTACCCTTCCTCTTGTAAAGATGAATTTGGTAGACTGCGTGTTGGAGCAGCGGTTGGAGTCTCTGCCGATATGTACGATAGAGTAGCTGCATTGATAGAGGTAGGTGTAGACTTTATTTGTGTTGATACAGCTCATGGGCACTCTAAAGGTGTGCTGAATACTGTAAAAGAACTTAAGCAGAAGTATCCAGATCTTCAGGTTGTTGGAGGTAATGTTGCTACAGGAGCAGGAGCAAAAGCGCTTGTTGATGTAGGGGTGAATGCAGTAAAAGTAGGTGTTGGTCCAGGTAGTATTTGTACAACAAGAATTGTAGCAGGTGTAGGAGTTCCTCAGCTTACAGCTATTAATGATGTAGCGATTGCTTTGGCGGGAACTGGAGTTCCAATCATAGGCGATGGTGGTGTTCGTTATACTGGAGATATTGCTAAGGCAATAGCGGCAGGAGCAGATACTATTATGGCTGGTGGTTTGTTTGCAGGAGTAGAAGAGGCACCAGGTGAGACTATTATTCTAGATGGTCGAAAGTTTAAGATCTATCGGGGTATGGGGTCCTTAGGAGCAATGGAAAAAGGATCAAAAGATCGCTATTTTCAAGATGTTGAAGATGATATAAAAAAATTAGTACCAGAAGGTATAGAAGGTCGTGTTCCTTATAAAGGACATCTTTCTGAAGTTATGGTTCAGTATCTTGGGGGTTTAAGGGCTTCTATGGGCTACTGTGGAGCAGGGACAATAAAAGATATGCAGCAAGCTCAGTTTGTTCGCATAACTTCTTCCGGAATCAACGAAAGTCATCCGCATAATGTTACTATAACAAAAGAATCTCCGAACTACAGGAGAAGATAAATTATAGATAATGACAAAGATCAATCATCGTGGTAGAATCAACTCGGGAGAGGTCGTTTTATTATACGATGGAATTTGTGTTTTTTGTGAGTCGTACATGCTTTTTCTAATGAAGCGAGAGCGTAAGGGGCGTGTACGTTTTGCTGCTCTTCAATCTGATTTTGGTCAAGATGTTTCTAAGCAGCTTGAATCAAAAGGATATGAAGAGCTTGATTCTGTGGTGTTGATCGACTCAGATGGGCAAGTACTTTTAAGGTCGGACGTAGGTCTCACCTTGAGTAAACTGATGACTGGATTGTGGCCACTAGCTCAGGTATTTCTTTTTCTTCCCAAAGGGTTCAGGGATCGAATTTATGATTGGATTGCCCGAAATCGATACGATTGGTTCGGAAAAAAGGAAATCTGTGAAATTCCTACTGCCGCAGACAAAAAACGCTTTCTCGAATAAGTATAATAATTTCAAAATATTGGTATTTTCGTGCTATTAATTTTAATAGCACATCATAAATATAGAACAATGGCAAAGCACACAGATATTGCTACTGTACTTGTTGAGCAAAAGACAGGCGAGCAAATAGAGGTAAAAGGTTGGGTACGCGCATTTCGTGCCAATCGATTCATAGCATTGAATGACGGAAGTGGTGCCAATAATTTGCAGGTAGTTGTCGATTATGAAAATTTTGATGATGCAATAATTAAGGATATCTCTTTCCATGCATGCATCGCTGTAAAAGGACAGTTAATAGAGTCTCAAGGAAAGGGTCAGGCTGTTGAGCTTGTTGCTGAATCCATCGAAATCCTTGGAGCGAATGAATTGGATAAATATCCACTTCAGCCTAAGCGCCAGACAATGGAGTATCTTAGAGAGCAGGCGCATTTCAGAATGCGTACAAATACTTTTAGTTCTATTTTTAGGTTGAGACATGCCTTGGCTTTCGCCGTACACAGCTTTTTCAATGAGAATGGATTCTACTATATGCATACGCCTATTATCACAGGTAGTGATGCAGAAGGAGCTGGAGAGATGTTTCAGGTAACAACACTAGATGTAAATAATCCTGCTCGAACAGAGGATAATAAAATAGACTATAGTCAAGATTTCTTTGCTAAGGCCACAAACCTAACAGTTTCGGGGCAACTTCAGGCAGAGATCGGAGCTATGGCTATGGGTAAGGTATATACTTTTGGTCCTACTTTTAGAGCAGAAAATTCAAACACCTCTAGACACCTTGCAGAGTTTTGGATGATTGAGCCGGAGGTTGCATTTGCAGACCTTAAAGACAATATGGATCTTGCTGAAGCATTCGTAAAGTATTTGATTAACTATGTATTGGACAAATACATGGATGATCTTAAAATATTGGATGCCAAAATTCAAGATGACGAGAAGAACATGAAAGCGGAATTGAGAAGGCCAATGGGTCTTATTGAAACGCTTCGCTTTGTAGTAGAGGATGACTTTGCTAGGATTACATATTCAGAGGCAATCAACCTTTTAAGAAGTTCTAAGCCTTATAAAAAAGGCAAGTTCGAATATGATGTAGAGTGGGGGGTAGACCTTCAGGCAGAGCACGAGAGATGGTTGGTAGAGAAAAAATTCAAAAAGCCGGTAATTGTTACAGACTATCCAAAGGATATAAAGGCTTTCTACATGCGTATGAATGAAGATGGCAAGACTGTAGCAGCTATGGATATACTCTTCCCTGGTATCGGAGAAGTAGTTGGTGGATCTCAACGTGAGGAGCGTTTAGATGTCTTGAAAGCGCGAATGACTGAGATGGATGTTGAGCATGCTGAGCTGGATTGGTATCTAGATCTAAGAAGATTTGGTGGGAATAAGCATGCTGGTTTCGGACTGGGCTTCGAACGTATAGTGTTGTTTATCACTGGTATGACGAATATTAGAGATGTGATTGCCTTCCCCCGTACACCAGGAAATGCAGAATTTTAATTCTCATTCTTACGCAATAAAAAAAGCCGGCATTCACATGTCGGCTTTTTTTATTGCCAAATCTAAAAGTAGGGCAATAAAAAAAGGCCGACTTGGAGTCGGCCTTCAATGCTATTAAACAAATTATAATCTCATGAAAAATGTTTCTTATATAACTCTATTTCTAGAGTTTTAGTTTCTTTTGTGTTTTTTTTAAGAGTTTGTTAAAAAAGTCGCACCACTGAGGTGCGACTGTCTATCAACAAATTATAATCTCATGAAAAAAACTATATCTTATCGCGCAAATTTGGAATGGACTCCTTCATCATTATGAAGGAGCATTCCACAAAATCTACTGTCGGTTTTTGAGTCACGTACCTCATCCAGAATTAGATCTTTGTGGTTTATCGTTAAGGGGATGATTAAAAATTGTAAGTGCTAATTATTTTTTCTTATTAGTAACACAAATCAACTTAAAGATTTTTGCGCGTATTAAATTTCAATTTTATAGAAACCGCTAAAGGTGAGGTCGGAGCTAATCCCGACCTCTGTGTTTTAATGTAATCGGTTTTTGAGACTTTAATTATAATCTCATGAAAAAAGCGGTTTACTATATCTTGACAGCTCATTTGCTGTACTTTTTGTTTTGCTTCCGGTTTCAAGTCTTGTAGCCTTTACTCCCGTTGACAATACAAATATGCAACCAGATTTATGCCTTCGCAATGACAAATATTAAATTTTGTTGAAGAAAAATCGACTTATTATAAGGGGGATATTTAATTTTTATTCCTATAACCCATTGTTTTATTGAGTTTTTGCCCAAGATGAAATCCATTAAATGTTGATTGAAATAAAAATTAATTTTTAAAAAAAAAGTAATAAAAGGTGTTTTTAAGTATGATTTTAGTCTAAAAACTCCTTTTTGATAAGTTGTTAACTGTCAGCTGGCTAACAAAAAAACAGCTTTTGGACTATTATTTGAGGTATAAAACAAAGAGCAATCCATAAAAATGGATTGCTCTTTGAAGGTTTGAAATGCAAAATGTGTTCACATTTTTAGTGTACAACCAGTTTTGCAGTTTTAACGATTTGATTATCAGCAAGTACTTTTACAATGTATATGCCACTGTCTAGTCCTGCTTTGCTTAGTGTTAGTGTCTCACTGCTGGAGTTATGCGTTTGAACAAGTTTCCCAGAAAGTGTATATAACTCCATAGACCAGAAGTAAACATCCAATCCTTTTAATTCTATAGTGCATTCTGTTTGGAATGGATTCGGATAGATTGACAGATCCAGTTCTGGAACATTTGGTGCCAGTGGTGTATCTACAATCTCTACAAACTCCGCATAATCTCCGCACAGTTCATTATATACTGCCTCTGTTAAGATCGGAACTTGATCTTCAAAGATGATAAGTGCTGCATTTGTAATAGGCTCACAGTCCTCAGTACCCTCCTGCTCAACGAATAACTTGAATTCTACATATCCTCTTTCGCCTGGAGCTAATGGAGACTCATCAAAAGTAAATCGTGCAACGGTATTCTCATAAACATCAAATGCGTATGGATGGCTGCTGTTTCCTTCTTGAATAAGTACTGTCTGCTCAGGAAGCGTATCTCGGATTGTCATTGTGTATGCAGTATCCGTGGATTCATTTTCAAAGTAGATTCTGTATTTCAATCCAGACTCACTTGCAATTGCATTATTATTTGGAAGCCCTCTTGGGGTCACCTCCATATAATTACCATTAGGCAAAGCCTTGTTCTCCTGAACATCGATAGCTGTAAAGCCATCTCCATCATCTTCTAGGAAATTCAAAACATAACCCGTATTGAAGTCATCTCCGTTATCCACACAACCTTCTAAGAAGTCTGTTGGAATACTTCTGCCCGGGAAGTTGTCGGACTGAGGTACAATAATACGTCCCGTGGATACTATGTCCTGTAAGGAGATGGTGTCTTTTATATCTCCACCTGGGTTTATTATAATAGGATTACCATTGTCAATTATTTCTCTATTTATTACTATGTCCTCAATAATGATGTAATCAGATAACTCAGCAATAGCAGGGCCTCTGTTAATTATGGTCACTTCAATAAGACCTTCCTCGATACAGCTTGCTTCAACAGCGTAGTTCGCAAAGTCATAAGATCCATCAGGATCGCATAGCTCAGCGTCTACAATGCTTGCCTTGAATTCATATGCTTGTAGGTCAAGCGCCAAAGAACAATCTGTCGAAACAGTTACGGTGAAAGTTTGGTTTTCGTTGGTCTCCAGATCATCGATACTAAAAGAAATTGTATTCCCGTTAGGCGTAGCCGGTATAGACGATGAAAGGTATTCGTATTTATCATCTAAAATAACTTCAACTTCCGTCCCTGTATTGGTAAAGGCACCGTAGTTTGTAATCAGTACTGCATAGGTAACTTCACCTTCATTACAGTCTACGCCTATCGTGGAGGTGTTGATTTCCAGGTATGGGAAAGCGCAGTTTAAGTTAGGTGCCACACCAAAATCGAATACTTCTTCTTGGTTGGATGTATTAAAAGTGACTTCATTCGTGGAAGTACAAACTTCGATATCCCAATTGTCGTTTTTGTTGAGGATTGAAATCTGATAGCTTCCTGTGTCCACTACCATGTTGTATTCCCCTAGTTCGTTAGTGCTGCTGGTATACGAATATCCATCACTTGCTCTAACTGCTTTTACGATCCAATTCTTCAATAGTGTTTCTCCATTGTCAAATCCACAATCAGCATTAAGGTCATTGTATACTAAACCCTTGAGTGTGTTGGAGTAGGTGATGCCTAATAGCCCTGTTCTAAATAGAAAAATATTTGAACCAATATCAGCTGTATTGGACTGTGTACCTGTTACAGCAAATCCCTGCTGATTTGGGCGTTCTACCAAATCGCTAACAAAATAATTCTTTGCTAAAATGGGATCGGCTTCAGGATCGAAATATGTTTTTGTCCATTCTGTGCCAGTACCTACAGCATCGAGCTCTAAAATAGTGAAACCGATTTTAGATGCTGTGATTTCTTCAAATCCAGTAAGCACAAATTTCCCATCCGTTGTCTGAATGATTTTTTCTGCACCATCTCCAAGGTTAGCTGCACCATCATAGAGGGCATAGGGTTCTTGCCATAGGTATTCTAAGGTACCTGGATTTGCTGCATTGATTTTTACTTTTGTCCAGATCATGTTGCTGCTGGCAGCATCTACATCTTGTTGTCCTGCAATAACATAAGACGAATCGTCAGCATCCCATAAAAAGCTTTTAGCTTCTTCTTCTGTTTCAGCTGTGTTGATAAGATTGAAGACTCCCTGCAAAGAGCCAGTTTCTTTATCAAGTTCTGCTAAAAATATATCGTAGGATTCTGTTTGTGGATTTTTAGATTTTCCAGTAAATGCGTAGAAATTCTCTTGCTCAAGAATGTCATTGGCAATGTCATCAAGATTGTAGCCTAGGGTTTGTTCCCAGACTAGATCACCATCGAGTGTGAATTTGGCTGCATAGGCATCAAGTCCACCATTACCGGAGCCGATATTGGACTCCTTAGACCCAGCAAGGATCAAATGACCATCAGAGGTGATTTCTATTGCGTTTGCTCTTTCGTTGGTATCTGCATCTCCAATAACCTCATCCCAGATGATTTCTCCTCTGGAGTTCAATTTTACAAGATAAATATCGAATGATGGATTGGTGAAGTAATCCAGTTCTCCGACAATGTAGATATTACTTTCATCATCAATTACAACGTCTAAACCACGTTCTGTCTTTGAAATTTGAGGGTCGATTTTGGTTTTCCAAATCAAGCGTCCGTCTACATCTGTTCTGTAGACTGCAACATCTTTATCTCCATCTCCACCAGTGGAAGAGGGATCTTCAAGTCGACCAACCAAGAGGTATCCCTGGTCTTTGAGTTGAAGCATGGAATAGGATTTATCTTCTGCCGCTTCTCCGAAAGTGATAAAGTTTTCCCAGAGCTGTGCGTGTAGATTACCACAAGCACCAAAAGCTAAAATGGTTAGTACCAATTTTAGCCAGAGCATATTTGTTCTGATAGTTAAAAGATTCATTCTGCAGGTTTCTTTCTTTTGATACTACTAAAATCATACTTTTTTGTGGTTCAAACAATGACAAGAAACATAAAAAGTTGATTAAAAATGGCTTGTTTTATGTTGTTTAACTAAATATGTGTTGCAATATTGTTTGTTTTCCATACTTTATTGGTGTTTTAGTCGTTATTTTTGTTGAAAAAAAATAGAATTTATTTATGAAAAAAACCCGTCTGGTGGAGGTCTTACGCAGCTTTGATAAAAAAGAATTGCGTGAACTAAAAAAGTGGTTACATTCTCCTATACACAATCAGCGGGAGGATGTCCGGCAACTGTTCGCTTACCTGATTGATGGCAAGCGTCTGGATAAGGAGCATCTGATTGAAAAGGAAAAAATATTCAGTGTCTTATTCCCGGAGGAGACTTTTGATGATGCTAAGATGCGGCAGGTGGCTTATTTTTTCATGAAAGCTATGGAATCTTATCTGATTTATGCTTCTGCCGTGAAGGACGAGTTAGAGACTAAGATTCGTTTGGCTCGGATCTATCACGAGAGGCAATTGAAGCGCGAATTTGAAGCTAACCTAACGGGGTTGAATAGGATGTTAGATAATGCTCAATACATAGATAATATTTACCATAAGTTTGATTATCAAAAAAACTTGGAAGAGTCCAGGTATTTATCTACTCAAAAGCGGCAAGTTGTTTTTGAAAAAATGCAGGAAGTGTCACAGAAATTAGACACCTATTTTTTATCTGAAAAATTGCAGACTTCTCTGGATATGTTGACGGCTCAGTCCATTTACAAGACAGAGTTTGATTTTGGAATCTTGGATGATATTCTGAAGTACATTGAGGATAAGCAATTGTATGATATACCCAGTATCGGTGTTTACTATTATACCTTTCGATCCTTGGCTTTTAGAGATCAAGAGGGGTATTATTGGA
>JBELIG010000066.1:3722-14239 GCA_042091035.1 Sphingobacteriales bacterium | reverse complement strand
ACAAAATCCAATATTGATGTTCTTTTAAAAAAAGCACCCAAGTTCGAAGTAATTGCCCGAATTGCTACGGAGAATGAATTAATTACATGTCAAAAGGTAATAGCATCGTTTGTTACCAAATCAGCAGAAGAACGCTATGTTGACTTATTGAATACACAAGGTGAATTATTTCATCGGGTTCCACAGCAATATATTGCCTCTTTTCTAGGCGTCTCTCCAGAAACCTTGAGTAGAATAAAAGCAAGAGTCTTCCATAAAACACGTTCTTGACGATAGTCAAGAGAAATGGAAAAAGCCAGTCCTACCTTTGAAGAAAAAAGGAATGGATAAGAAGAAAGTTTTAGTAGCTGGTGCAACAGGATATCTGGGTCAATACCTAGTTAAAGAATTGATCGAAAGAGATTTTGATGTCCGTGTTTTGATTAGAAAAGAGCGTCAAAAAGGATTGTTCAAGGGTGTAAATGATTTTTTTATTGGCGAAATAACTGAAGGAAAAAGTTTAAGAGGACTGTGTGAAAATATTGATTGGGTCTTTACTTCGATCGGTATCACCAGACAAAAAGATGGGCTTACGTATATGGATGTGGACTACAAAGGAAATGTTAATCTTTTAAAGGAGGCCAAACAAGCGGGGGTGCATTCGTTTCTATATGTATCTGCCATTGGTGGAGATAATCTGAGACATCTTAAAATCTTTGAAGCGAAAGAACGATTTGTTGACGAGCTGAAAGGTTCTGGCTTGGATTATACCATTATGCGTCCAAATGGTTTTTTTTCCGATATGCGAGATTTCTTGGATATGGCAAAAAGAGGTCGAGTGTACCTATTTGGGAAAGGTGACTTTAAACTGAATCCTATACATGGAGAAGACTTAGCCAAAGTTTGTGTTGATAAAATCAGTGCTGAGGGTAATGAATTTACTGTTGGAGGTCCTGATATATTATCTCAGAATGAATTGGGCACAATTGCTTTAGAGGCGTGGGGAAAAAAGCCAGAAATAGTGCATTTGCCTGATTGGCTGCGAAAATTTATCATCTGGATTTTAAGAACTTTTACTTCTTCAAAGACCTACGGTCCCATTGAGTTTTTCCTAACAGCAATGGCAGGGGATAATGTTGCTCAGCAATATGGTTCAAAACGGATAGGGGCGTTTTTTAAATCAGAAGTCAATAAGCTTAAGGCCAAATTAGACTAGCTAGCACAGTTTGTGATTTTGAAAAGTTGGACTATGAATTTAGTCCAATTGAAGATGCTAACCATTATTCAGTATTATCGAGAGCAATATATGATGGACTGCTTTTTTTATATGAAAAATGATGCAGATAAGTTGTGCGATTACTAAAGCCTATATGCGTATTAGGTGAATAATTCAGATTTAAGTTTGAAAAGTATAAGCTTGAGATACGTAATAGTTGGACTGATAGTAGATATTATTTGCATCAAATAGTAGTAACTTAGTTTTACTGAAAATAGATAGCTAATCTAGTACCGGTGTTTTAGAAATCGGCATGGCTATAATATAAATCAATGGGATAATTTAAAAAGATGAATCGTGAAATTATAGATATAAATGATTATACAATCCTGTTGGAAGAGGCTTCCACCGATAATAATTTATTTGATTCATGCTTTTTTGATGAACGAGTAATAGCTATTGCATTTTATGGTGCAGGAGATGTTGGTCTAAAAGTAAAATTTGATGGAAAAACCAAAGAGTTTCATCATACCAAAGGTATGGTGCTTTCGTTTTATGCCGATAGTAAAGTAGAATTTGAACATCATGTTTCTAATCTAAAACCTTTACAATGTTTAGTAATAGCAACTACTATTAGGAATTTAGATAAACTACCTAATGGAGAAAGTCAGTTTTTGGAACAATTTTTACACTCATTAGTACATCCAAAAGATAATTATGTTGAAGGTCCAGTATTCAACATGAGTCCAGAAATGTTTTTACTTGTCGAACAATTCTTTAGTAATACATACGAAGGAGAAATTAAAATGATGTTCTATAAGAGCCATATACCAGCTTTACTCTCTCATTTTTTTGGTCAACTTGCAAAACAAGACAGAACTACATTAAATACCGCTCAACTTGAAAAAATTTATCTTGCGCAAGAAATTTTAGTATCTGATTTAGAGAACCCGCCTTCCTTAACAGAATTAGCCCACAGGATTGGAATTAATACAAATAAACTAAAAATAGAATTTAAAGCGCAGTTCGGTGTTCCTGTTTTTAAGTATTTACAAAATCAACGGTTAAATAAGGCTTACGATTTAATCAAGAATAAACAAAAAACTATTCAAGAAGCTGCTTGGGCTGTAGGTTACGATAGTTTAGGTTCATTTTCTAACGCTTTTGAAAAAAAGTTTGGCTATAGACCTAGCCAAGTGTAAAATTCTTTTCGAATAAATCACAATTCTTTCTGAATAAGTCGCAGGATAATATCTGCTATAGATTTGTATCATAATTCAAAACCAAAGATTATGATCAGTAAAAATTTATTTAGCATTGTATGTGGCTTGCTCGTTTGGGTTTTAGGCCTTAGCTTTTATCTCCTATCATTTTATGTAACAATCCTTGAAGATCCTGAACTTCAATCTAATGTTGTATTGGCTTTAGCTATCATACCTTGTGCATGCTTAGGAACATATTTGTTCTTTAGGAAGAGTTACATGAAACCGGCTGCATTGGGGATCACATTCGTTTTAGTTGCTACGATTCTAGATATAATAATCACAGTTCCAGTTTTTGTAATTCCTAATGGTGGTAGCTATTCAGAGTTTTTCGGAGATCCAATGTTTTATACTCTAGTTGTTGAATTTTACTTTATAGTGCTGTATTTCGGGAATTATTTAATTGAAATATCAAAGGCAAAAAAACAATTGAACGATGATATTCTTAATTAAAATTTTAATACTAAGTATTAGGATATTTTCGGTTGATTCAATGGATACATACGAATCACTTGAGGCAAATAATCAACTAAATGAACGCTATACTTCAGGCTTTCTATCACAATACCCTCCCGAAAAAGTTTTCCAGATTCTAGATGAGAAATGCAATGTTTGCCATCGTAGAAAAAACAAAAATCGAATATTCACTAAAGTAAATATGAATACTTGGGCAAATGATATCTATGAGCAAGTTTATGTGAAAAAAAGAATGCCTAAGGGTGGTAAAATAAAACTTAGCGCTCAGGAATATCAAGAATTATTAAGCTGGATCTCATCTATAAAAAACAATTAAAATGGAAGTGAATTTTAAAATTATCATACTAATACTTAGCATTTTATTTACTGGTTTAACTGCAGGGTTATGTTTTACTTGGTCTAATGCTGTAACCCCTGGAATTGGCAGATTAGATAATATTGGTTTCTTAAAAGCTTTTCAAGCTATGAATAGAGCGATCATTAATGGGAAATTTATGATTGTTTTTATGGGGCCAACTGTACTGCTCTTTTTAAATACGTATTTATTCAAAAACACTAATACAGTTTTCTGGCTATTTCTTGCCGCAGCAATTCTCTTCTTTGTTGGTGTAGGTTTGGTAACTGTTTTTGGAAATGTGCCTTTAAATGAAATCTTGGATGCATCAAATTTAGGTCTACTCTCTAAATTAGAATTGCAAGAGCTTCGGGATAAATTTGAACAGCCCTGGAATCGCTGGCACACTATAAGAACTCTATCATCATTTATGTCTTTTTTACTGCTACTCGTAGGAATACTTTACTCAAAATAATACTTAATTAATTATAATATTAATGCCATATTTTAATCATTTAAATGATCTTTCGGATATCACAGATATCACTTGGAATGATCGAAAGAGATTAGGTCCTTTAGATAAGGCCTCTCAGGAAATTATGCGTGGAAAATCAAATTTTACACACGCTCAGAAAGAACTCTTTGCTGCCTATGTCTCCGGTCTTAATGCTTGCAGCTTTTGTTATGGTTCTCATGCAGCTGTGGCAGAGAAATTTGGGATACCTCCTGAAATAGTAGAATCGCTACTAGAAGATATTGGGACAGCTCCAATAAAGGACAAGGAAAAACCATTATTCAGCTATCTCAAAAAACTGACTTTATCATCAAGTAAGCTAAGCCAAAAAGATGCCGATGAAGTATTCAATGCTGGTTGGAGTGAAGAAGATCTACATGAGCTTATTCTTATTGGTTGTCTTTTCAATTTTTACAATCGCTTGTTAGATGGTCATGGTGTGAAGGGTAATAAAGCTATTTATCACTTTGGAGCAAATCATCTACATAAGAATGGTTACGGTGTACCTTGGTTTATTTCTTTGATAAAGGGTTTTATCAAAAAAAGTAAACTTAAAAAACTTAAAGAATTCAATTCATAAATGACATCAATCTAAATGAACGTGGAAAATATCTTAATCATTGGAGGAACAGGAAAAACTGGCCGTCGCGTTGCAGAACAACTGAAAAAGAAAGGAATAGAACCTAGAATCGGTTCAAGAAATGCATTACCTAGTTTTGATTGGGATAACAAAGAGACTTGGGTGAAATCCTTGGCTGGCATAGAAAAAATGTATGTTACTTATTATCCTGATTTAGCAGTTCCTGGAGCCAAAGAGGCTATTGAAAGCCTGACCTATTTAGCTAAAGAATTAGGCGTAAAAAAAATGGTGTTGCTTTCTGGTAAAGGTGAAACTGAAGCAGAGGCTTGTGAGGCTATTGTTATGAATTCGGGAATCAATTATACGATTGTAAGAGCATCTTGGTTTAATCAGAATTGGAGTGAGAGCTTCTTTTTAGATCCTGTTATTTCTGGTGAAGTAGCCTTGCCAATGTCCGATATTTTAATTCCATTTGTAGATGCAGGTGATATTGCAGAAGTGGTAGCAAGAGTTTTAATAGATGATAGCTATAATGGGGAAATTATTGAAGTGACTGGTCCTGAACTAATCACATTTAAAGATATTGTTGATATTATTTCAAGTACAAGTAATAGAAATATAAGCTTTCATAACATTACATTAGAACAGTATATTGAAGGCATGAAGCAAATGCAAATACCTACTGATGTAGTTTGGTTAATCGAATATTTGTTTAGGCATGTTTTAACAAATCCAAAAAATCAAGTGGTAGTTAATGATGTTGAACGAGTTTTAGGTAGAAAGGCGAGAACATTTAAAGAATATGCCATCGAAACTGCTAAAACTGGTATTTGGAGTCAAGTTGAGGGCCAATGAATGTAGTCAAGAAAGTTATTAAGTGAAAGAGGCTTGAAACTTAATTCAAGTCTCTATTCCTTTTTTAATTTTCTCCTATAGATGTGTGTAATGAATTTTGTTGGTACATTCCTAAAACTATATGTTTATTTTAAAAAGAAACAATGACCGTAACTATGAAGAAGAAAGTAGCTTTAATTAGTATGTTTTTTATACTTGGGATAGTTCTGATATTTCATACCTTGATTTTGACGGAACTAATTCCTTATGATAAAGTGTGGGCGGGAAAACTTAACTCAGTGGAAGAAATGAAATCTTTCGAGACAATTTCTATACTACTCAATGCTTTTATGTTAACTGTATTGTATTTAAAATACAGAAAGTTGGAGCAAGGAACGACAAGTAAAGTTATTGATATACTTATTTGGATTTTCGCAGGTTTTTTCGTGTTGAATACTGTGGGGAATCTGTTTTCGAAAAGTATGGTGGAATTAATCCTAGGAACTTTATTGACTTTGACTTCAGCTGTTTTATGTTTTGTTATTGTTAAAAAATGAAAAATGCTATACTCCGATAGATTTGATCTGTACTCATAATTTGGATAGACAAACTCGTTTTTACACAGCTATTATTTGGCTGGATATGGTAGAGTGGATAGGACGATAGCTTGAGCTCAAATTGGGCATACTGAATTCTTGAAATTTTCGGAGTTCTTTGAGCAGGCAAGGCCAAACTAAAGTTTAAGGTTTATTGAGCTAAAGCTTTTAGGTTCTTGAAGAAACTTTACTTTCTCTTTGATTCTATCGTCTAAAGAAGCTTTTTTATCATCTAGTTCTTTAGGAAAGTTGTAAGAAGCAAAAAGAATGAGTGCTAAACTTCCAAGAATTAATTTATTCACAGGTTAAATTTAGATTTGTTATTTTCCAATAAATGCTAAGGTTTTGTTTATAGACAGTAGAGAAGATCCGAAAAGCTTCCCTATAGATTGCTACTAAGACAATGCGAACGTTTTTACTTTTAATTAAGTTATATTGTTTTTTAAGCCGAATCGTTTTGCTCTGCTGCTTATAATACTCTATCTGTTAGTTCTTATTTAAATTCGCAAAGTATGAAGGTTACATCTGAAAAAAATGAAAAAGTTGCTAATATGATTTTTGCTTCTATTTATCCTCTCTACTTGAATAGACTGGAAAAGAATGGCAGAACAAAAGAGGAGTTTCATCAAGTAATAGAGTGGTTGACGGGTTTTGATGAAGATAAATTACAAACGCTCATTGCGGAGAAAGTAACATTTAGAATGTTTTTTGAAAAAGCGACAATCCATTCCAATGCACATCTTATTAAAGGAGTTGTTTGCGGTTATCGAATTGAAGAGATAGAAGATGAATTTGAAGTTTATAAACAATGTAGGCGTATGGAAAAGTTGATTGATGAATTGGCAAAAGGACGTAAAATGGAGAAAATTTTACGAGAAGAAAAGAAATAGAAAATAGCTTTATCAATTCTTTTATCTGAATTCTTATGCGTTTTGGATCAAGAATTTGGCTTAGGGTATGAGACTATTACTCATAAATCATCTTCAAAAGATAGAGCTGAATACGTCTTGAAAATCACTTTTCCCAGAGATTATAATGTCGATGAAGCATACAAGAATATGTATTATTTGGATGCCTATTGGTTGACGGATATTATGCTTGGCTGTTATACTATTTTAGATTTATGTGCGTATGTTGAGGATGTTGTATTTGTTGGGATATCGTTGGATGGCAGTGAAAAAGATTGGAATACGCGAATAATCATGGACTATGACACATGAAGTATGTTTGTCTGACAATGGATATGCTTTATTGGATCTAATCTCTCAAGAAAATTCCATGTATTTATTCTATTTTTAGTGTGTTGAAAATCCTTTCAAATTTTCAATACACTAAAAGCTTATATAAAACCCTGTCTAATTAATAAGATGGATATAATCTCTCATACATTAACAGGAATTGCCGTAGGAACGGTAGCTGCTACTATTTCAAATCGTTCATGGAAAAGTAAGGGTTTGATTATCCTTGCGGGAGGACTTGGTGGAGCATTACCAGACTTTGATGCAATTTCTCTTTGGTCCAGATTCGATGCAACCATTGGTTCTTTTCTTAGCTTAAGTCATTCAGGAAGAGAAATCTATTCTGGAAAATTTTGGTATTCCCATCATGCCGCTTTTCATTCATTGATCGCCCCAATAATTTTTATTCTTTTAGCTACTTCTATCAGAGGTCTATTTAATAGAAAGTATAAGGGTTTCGATGCACTAAATCGATTTAAAGAAAATAGATTCTTGACATTAGCATTCTTTTTTGGATTCCTCTTTCATCTACTTGAAGATATGCCAACACCTGCAAGTGTTTGGGGTGGTGTGAATTTATTTTTTCCAAGTTCAAGTTATATTGGAGGCTTTGGGCATATTTGGTGGTGGAATAACTATGACTTGGTCTTAATAATAGGTTCTGTTATTATATCAAACCTGATGGTTAACCTGATACCACTACGATTTTATAAATTCAAAGTTAGGTCCAGTCTATCTGTATTCTGTATTGGTCTGATATTGTTTCTTGTGCAAATAAACACTAGGACAGTTGACTTCTCATATAGTGGTCCTACTGTAAATTACAGCGAACTTGAAGCGCAATCTAAACAAGTACAAAAGGAAATTTTAGGCGAGAAACTGTTCAAATTTATGACAGCAGTTGATAATAAAATTCCATTGAATTTTTAATTAAAACTAAATACAACAAGCCCTATCCGCAATGCCTTTTGGAATACTAAGTATTACCAAAAATTGGCGGTAATCAAAACTAAAATAAATGAACAATATTGACTTTAAAAAGTACTTTCTGAAGACCTTGATAATTGCGCTTTCTGTAAGTGCATTAATTGGAATATTGATTTTTCTTGTTGGTGACTTTGGAGAAACGGAGGTTCGATTACTATTGACTACATTAACTATTGGTGGATTCAGTCTAACAGGATTTTGTAGTGCTATAATTCAAAACCGGAGTGGCTTAAAAGCTTTTTCCATTACTGGAATGCTTATCTCTGTAATTGGATTTTTGATAACAATTTGCACAATTTGGGTGCTCTTTGAATTGGACGATATATGGAAAGCAGTGTTGATTTCTATTATTCTGTCTACCGCTATTGCGCATGCATCATTATTACTTCAAATTAGATACAACACGGATAATATTAAATATTCATTGATCGGTACAATTGTTTTCATTGCCTTTGTTGCACTAATGCTTATCAAGTCTACATTGACTGAATTTGATGAATCAGAATTCTACTTCAGGCTGTTGGGGGTTTTCTCAATACTTGATGTCTTAGGAACGATTGTTACACCTATCTTAAATAGACTAGCAGAGAGGCAAGAATAAAAAACACCGCTGGATAATGTGCATAGCTAATCCCGCTGGAGCCTAAACGTTCATGCAGTAGATCTTTACTTTTATCAAAAAAAACATAATAATATTGAATAATAGAATTGCGATAGTGACAGGGGTTAGTCGATTGAAAGGAATTGGCCGAGCAATCTGCTGTGAATTGGCTAGTAAGGGATTTGATGTTTTTTTTACGTATTGGTTGCCCTATGATAAAAAAATGCCATGGAGTGTGAAAGATGATGAACCAGAGACCATTTTAAAAGAGATTTTAGACTTTGGAGTTAGAAGTGATAAAATGGAATTAGATCTGTCAAGTGATAACGCAGTCGAGCTTTTATTGAGTAGGGTGAAGGAAAAACTTGGTAATCCATTGGTTCTTATAAATAATGCCACATACAGCACCGAAACAACAATTGATAATTTGACTGAATCAGAATTGGATAAGCACTATGCAATCAATTTAAAAGCAGCAACTTTATTGTCTCTAGCATTCATCAAGCAATTTCAATTCAATAGAAATGGTAGGATTGTAAATCTGTCATCAGGTCAGTCTTTGGGTCAAATGCCAAATGAAATAGCTTATGCGATTACAAAGGGAGCCATCGAAACACTGACTATTACCTTATCTCAAGAGATAGCTTCAAGAGGAATTACAATTAATGCTGTAAACCCTGGGCCAAATGACACTGGTTGGATGGACACAGAATTGAAAAATATTCTGCTAAGCCAATTTCCTATGAAAAGAATTGGTAAACCGAAAGATACAGCGAAACTGATTGGCTTTTTAGTAAGCGAAGATGCTGAATGGCTTACTGGACAAATAATTCATTCAGAAGGAGGATTTAAAAGGTAAATGAGAAATGAAAAGCAAAGGCTGATATGATTTCATATTCCAAATGGTAAGCTTCAAAAAAACTTAGAAGAACTAAAGATGTTTCATTATTAAAATGTCAGGAAATTGGAAAAATCATGTCAATGGATTTGATAATGGTTTTGATGGTGTTGATTCTGGATTAAGATGGAAGTGCAATAACTAAAAGACTTCTGACAATTTTATTGAATGGATTTCTTATTTTGAAGTATGGTTATGTGTATTTATCCAAATGAAAATTTAAAGATTAACTCAGAATCACTAAGAACTAACTAAAAATCAGTTGGTTCGAATAGAGTATCATTCAAAAGTGTTAGGTGTTAGGATAGGAGAGAAAGGGAATTCAGCAGAAATAAATCACTTTCCAATGATAATATTTGAACCAAATAAAAATATTGTGTAAACACAGATAAGTAATTTATGGAAAGTACACCAAAGAAAGGTTTTAAGGGATTAATTGAAAATTGGCAAAGTGACTTAATCGCTGCGGTGAGTGTTTCACTTATTGCTTTACCTCTTTCATTGGGTATTGCTTTGGCTGCGGGTGCACCCGCGATGTCAGGCATTTTTTCGGCAATTGTTGGTGGTGTCGTAACAACGCTTTATCGTGGCGGTCATATCTCAGTAAACGGCCCTGCTAAGGGGGTTATAGCTGTCATACTTTTGGGAATTGCATTGATGGATGATGGTTCCGGTCAAGCCTTCAATTATGTGTTAGCAGCAGTAGTTGTCTCGGGTGCAATTCAAGTAGTGTTGGGATTATTGAAATTAGGCCGATTAGCAGATATATTTCATTCTTCCGTGATTCACGGTATATTGGCAGCCATAGGAATTATAATATTTGCTAAACAAATCCATGTTGCCTTAGGTACGCATTCCGATAGTCCGAGCATTATACAAAACCTTGTTGATGCGGTTCTATTCCTACCCCAAGCGAATCCTTTTGTAGTGATAATTGCCGTAGCTGGCTTACTTTTATTGTTGTTTCATTCTAAAATTACTAATCGATTTTTCCATATTTT
>JBELIG010000066.1:0-3622 GCA_042091035.1 Sphingobacteriales bacterium | reverse complement strand
ATTGACCCCTATAAGAGAAAGACGGATTTAAATAAAGATTTGACAGGTATTGGATTGAGTACGATGGTAGCTGGCCTAATTGGAGGTCTGCCAATTATTGCTGTGATTATCAGAAGTACGGTCAATATTCATAATGGTGCGAAGACAAAGTGGTCTAATATGTATCAAGGGCTTTTATTGTTAGTATTTATCGTGGTTTTGAGCCCGATAATGAGACAGGTACCGCTCTGTGCTTTTGCAATTTTACTTGTTTATACTGGATTTAAGTTGGCTTCGCCAGCTGTCTTTAAGCAAATCTATAATCAAGGAATCGAGCAATTAGTATTTTTTGTGGGCACCATGGTTTTAACGCTTTACACCAATCTATTGATTGGATTGCTTGGCGGATTATTATTAGTGATGGTCAGTCATATTCTATTGGCAAAGGTATCCATACCTCAATTCTTTAAAATGGTATATCGTTCGGGTTCAGATTTGCTTGTGAATTCAGATGGTAGCTACGATATAAAGGTTAAGGGGATTGCAAACTTTCTAGGCATCTTGAAGATTGATAAAATGATAGCCCAGATTCCTCCTGGAGTAAATGTCAATATTGATTTATCAGAAACACGTCTGGTAGGTATTACGTATATGGATTATATAGTAGATTATTTGAAGGCACAGAACAACACGGGCGGTAAGGTCCTGATTGTAGGTCTAGAGTCTCATGTTTCTTCATCAACCTATAATAAAGCTTTAAAAATTGCACCAAATAATCAAGTAGTAAAATTGTCAGCAAGACAAGTTCGCTTGCAAAACTTGGCGAATGAAAATGGTTATCAATACAACAGTCAAATAGATTGGAATACAACCTATTTAAAGAAGTTTCACTTTTTTGAAATTAGACCTATCGAGCGCAAATCAAATTGTCTAAAAGGGCAATTTGAAGATCTTGATGTTTCTTGGGAGATTGCTGATGTAGATTTCAGTGAGGGCGGAGCTTTTACGGCTGAGACCTTTAATACGACCTTGATAGTATTAAAGTTGAATAAGAAAATACCTGTCTTCACAATGGAAAAAGAAGGGGTATTTGAAAAAATATTTGATCGTGTAATGGCCTATACTGGATATAAAGACATTGATTTTGATATGTATCCAAATTTTTCAAAGAAATTTCTGATTACTGGAAATAAGGAAGCTGAAATTCGAGCATTTTTTACAGATAAAGTCATTCGTTTTTTCGAAAATCACCAGATTTATCATTTAGAAAGTAATGGTGAGGCACTGATCATTTTTGATAAGATTAAATTGGCTCGGACAGATGAAACTGTTGAGTTTATTGATTATGGAAGAGAATTAGCTAAGCTATTGGATGTGATAGATTAATGTGCAAGAGTATTGCAGCATGAAAAACTGCAACTTTTAGTGGTTAAATTAATTGCTTGATTACTATAAATAGCGAAAAATTCTGGTGCATATCTGATAGTGAATATTCAAAGACATGTTCGGTTTGAAATTATTTATCTACTGCTCAGGTGAAGGCAAAAAGTGCGTGTAAATGATTTGTTTGCAACATTTAGAGCTTAAACTATCTATTGAGACACTATACTGCCAACCGTTATATTAAGAAAAATAACATACATGTTAAACAAACTTTATTGGATTATAGGATTGAATCTAATTCCTTTATTCGGATTCTGCCAACTTGAAAAGTCGGACACTCTGTATACGGAGTTAAAAGTATTAGATAGTCTGCTTTTTGAAGAAGGTTTCAACAAGTGTAGGTTAACAATCGTTGATAGTATTGTATCAGCTAATTTTGAATTTTATCATGATCAAAATGGAATTCAAGACAAGCCATTATTCCTAAAGGGATTTAGAGAAAGTTTATGTTCTAATCCTGAACGAAAGCCTATCAGGAAATTAGTTCGTGGCACTTTAGAAGTATTTCCTCTGCATAATGAAGGTGTTCTTTATGGTGCCATTCAAACTGGAATTCATGAATTCTTTATTAAAGAGCCTGATAAAGAGCTATATAAAACGAATGTTGCTCCATTTACAAGCTTGTGGATAATTGAAAAGAATCAATGGAAGTTAAAGCGAGTGTTGAGCTATGATCATCAAAACCCTGGCCCTCATTATGGCGATAAATTTGAATCTAAGTTTCCTTCCCCCTTGTTTACATCAGACTCTGATATTGAGGACCTGTTAAGGCAACATAAAATTCCATCTGTTGGTATCGGTTATATTGACAGCGGAGTTCTGAAGCAGGTAAGAATATTTGGTGAAAAGACAATGGGAAATCCAGCGGATTATAATACAGTATATAAAGTTGCTTCTTTGACCAAGCCTGTGACAGCACTAGTAACCTTAAAACTAGTGGAAAAAGGACTTTGGGATTTAGACGATCCTGTCTACAAGTACCATATTGAAAAGGATGTAATGAATAGTCCTGAACTTGAAAAACTAACAACAAGACATATTTTAAGTCATCGATCAGGTTTTTCGAATTGGAGACATTTAACAGAATCTCAAGAGCTCACTTTTGAATTTGAGCCAGGAACAAAATTTCAATATTCTGGTGAAGGCTTCGAATACCTTCGGAAATCTCTAGAGGAGAAATTTGGCAAAGGATTGGAAGATTTAGCTCAAGAATTGTTGTTTGATCCACTTGTTATGAAAAACACTCATTTTTACTGGGATAATTGTCTAAAGGAAGAAAATTATGCAGCAGAACATGATGAGCATGGGAGACCCATTGTTTATGAAAAATATACTACTGTAAATGCTGCCGCAAATCTCCTTACAACAGTTCAAGACTATGGGACATTTATGACACATATTATAAATGGTGCTGGACTATCAGATACCTTATACCAACAATTTTTATATCCATACTCGAATAAAAAACCAGGGATTGATTGGGGCCTCGGCTGTCAACTTCTTCTTGACTTAAATGATAAGGGAGATTTTGCTGTAATGCATGGTGGTGGTGACTATGGTTTAAAGACAATAATGCTTATGTTCCCTAAGACGAAAAAGGGATTGCTTATATGCTCTAATTCAGAGAATGGAATGGTGATTTGGAGAAAAATAATAGAAGAGTATTTCGGAGTATTAGGTGAGGAAATTGTAAAAAGGCAACTTGAATAAACTTTGCTTACCAATAGCTAAGCTTTACTGATCCGGAGTTTATTCGTTACCTGAGAAAGAACTATATAAAACGAATGTCGCTCCATTAAACAGTAGGCGTAATGAAAATCATTAAGATTAATAATCGTAATTATGAGTTTCATGTCTCGTTTGAGAATATTTTAGAGTTTAATGAAAATCCACGAGATAAATTTACTCCCTAAAACTACATCGAACAAACTCGAATAGAAAATACGGCTTCTAAGGTATAGATTAATTATATCTCTAGTTTATTTCTTAATCAAGGTGTGGATTAAATCTATTTATAATAAATCGAAATTCACTTGGTCTAAAGCCTACTAATTTTCATACCCACAAGCATTAGTTATAAACTGAGATAGGTCTATAATGAAACCAATCCATATAAAGAAAGATTCGAAAATTAATATATAATTTATTTATCTTACTGCAGAAATACTCCAATTCTAAGCAGCAAGTCATACAGTTATAA
>JBELIG010000300.1:0-2757 GCA_042091035.1 Sphingobacteriales bacterium | reverse complement strand
GTTTCATAATAACTCATACTTGTTTTTGCAATAAGTTCATTCTTTTGTTCTCTTGTTAGAAGTCGCTTCTTGCCAGCAACTTTTTTATCCATATCATTATTGCCACGAATTTTCAATGATACTGGCGGTTCTTCAAATGCGATATCAAATTCGTTTTTAATGCCTTCACAGATGAAGTGCATAACAACACCAGTTATAGAGTTTGGAAGTGAAGTAAAGTCCTCACCTTTAATATCTGTTCCCTTAATATCTTCATTCTTTGCGATTGCTGAAATTAAATCCTTTACTGCTCCTTCGCAGTTCAGCAACATTGTTCCTTTTGTTTCGTTGCTGATAGGAAGTTTGAACTTTGCCTTTACTGCTGCATCTGGTGCATCGGTAGTGATAGGTGTGGCAGTCATCGTGTTAGTTCTGTTCTATACGCATTATTATATAAAAAAGATGTTCCCTTATCAAGTGATAGGAGGCGTCTGCATCAATATAAGTCCAGTTCTATAACTGGTTATGGTTCTATCTTTTCTGGGTCATTGATATATCCATTATCCATAGCAACTTGTCGTTCTGTTTTACCAGTTTTTTCTCTAATCTCCCTATCTTTCCAATATCCCAATCCCTTTGTAAGTTCTTTGCTCTTCATCATAGAAGTGATGTGTGAGTAGGTTTTTTCAATATAATTTACACTCGTTCCCAAGTTGATTGATAAGTCGTAAATATCAACTCCTCTCATAAGTGCTTGTGTAGCGGCATAGTGTCTTGCTGAATATTGGGTTATGTGCCTTCCAGTTTCATCAAGTTTGCTTTGTAATCCACTACCAATTAAACACGCTTTTAATCGTTTCTCCATTGCAGGTTGATTATATGGTGTATTTGTTCCTCTCTTTGTTTTAGAAAGGTTGATGAATACATAATCTTCTGGGTTTATCTCTATGCGTAGTTTCTTATAATGTTCTCTAACTCGTTCAAATTGAATTGCTACTGGTGCAACAAG
Source organism: Sphingobacteriales bacterium (assembly GCA_042091035.1). Taxonomy (GTDB): domain Bacteria; phylum Bacteroidota; class Bacteroidia; order Chitinophagales; family Saprospiraceae; genus AM-2324. Next base: position 1,769 of record JBELIG010000300.1, on the reverse strand, counting down.
ATGTCTGCTGCGTCCAGTTTTAGCATTTTCAGCGGGAATGAAGATACTTCTATTAACTCTCTGGTCTTCCTTACTTTCAGTTGCTATTGGTTGTATATCTTTCCATCTTAAACCCAATGCTTCTTTGGGTCTCATTCCTGTGTAATATACAATTGTTAGATAAAGTCCATATACTCTTCTTTTTGTCCGTTCTAAATCATCAATCTCTTTATCTCTACTCCAACTATTCTCCATCCATTTTCTCATCATAGTAAATTCATCAGGTTCTATGATGTCTCGCTTGTGCTTGGTCTCTCTATTGGTTTTTAAATAACGAAAAATAGGAAATTCTGCTTGTGTTATATACTTTTCGTCAATAGCAATGTCTCTATACATCTTTTTTACGGCAGCAATCATACTATTGATGGTTTCATTGCTTCGTTCCCTATTAACATATTCTTTCTTCTTTAATTCTTTCACCCAAATCCCAAATCCTCTACCCAGTTCAGTAGGTAAATCTTCAATATTGGTCTTTTTGAAACCTTTGCAATTTATATAATCTTCCCAGTATTTTAATTGAGTGCATAGAGTTTTAAAACTCTGGGGTGTTATACCCATATGCGGAATATCAGTTATTTCTTTTCTTCGTTCAACCAGATATAACCTTAAAAGTTCTTTTGTGTTAATAGAATGAACTTTAACACCACGATGTAATGCATCTTTTTGTTCTCTATATAATTGCTCTGCTTTTGAGAGTGCTTGTATTCTATTAGATGTCCTTAAACTCTCGCTGTGTGTGCGTTTAGTTCTTGGGTCATATATTCTTACATAATATCTGCCACTCTTCGTTCTGCCGTCTCGGTATATAAAAACATCTGTTCTTGTTTCATAAACAAATTCTTTATCAACAAATATCTTCTTCTGCTTTTCTTTTTGTTTTAGTTCTTCTTTCTCTTGTTTTGCAGCATCTCTTTCCTTGATTTTCGCTATTGCATCAATAGCAGTTATAAAATCACCAACATCTAATCCCTTTGATGCAAGTAATGCGTCAAGGGAATTGATAGTTGATGTGGTGTCGTCAGCGGTCAATTTTCAACTGGTTTTCAACGGAGGCGAATGTCGCCATCCATCTGTCCCAACCAGTTTAACCCTTCTTCAACTCTTTTTCAATTGTTGTTTTTGCTGGGTCTCTGGGTAAAGAATGTAGATGCCACAAGGGTTTTCAGCGATTACCTACCAAAAGTGAAGTTCAGTAGTGATTGCCCACTTTGCGGTGGTGCACGGCAGTGAGGGCATCGGCGTCGGCCACATTGCCTTGTTCCACCAGGGCATAAATGATCCAGTGGTCCGGACCTTCCAGCCGTTGCTCCACCCGGCAGCCGAGGTAAGCCAGTGCATCACTGAGGACCGGGCCGCCATCAGCGGCACCATCGAGCACATTCACGCCGGCAAACCGGTCGGCTCCCGGTGGAAAACGCTTCAGGAAATGTCGCAACAGGGATTGGTGATTGTCCTGACGCAAAACATTCAGGACAAAGCGATCACCCACCTGCATCAACGCTTCAATCGCCCTGTCTTTGGCCACGGCCACGGTCAGGCCGGGTGGGCTGAAGCTGGCCTGGCTCACCCAGCTCGCCACCATGGCGCTGCGGCGGCATGACTCACCCTCCCCTTGGCTGGCCGTCACGACGTAAAGCCCACCACTGATGCGACCGAGAGCTTTGTCGAGCTCTCCATCGAGGCTTTTCATCGCTGCAATCGTTTTCTCCTTGGTCAGCAGCTGGCCGAGA
>JBELIG010000065.1:0-14436 GCA_042091035.1 Sphingobacteriales bacterium | reverse complement strand
ACTGAAAACTTACCGGATCCAACTCTTGCATCCAGATCTGACCTTCCCCATCAAAGCTTGGATCATCTGGCATTCGGGTTCCTGCATACCAAACCTTTCCATCATCATCGAAAAATATATCAGGATCAATCCCCGGAGCACCCTCAATTACTACAGGGTCAGACCAGGGTCCTGAAGGATTTTCAGCATGAATTATAAAATTTACAAAATCAGTCTTTTTTGTATCAGCATGATAGTATACATTCGTTGTAATAATATAAAATCGTCCCTTATGATAGCGAATGGTCGGAGCATGAATACCTCCGTTTGACTGTACATCAACAAGATTCACTGATCCATTGCATTGTTCTTCACGATGCAAGCCATAAGCCACCAAATCCCAATTCACAAGATCTTTACTCGAATGAATAGGTAATCCTGGAAAATACTCAAAGGTAGAATTGACCAAATAAAAGGTATCTCCAACTTTGCAGATACTGGGATCCGGATAAGATCCTGGAAGGATAGGATTAACATATTTTGCTTCTTGCCCAAATAGGGTATGCATGAAGCACAAACAAAAAATACAATATAAGACCCTTTTCATAGTTAGTACACTTTACTATGAATATACAGCCTTTACGTGATAATCATTCCTTTAGTAGGAAACATAAGAAAGGGCATGAATGATCCATGCCCAATTTTTTTTAATTGATTGGAAAACTACTGAAGCCTTCAAATAGTAAAAAACCTATGAGTACAAAAATATAAAGTCCAATAGTCACAATACTCAAAATACCTACCATCTTAAATAAGCGTTTATAATTTACAAAGCCTTCTTCAAAGCTTGCATTACTCTGTGCACGAACAGCAGTTAATAACCTATCTGCAAATTTGTAGAGATATAAAGATGTAAAAAAATAGATTACAAAAATCGACCCGTAGATGATAAACATAAATGCTCCTGTTGCAACTGCCGCTGTACCAAAGAGTGCATCCGTTGACGTTCCTGACACAAATAAAAATATAAGCATCATAATTGCGATAAAACCAGAAGCTACGAAGCCAAGGATGGCTATAAACTTAGCCCATTTTGAACCTACTTCTATATACTCAGTTCCCTGTGCAGATAGTACAAAACTTTGCTCATAAGATTGACCGTCTAATCCATTTGATTGTTCCATTTAATTTTCATTTAGTTGATTTGTAAATAGTATTTCAATCTAGTTGTTTCCAAAACTTCGATTGTTTAGTCAAAAATAAAAAACCGATTCAACATTTTGAATCGGTTTATATTTATTTTTTAATCAACCATTCTTTTGCATTTACAAATGCTTCTAACCATGGAGAAACTTCATCCTTTCTGCCTGCTGGATAATTTGCCCAGTTCCATTGGAAAGTGGAACGTTCGATATGCGGCATCATAACTAGATGTCTACCGTCTTTTGAAACCATCATTGCTGAGTTATAGTCCGAACCATTTGGATTGGATGGATAGCCATCATACCCGTATTTAGCAACAATGTTATACTGCGCTTCTTCTTTGGGAAGATGGAATTTACCTTCGCCATGAGAAATCCATACGCCAAGTGTGCTACCGGACAAACTGTTCAGCATTACAGAGTTATTCTCAAGAACTTTAACAGAGGTAAAGGCAGACTCGTGTTTTTGAGAATCATTGTGCAACATCTTTGGTTGATCATCGTGCTCTGGGTAAATCAAACCAAGCTCTACAAATAGTTGACAACCATTACATATCCCTAAAGATAGTGTATCCGGTCTTGCATAGAATTTTTCTAAAGCCGCCTTTGCTTTTGGATTATACAGGAAAGCTCCTGCCCATCCTTTAGCAGAACCAAGTACATCGGAATTTGAGAATCCTCCAACTGCTCCCAAGAACTGCACATCTTCTAAGGTCTCCCGACCTGAGATAAGATCAGTCATATGGACATCCTTCACCTGAAACCCTGCTAGGTGGAGTGCATTTGCCATCTCACGCTCAGAATTTGACCCTTTTTCCCTGAGTACAGCAGCTATTGGTTTTGCTCCTGAAACAGAAGGTAGCTTACCTGTGAATTGGCTTGGAAACTTAAAATCAAGCGGCTGAGCCTTATAGTTTTCATATCGCTCTTTTGCTTTAACTGTTCCCGATTGCTTCTGATCCAACAGATAAGAGGTGTTATACCAAACATCGCGCATCTCCGCAACATCGAAAGCTAATTGCTCAGAACCATTTTTGATAGATAATTGATTCCCTTCCTTAGCAGATCCTATACAAACAAATGAAACATTTGATTGCTTAAGATGCTCCTCCAAAGCTTCAGTAGAAGTCGTTTGTATAATAACCCCTGCATTTTCCGCAAATAAAACTTTAGTAAGATCAGATACACCGATTGCTGTCAGATCAAGATCTGCTGCTAGGTTTACATCAGCAAAGCACATTTCTAAAAGTGCTGTTATCATTCCTCCGGCAGATATATCGTGCCCGGCAGTCAATAGTCCTTCTTGTATCGCTGCTTGAATAGCATTAAACCCATTCTTAAATGCCTTTGCATCCTTTACATCAGGAGCTGCGGCACCAAGCGAATTCATAGCCTGTGCAAAAGAAGAACCTCCCAGCTTCAATTCATCGGAAGAAAGATCAATATAATAGATTGCGTTACCTACTGCTTTTGTAAATACTGGCTCAACAACCTTGTTGATATCATCACAATGTCCTACTGAAGATATAATCACAGTACCCGGAGCAATAACATCTTCATTTGGATATTTTTGCTTCATAGATAAAGAATCCTTACCTGTAGGTATATTCACACCTAATTCAATGGCGAATTCCGAAACGGCCTTCACTGCATTGAACAAACGAGCATCTTCACCTTCATTTTTACAAGGCCACATCCAATTAGCAGAAAGTGAAACGCCATCTAATTTGTCTTCTAAAGGTGCCCAAACCAGGTTTGTAAGACATTCTGCAATTGCATTTCTTGAACCTGCAGCTTCATCAATAAGAGCCGCAACTGGGGCATGACCAATTGAAGTAGCCACACCAGACTTCCCTCTGTAATCAAGAGCCATAACAGCCACGTCATTCAATGGCAGCTGAAGCGGGCCAGTACATTGTTGCTTAGCGACTTTTCCACCAACACAGCGATCTACTTTATTTGTTAGCCAATCTTTACAAGCTACTGCCTCTAACTGAAGTACAAGCTTAAGATTAGTTACTATATCTGTTGAATTATAGCTTACAGGATTATAAGCACGTAGGATTGTTTTATCATTCATGATGGTCTTCGGAGAAGAGCCAAACATGTCATTGAGGCTTAGGTCCATTGGCTTTTGACCAGATACAGAACCCTCAAACTTAAAGACCTTATCGTTCGTTACATCACCCACCGTATACATCGGGGCACGCTCTCGTTCAGCAACCCTGTTCAAGAATTCGATATCCTCTTCTTTGATAACAAGTCCCATACGTTCTTGAGATTCATTACCGATGATCTCTTTAGCGGATAAAGTTGGATCACCAACAGGCAATTTATCTAAATCAATATGTCCTCCTGTTTCTTCCACCAGCTCAGATAGACAGTTGAGGTGTCCACCTGCACCATGATCGTGTATTGAAACTATAGGATTTCGATCACTTTCCACCAATCCACGAATTGCATTGGCTGCACGTTTTTGCATCTCAGGATTTGAACGTTGGACAGCATTTAGCTCAATGCCTGAATCCATCTCACCTGTATCTGCTGAAGATACAGCTGCACCACCCATTCCTATCCTATAATTATCTCCTCCGAGAATAACAATTTTATCTCCTGCTTCTGGATCTCCCTTCAAGGCTTGATCAGCCTTTGCATAGCCAATACCGCCAGCAAGCATGATCACCTTATCAAATCCTAGCTTTCTCAAATCACTGCTATTGTCCGACTCCTGATGTTCAAATGTAAGCAGGGAACCCGAAATCAATGGCTGACCAAATTTGTTTCCAAAATCAGAAGCACCATTAGATGCCTTTATCAGAATATCCATTGGTGTTTGATAAAGCCATGCGCGTTCTTCCATATTCTCCCAAGGACGATCAGCTTCAAGTCTTGAATATGAAGTCATGTATACAGCTGTACCTGCAAGAGGTAAAGAACCTTGGCCACCAGCCAATCGATCTCTAATCTCACCACCTGATCCAGTAGCTGCTCCATTAAAGGGCTCTACGGTAGTTGGAAAATTGTGTGTTTCTGCCTTAAGTGAAATAACAGATTCAAAATCCTTGGTCTGATAAAAATCAGGTTTATCTGCTGTCTTTGGAGCAAACTGTTCAACCTTTGGTCCTTTTACAAAAGCAACATTATCCTTGTAAGCAGAAACTATAGTATTCGGATGTGCCGCAGAAGTATTCTTGATCATTTTGAAAAGAGAGGCTGTTTTTTCTTCTCCATCAATCACAAATGTCCCATTGAATATCTTGTGTCTACAGTGTTCTGAGTTGATCTGCGAGAATCCAAAAACTTCAGAATCAGTAAGCTTCCTTCCTAATTTCAAGGCAAGCTCCTCCAGGTATTGAATTTCGTCTGGACTTAGAGAAAGTCCTTCTTGTTCATCAAATGCTGCTATATTATCAACCGCTTTTATACGCTGAGGTTCTACAGTCACCGTAAATATAGCTTGATCCAGATTTGTATATAAGACCTGTAACATTGGATCAATATCAGCCTCTGAACGATCTACCATTAAGTATGTCTCAATACGCTCTATCCCCTCGATACTCATATTCTGAGTAATCTCAACAGCATTGGTACTCCATGGTGTAATCATCTCTACTCGAGGGCCAATAAAATAACCTTCTAAACGCTGCTCCAGGATTTGTTTTGCATTTCCAAAAAGCCATTTTAGCTTAGAAATGTTTTCCTGACTTTGCTCTCCTGTCTTTACGGCAAAGATTGTACGATCCTTTTGAAAGAATAAAATCATATCGAGGTTGATTGTTTTTATAAAGTGCAAAACTAATTATAGTCTTTGACTATACGAACTTGAATAGGACTTTTTTAAGCGATCACACTGTATTTAGAAATCTTTGAGTAAAATAATATATCGAATCTAAAGCACCTGCTGGACAAACAACTAACAATTAGTAAATAATCCCCAATCAAGGTTTACAAGGCTTAATAGTCTAATAACAAATACCTGAGTATTTAATTCACTCAAAAGTCTAAAAATTTCGCCTCTAGATTCTAGCGATAAAAATGACTAAAGGGCCCTTGTTTCTCCTATAAATTTCATACTTTATGAAATGTATAAAATGCTTGTTAATTAGGAAGATTCTATCAGGTAAGCGTTACCAAAATAAAGCGGTTAACATGTCTAAGACAAAACATGCGAAAAAATACTGGAGTAAAAACATCAAGATCTTAAGTATTCTCCTTTTCATTTGGTTTAGCTGTTCTTTTGGAACTAGCATCCTATTCAAAGAAAGCCTTGACTACTTTATGATCGGTGGCTTTCCCTTGGGGTTTTGGTTTGCTCAACAAGGCTCCATATATATTTTCGTAATACTCATCTTTATTTATGTTCGCCAAATGAACAAGCTTGACAAGGCATTTGGCTTTGACGAAGACCAAGATTCAAATTAATAATCCTATGAGTACTCAAGAATGGACCTACCTAATCATTGGAATCACCTTTGCGCTATATATTGGTATAGCTATCTGGTCAAAAGCTGGTAGTACTAAAGATTTCTATGTAGCGGGAGGAAGTGTATCTCCACTGGCCAATGGAATGGCTACAGCTGCAGATTGGATGTCGGCGGCTTCCTTCATCTCTATGGCGGGTCTTATCTCATTTATGGGTTATGACGGTTCTGTTTTCCTAATGGGCTGGACAGGTGGCTATGTACTTCTTGCACTTCTACTAGCACCTTATCTAAGAAAATTTGGTCAATTCACAGTTCCTGATTTCATAGGCACAAGATATTATTCAAACACTGCTCGTATAGTTGCAGTGCTCTGTGCATTATTGGTTTCCTTCACCTATGTAGCTGGACAAATGAGAGGGGTTGGAATTGTTTTCTCCAGATTTTTGGAAGTCGATATCAACACGGGAGTTATAATAGGTATGCTTATCGTTCTGTTTTATGCGGTACTTGGTGGGATGAAAGGTATCACCTATACCCAAGTTGCTCAATATTGTGTTTTGATATTTGCCTTTATGGTACCTGCGATTTTCATTTCCATACAGATGACAGGCAAAGTAATTCCTCAGATTGGAATGGGCTCTGTATTGAATGATGGATCAGGTATGTATCTCCTTGAAAAATTAGACAAGCTATCTGTTGAACTTGGCTTTGCTGAGTATACTGCAGGTAGTAAATCCATGATCGATATATTTGCTATAACTATGGCCTTGATGGTTGGAACTGCTGGCTTACCGCATGTCATCGTACGCTTTTTCACAGTTAAACGAGTTAGAGATGCCAGAAAATCAGCTGGCTTAGCCCTACTATTTATAGCTATTTTATATACTACGGCTCCTGCTGTAGCTGTTTTTGCTAGGACAAACTTAATCAACACAATCCATGAAAGCACCTACAGTGAGGTTCCTGATTGGTTCTCAAATTGGGAAAAAACAGGCTTGCTGAGTTTTGAAGACAAAAATAAAGATGGACTGATCCAATATAATGCGAGTCCTGAAATCAATGAACTTAGTGTAGACCGTGACATCATGGTTCTTGCTAATCCAGAGATTGCAAACTTACCAAACTGGGTTATTGCACTTGTTGCAGCTGGAGGACTTGCTGCGGCGCTTTCAACTGCTGCCGGATTGCTGCTGGTCATATCCGCTTCCATTTCCCATGATTTAGCAAAAAAAGTATTTCGGCCTGACCTAACAGACAAGCAGGAGCTTAGACTAGCAAGAGGCGCTGCTGTATTTGCAGTGATCATTGCAGGATATTTTGGGATCAACCCACCAGGCTTCGTCGCCGCTGTAGTTGCACTCGCCTTTGGGCTTGCAGCAGCCTCTTTTTTCCCAGCCATAGTGCTCGGAATATTTTATAAAAAAATGAACAAGCAAGGTGCTATCAGTGGTATGGTTGTTGGGATTTGCTTGATGCTTTTTTATATGCTTAAATTTAAATTTGGACTTTTTGACGGGGGTGTTTCGGCGATCAACAATCTTAAAGAGGATTGGTGGTTTGGAATCTCACCGGAAGGTTTTGGTACTGTAGCAATGCTTGTGAATTTCATTGTTGCCCTAACGGTAAATTCATTTTATCCGGCCCCTCCTGACTCGGTGCAAGAAATCGTTGAGAACATTAGGATTCCGAGTGGGGCAAAACCACCGCAAAACAATCATTAAAAGAAATAAGATCAAGATATGAACAGCTATCACATCAAATCATTGGAAGCTTATTTTTCTACTTACAGAAAATCTGTTGAAGATCCTGAGAAATTCTGGGGAGAGCTTGCTGAGGAACACTTTACTTGGCATAAGAAATGGTCGAAGGTCCTAGAGTGGGACTTTAACAAACCGGAAATAAGCTGGTTCAAAGAAGCAAAATTAAATATCACAGAGAATTGTATCGATAGACATCTAGAATCCCAAGGAGACAAAACAGCTATTCTTTTTGAGCCCAATGACCCTAAGGAGGAAGCCCAGCACATCAGCTATTCTCAATTGGCACAGTCAGTAAATCAAATGTCTAATGTTCTCAAAGAACAAGGCGTACAAAAGGGTGATCGAGTGTGTATTTATCTGCCTATGATCCCTGAATTAGCCTATACGGTGCTTGCTTGCGCACGAATTGGAGCTATACATTCAGTTGTATTTGCAGGCTTCTCCTCCACCGCACTGGCAACACGCATCAATGACTGTGATGCCAAGCTAGTTGTTACCGCTGATGGCTCTTTCCGTGGATCAAAAACAATAGACTTAAAGGGTATTGTTGATGAAGCACTTGACCAATGTCCTCAAGTGCACACTGTACTTGTAGCCGAACGAATAAAATCGGAAATAGCCATGAAGGACGGTAGAGACAAAGCATTAGCTCCTTTAATAAAAACAGCCTCTACAGTTTGTCCCGCAACAATAATGGATGCGGAAGATCCTTTATTTATACTCTATACTTCGGGCTCTACAGGAAAGCCTAAAGGAATGGTGCACACTTGTGCTGGATACATGGTCTATACGGCATACACCTTCAAAAATATATTTCAGTACGAACCAAACGATGTCTACTGGTGCACAGCAGATATAGGATGGATAACGGGTCATTCTTACATCATCTATGGCCCCTTAGCCAATGGAGCGACGACTATCATGTTTGAAGGAGTTCCATCTTATCCAGACTATGGTCGGTTCTGGGAAATCGTTGAAAAACACAAAGTCAACCAATTTTATACAGCACCAACTGCGATTAGGGCCCTAGCAAAAGAAGGTGATCAACACGTTGAACCTTATGATCTTTCAAGTTTAAAAGTGCTTGGAACTGTGGGTGAACCAATTAATGAAGAAGCTTGGCATTGGTATGACAAGATTATCGGCAAAGGGAATAGTCCTATTGTTGACACCTGGTGGCAAACAGAAACGGGAGGTATCCTTATATCACCTATTCCTTATGCCACCCCCACAAAGCCCACTTATGCAACCCTACCTTTCATTGGCATCCAACCAGCCTTGATGGATGACAATGGTAATGAATTAGAAGGAAAACAGGTCAGTGGCAAATTATGCATTAAATTTCCTTGGCCTTCTATGGCTAGGACGATCTGGGGCAACCATAAAAGATATAAGGAAACCTATTTTTCTGCCTTTGACAATATGTATTTCACTGGAGATGGTGCTATACGCGATGCCGTAGATTATTATCGAATAACGGGGCGAGTGGACGATGTAATTATTGTTTCGGGGCACAACCTCGGCACTGCTCCGATAGAAGATGCCATAAACGAACACGCACTGGTTGCAGAATCTGCCATTGTGGGCGTACCACATGATATCAAAGGAAATGCATTGTTTGGTTATATATGTTTAAAGGAACTGGATACAAATTTGGACCCTAAAGCAATCAGTTTATCGATTAATACATTGATCGCTGAAAAGATTGGACCCATAGCAAAACTTGATAAAATTGTTATTTGCCCTGGGCTTCCAAAAACAAGATCGGGTAAAATAATGCGGAGAATTTTGAGAAAAATTGCCTGCGGAGAAGGTGATCAATTGGGAGATATTTCGACACTTCTTAATCCAGAGATAGTAGCACAAATAAAGTCTATTGTATCTTAAGAGCAAGGCCTTTGTGCTTCTTATTCATTGAGAAGCACAAAAGCCTGGTCTTTAACTAAATACTTATAATCATTTACTTCAAGAATTGCTCCTTCGTTGATAGCAGCGAGGTCTACAAGATCCTCCTCTATCAAATGAATAGATCCGCCTGTTCGCCTTGCTAAATTTAGATAGATTGGATTTATAACACTATCCACCCCGCATAGAAGTATCCGAATTGGCCGATCCAATTTAACGCTAAGCATAATGTCTCTTACGTCCGAATTATTATCAGCAATTAAAACCACTTCTTTGCAATCTGGGCATAATCTGAGACCTGCAAGTAAAGCTTCTATATCATTCTCAGGAATATCTCCTCCGTTACCAGCCTTCCTACATTTTTTAGCAGTAAATTCAATCTCTCTATAAATCTTTGAACGCACTGGATAGATCCCTCCGGTCTTACCCAAAAGTTTATATTTTAAAGTTCGACCATTTCCATCATTAAAGAAAACAAACTGCCTGGTTCTATCCCCAGAATTATTCAATTTAACCCAAAGTAATAATTGTGAAATATAGGATGACATACTACCCGTAAAATCAGCAACGACAAGCATACTATCCCACGAATTACGTTTAAATACCTCCGCTACAACGGGATCTTTGGTTTCCTTTTGTAAATGTAAATAAGCTAAATCTTTAGACTCTGCAATATCTAGAATGATCTCAAATCCGTGAAACATCTGATCGGCTTCCTCCTTGTTCCTACAAGACATCTGTCTGTTAATCGTCCAAATAATCGAAGTATCCAAGACTACATCATAGGCATCCACCAGGTTGACAATACGAGTCTGATTCAATCGATCTAAATTGCGACCTTTAGGATAATCCGTGTAGTAGAGATTTATAGCTTTAATTCTTCCCGATTTTAATTCATTGACAATAAAGGCATCAATCAATTCTGGAGAGGCATATGGCATGGGTAAAAGTACCGTTCGCTCAAGTTTATCTCTATCAACTAACAAGTCTGACTCAAAAACTTCTATTTCATTTTTTTTAGCCTGCTCAAAAATCACACTTGACTGTGCTCCTATTGTAAGGGGTAAAGCTGATAAAAAAATGAAAGCTAACAGAAATTTTGACATTCTAGAATCGTTTAGAATTTAAAGCATCAACCAAAATAAACTTTTGGTTCTCACACTTATAAATAAAAAGAAGCGCAAAAAGTTACACTCAAAACGATAAATTAAAGACTCTATTACCCCAAACTTTCAAAAAAGCTAATGGTTACTACAATCAAGATGATTTGAGTGGCAGTTTTAATTTCATATTTTGACCAGGCACCCAAGCATCTATATGTCCGCTTATCGAAGTATCACTGTTTTTAAAATGCATATTTATTTGCTTATCGCCTAAAGCTATACCAAGTGTATTATCTCTGTTAAAAAAACCCAAAATTTCAACAGACTCATTGACTAATTTACCTTTAGCTTTTTGTTCAGAACTAATCGAACCATCTTGTCTCAATATATGCCAATCAACCTGAGACGCTGTCCCAGTGATCAAAAAAGGAAATGGCAGATTCGTATTTATCTCATTTTCTTCTGCAGCCTTTTTGATAAATCTTTCTAGCGAATTAGAGTCCCGAATATTGTTGGGAATTTCAAGACTCAACCATTCTTCGACAACAGAAGACACCAAAAAACTAGCATTATTTTGGAAGGAGTTATCGAGATTCAAATCACCATCCTCCTGGATAGCATTATAGATTTTTGAATTCAGAACAAGAAAATAACCTTTGCGTTCTGCCAAGGCACCAATTGCATAAAAGTGCTTGAGATTTTTGTACTCCAAAAGATCAACTTTTGGACTTTTATCGCCTTTAAAGATGAGTGCATTATAATCGCCAAATTGCTCTACCTTGATAAAAGGAAGTTCTTCAGTTTGATTTTGACATGCGAATACCATTAAGGCAAGTGATAGGATAACCAACCTTTTCATAGACTGTTTTGTTTATTACAGCATAATTATAATAAAATATTATAAATTATATATATAAAACAAACAGTCATTGACACTGAATGTCAAAATGATATAAAAACTGGAATCACCAGCTAGAAAAAGATGTGAAATTTCTAATCTATTCCCGGAAAATGATCTACTCTCTTCACTTTAATATCTGGAAAGTGATCTACGATCTCAACAGTGAATTCTGGAAAGTTTTCAACCCATTGCCACTCCCCACAATCATCCGGAAACTGATCTACTATTTTGATTCTGATATCTGGAAAGTGATCCACAAACTGAATTTTAATATCTGCAAAGTTCTTTACAATCTTAACTTTACCATTCAATTCAATTCCGTTGAATGAGCAATTCGATACATCTATACTTTCTTGAACACTAATAGGTATATTCGAATTACCTGAGTTAATCCTGCTTTGGAGACCAAGACCAGTTTGTAGAGCACCTATAAATAAAAGGAATAGTTGAACTGAATAAATCATAATTTGAATGGGTATTAATTCCCCTTTAAAATAAAAAAAGTCAGAAAACAATCCTGCAAATTGGTATTTGTTTATTAAATACCTCCTCTAAAAACAATAAAGATCCGTCTATGGCTATTGCAGCAAGAATAGACTGTAATTATTTGCACAGAATCAGTTAACGTATTAAATCATCCCGCAAAAAGAAAGCTTAAACCCATAACTCCAGATACTTTTTACAGAGAAAAGCTGATTCAAAAAGTCTTTAGAACAGAAAACACAATCTAATAGATACTTTAAGTCTACTTATCTCCTAACTCCTTTATCTTAAATCGCTCATTAAGGGATGGCTCATGTTCTTCTTTCATTATCTGCTCTATCTGTCGCACGATATCAGGATAATCAGCTGCAATATTATTAGATTCTAGGGTATCTTTTCTGAGGTCATATAGTTCAATTTCCAGGTTGCCCTCAAAGATATTCTTTCGAATTCCCTTCCAGTTGCCCATTCGAACGGCTTGCTGTCCTTTATAGCTTGGAAATTCCCAATAGAGAAAATTATGCTGTAATTGCTCTTCTCCTAACAAGGTGTTTTTGAAGCTTATCCCGTCAATATCTTCTGGGGTTTCTGCGCCAGCTAAATCGCAAATAGTAGGCATCATGTCATAGAAAGCTGAAACGTGCTCATTTCTGCTTCCAGCGTCTACCTTACCTGGCCAACTTACAATCATAGGTACACGAATACCTCCTTCGTACACAAAACCTTTTGTTCGACCGTATCCATTAGCAAATGGTTTTGAACTCTCAAAATAGTCAAAGTCTACCCCACCCAAATAAGTAGGTCCATTATCACTTGATACGATTATCACTGTGTTTTCATAGACACCCTGTTCTTTCAACAAGCTTATCAGTGCTCCTAACTGGTAATCGAGATAAGTAATCATTGCTGCGTAGGTCGCCCTAGGGTATCGGCTCGGGAAATAACTCTGATCTCCAACATAAGGTTCTTCATCACCAAAAACAACCCTATACTGGTCAACAAATGCCTTAGGCGCTTGCAAGGGCAGATGAGGTAGTGGAGATGCATAATATAAGAAAAAGGGATTGTCACTATTATCAATAATAAATTGCTCTGCTTTTCTATGGATAAGCTCTGGAGCATATTCCTTCTGATTAAATAGGGCATAACTTGATTCATCTAAGGGATCCTGCAATGAATCTAACTTGGTGTGCGGTATCACAAGTTTGTTGTCCAAGGTATCCTTTTGAACATTTTCCCAAAGATGTGGAGGATATAGATTATGCGCTTGCCTCTGACAATTGAAGCCATAGAAATAATCAAAGCCTTGAAGATTCGGCACACCTTCAGTCTCCGGAGCACCAAGTCCCCACTTACCCAAAATTGCTGTTGTATAACCTGCTTTTTTAAGTTGCTTACCCAAGGTAGGCGTGTCCTCTGGTATTGGCCTTTGACCTTCAAATGCTGGCATCAAACAGGCCTTTTCATAATCCCAGACATCACCTCGCTCTTTCCATTCGTCATTACCTCGAATAAATGCATGCCCAGTGTGCTGACCTGTCAGCAATACATAGCGAGCAGGAGCACAAACAGGTGCCCCAGAGTAATGCTGTGTAAAAAGCATACCAGTTGCAGCAAGTGAATCCATGTGAGGTGTCTTTATTTTCTCTTGTCCATAAACACCCACCTCGCCATAACCCAAGTCATCCGCAAGAAAATATATAATGTTAGGTTTTTGTTCCCTTGACTTAGAACATGAAACCAGGAGCATAGCTGCTAAAATTGGAATAATCAATTTGTGCATAATCGAATCAATTATAGTTTTACATCTTACTTTTTGACAAATCTAATAAGAGTCTCCGACCCAATAATCCTCAAAAAATACACGCCAGTTTTAAGATCTGACAGTCCGGAAACTTGTCCATTTAGGATGGTACACGTCGTGATCAATTCACCTGTAGAATTATACAATTGAGCTTCCTGCTCGCTAAGCTGCTCAAGTTGTTCTATGACAAAAAATGAATCTACAGGGTTGGGGTATATACGAGCTTTTGAAAACCATCTGTCCTGTAAAGAGTTTGGCATGCAGGATGTGCCATAATCATAGGTATTTATAGCATCAAAAACTGCCTTTTCTATCGAGTAAAAAGCTGAAAAATTATTCGTTGAATAACCGCTTCCACTACCATTTATCACCAATACCAAACCGAGATTTTTTTCCGTATCTACATAAGCGTCGCTGATTAGACCATAGGCCTCTCCTGGATGCCCAATCATAGGACTACTTGACTGAAGGACAACATCTTGATTTTCAGTATTGGTTGATTTTTGTAAGCCAAGCCCCCAACTATTAAACAAACCGTAGTAATTGTTTCCATTGGTCCCATCATAAAGCCACTGAGTAGTCATCATCTCTTCTACAGTACTTGACTCTAAAACCTCAACTCCATTAAGGCTACCTCCATTCAGGAATAATTGAAACAATTTAGCAAGCTCAGTTCCCGATACTCTTAAACCGCCTTGAGGTCCAAACCTAAGCCCATTATCTCCGACTACATAGCTATCTAAATTTGTAAAAACAGGCTGAATCCCCTGATAATTATCTGCCTGTGGAATCCAAGCACCATTTATTTTACGATAAAGAACAGAAACATTATCAATATTTTCAATATCGTTCACATTGAAACTACCCTTTATACC
>JBELIG010000299.1:0-2796 GCA_042091035.1 Sphingobacteriales bacterium | reverse complement strand
ATCATCCCAGAAATTGTTTCTGTATCTGAACCTGCTGCATTTATAGCAGTCAAGGTTACTGAATATGTACCTGGGTTAGAATAAACCACTGTTGGATTCTGCAATGAAGAACTAGCAGGAGTTCCACCAGGGAAAGACCAGTTCCAGGCAGAAGGTGAGTTTGTAGACTGATCATTGAAAAATACTACTATAGGAAAACATCCACTCGTTGGTGCCGCAGTGAAGAGAGCAATAGGCGGATTCTGAACAACACAGGAACTGGTCATTCTTATATTATCCACGTACATATTATTCCCCCAGTCATTTTTATTGGCAATCTTTATAACGACATTCGATTCACCGTCATAGGCAGATAAATCTAAGTTCAAACAGCCAGGGCCAAAGGTTGTCCCAAAGCACCAGTCAGTTTCCTGACTAGGAATAAATTCACTTGTAGACTGCGGGACAGTGCCAAAGTTTCCATTTCCATTTTCTGTATTTGCAAAAATGGTCGTGTAAGTGCCTCCACCATTAGTAGAGACATATACTTTTAATGAATCCTTATTGCTATTATTATATCTAGTATATGCATATTCTATTCCAAGCTCGGTATTAGTCCTTCCCGTAAAATCTAAAACAGGAGAAATTAGAGCATCTTCCTCACCTTGAGCATTATAATCATAGTTATTTACATACATGGCTTTAGAACCCTCTCTCGTACCTTGCACTGTTAAATTTGTCCATGTATCACTACCATCAGGGTTTTGTACAGTAAACTGTCCAGCTCCGGATTCAAAACCCTCATAGAAGAATATATCTGTTCCCCCATTTGCTAACACTGTAACTACTCCATTGGAAGTATTTGATCCGTTGGCATTAGTAGCTGTTAAGCTTATTGTGTAAGTCCCTACATTATTAAATTGTACGGTTGGGCTTTTCTCTGTGCTCGAACTCGGTGTTCCGCCAGGTATATTCCATGACCAGGAAGTAGGCGAATTGATTGACTGATCAAAAAGAGTTACAAAAGAACCCGGACAAACCACATTATAATTCGGCGAAAATATGGCGACTGGCGGCACAGGAGGTGGGCAAAACACTAAACATCCGTTCGGTGGATCTACATTGGGAATATATGCATCAAATTCATTTTGCGATTGAGTAGACCAGGTGGTCGCAGAATTAACTGAAGGTGCCATTATAGTAGCAGAACCACTAGGATCGTGGTTGAAACTAAAATTATGCCCCATTTCGTGCGCATGTAGTACACGTAATAAATTTGCATTTGAACTGAAATTCTCCAGGATATGATACCTGAAATTAGCACAAACTACGCCTACCCATGCTAGTCCAATAGTACCCCCGTCGAAATTCCTATCACTCCACAATGCTCCTAGATCATGAGTCGCGGAGAATCCTGTTGGCCCCCAATCTGTGAAATCATTTAATAAGGTCCCCGAATTAGTAGAAGTTGTAAATGGATCTGCAGCTGCAGAAGTAGGAACAAAAATCTCTACGATCAAAAATTGAATCTCATCACTGAACTCATCATCATAATTACCTTGTACATTATTCAAAACGCCTGTCACATGAGCCTCAACAGCGGCTACTGAGCCAAACTGCTGAAACATAAGAAAGTCATTCGCATAGGCTATTTCTAACTCAAAGCAGTTTCCAGGCATCCTAGTCTGCGCATGGTCTTTTTCAGAATGTTGATGTTGATGAATAGTTTTTCCACGCTTTTGCATCTCGGTAACACCACACTTGAGGGGTGCACCCTTAATTATCTCACTAGCTTTGTAGGCAACAAATAAATCCTTATCTGCTCCATCTACAAAATAATTGAGTGGCTCTATAAATACGGCATCATCACCTGTCTCAACATATCCATAGAGAAAATCTTCCATTACAGTCAGTCGTACTTCATGATCTGTACCATGAACTATACCACCAAATGTATAAATTCCATTGTTTGTAATACCATCTATATCTCCTGCATCACTAGCTATGCTCAATCTATAGTTATCTGCTTTAATCTTATTTGGCTCTAGAGCAAGCGCCCAGTTATAAGTATCACCTATGGATAACTGTGTAAAGAAACCAAGTTGATCATTGGTCCTTTGGTCTAATAAATCCTCTGTATCGAATTGAAAAACATTATAATCCTTAAATTGATTATTTAAGACTTGTGAAATTTTATCATCCCCAGGTAGTTCAGCTCGTGACTGAGCATTCAATAACACACTACAACCAAAGAACAAAATTATTAATGTAGAACAGATTAGCCTTCTAAGCATTAAGTTGATTTTTACACGTTTAATAAATTGGGAGCTTATTTATTGGGCGGAGAATCGGGGTTAATAAAATAAAAGTTATTTGTGCTAAACACAAATTTAATTCAATACAGATAATTTTATGCACAAAATTATACTGCAATTTTCATTTTACATACAATATTTAACCGAAACTTGTTTAAATCAATAAAAAACCCCTGCACAATTTGAGCAGAGGCCTTTCGGTCGTTCTTTCCCATTACAACCTTAATTCGCAATGGATATGTCTGGTTTTCAATAGTTAATATTGCAATACAATGACGGGGAAAAACAATTGATTATTCTTTATGACGTTGTACTTTTAGGAAAGAATCACAATGACAGCGCCTTACATATTGTTACAATATTGAATATAATACAAATATACCTCTTAAAGCAATTATTGATAAAAATTTAATCAAGTCTTGCTTAAAATTTAGAGTTTTACTGAATAAATTAGATGAAAATTTAGATGTATGAAATTGAGAATAACGATCATTTTAATAAG
>JBELIG010000064.1:0-14572 GCA_042091035.1 Sphingobacteriales bacterium | reverse complement strand
TTCTCCCGAGCTGAACCAAAATCTTTATTATCTTCTACTTCTTTAGCATACACTCCAGATACCGCTTTTCCTGTCGCCACATATCGTCCAAATGACTGCTCCATAGCAAAACTAATCTCGCCCAGAGTAGCTCTTGCCCGAGCCGCTTCCACAGCAAGAGCCAGCAAATTACCCGATCCAGATTCTGAAGCCTGCTGAATGGCAGCTAAACAACGATCTACCACTGCCTGATCTCTACTCTGCTTTATCTTTTCAATCGATTGGATTTGCATCTCCAATACTTCTTTATTGTCTACCTCTAGTGTTTCCAATTCTTGGGTCTCCATCTGCTGGAATATATTCACACCAACTATCTGCTCGTAGCCAATATCAATACGTGCCTGCTTTTTGGCTGCAGCCTCTTCTACACGCATTTTTGGTATCCCCTGCTCTATGGCTTTTGCCATACCACCAATCTCTTCAATCTCCTGAATATGTGCCCAAGCCTTGTCTACTAATTCACTGGTAAGATTTTCCACATAATAAGAACCTGCCCATGGATCTACTGCCTTAGTGATCATAGACTCTTCCTGAATAATCTTTTGTGTATCACGAGCAATCTTCGCAGAGAAATCAGTAGGTAATGCGATAGCTTCATCCAAAGAGTTGGTATGCAAGCTTTGCGTACCACCAAGGGTTGCTGCCATAGCCTCAATACAAGTTCTGGCTACATTATTGAAAGGATCTTGCTCTGTAAGACTGTATCCTGAGGTCTGACAATGCGTTCGCAGTGCCATGGATTTCTCAAGTTTCGGATCAAACTGCTTGACAATTCGAGCCCACAGTAAGCGACCTGCTCTTAATTTGGCAATCTCCATAAAATGATTCATACCGATCGCCCAGAAGAATGAAAGTCTCGGCGCAAAATCATCAATCTTTAAGCCAGACTTCAAGCCAGCACGGATATACTCCAAACCATCAGCAATGGTATAAGCCAATTCCAAATCAGCCGGTGCACCCGCTTCATGCAAGTGATAGCCCGATATTGAAATTGAGTTGAACTTCGGCATATTGCCCGAGGTATATTCAAAAATATCAGAAATGATTCGCATCGATGGTGCTGGTGGATAGATATAGGTATTTCGCACCATAAACTCTTTGAGAATATCATTCTGTATAGTTCCAGAGAGTAAGGCCTTATCAACCCCTTGCTCCTCGGCTGCAACTATAAAGAATGCCATGACCGGTATCACTGCACCGTTCATAGTCATGGACACAGACATCTTGTCCAAAGGAATCTCATCAAAAAGGACCTTCATATCCTCCACAGAGTCGATCGCAACACCAGCCATTCCTACATCACCCTTTACACGTGGGTGATCAGAATCATAGCCTCGGTGAGTCGCTAAATCAAAGGCAACAGATAGACCCTTTTGACCCTGTGCTAAATTTCGTTTGTAAAAAGCATTACTTTCCTGTGCGGTTGAGAAACCTGCATATTGGCGAATCGTCCAGGGCCTGACCGCATACATAGAACTATAGGGTCCTCTCAAGAATGGGGCAATTCCTGCCACATAGTTAAGGTGCGTCATGCCCTCAAGAGATTCAGGCGTATATACAGATTTTATATCTATTCCTTCCGCAGTTTCAAGCTTGGTATCCTGCCTTAGGTTCTTTTCCCTAAAAGCCCGCGTCTGGAATTTATGATTACTAAAGTGATTAGTCATTCTTTATTGGTCTAGTTTGATAGACAGTAGAACACAAAATAAGCAATAAATCATATAAAATAAACATAGTAGCCTAAGCATAATGTCAGTATCATTCCTTTGCCCACCAAAAAACACCTTTGAACTTCGGAATACAAAAAGTACATTTGCATACTAAAGGGTTTTAAAAAAGGACATTGCTTGTGATAAAGTATAAGAAGAAGGTATTGGGAAATGGCCTAACGGTTATCGTGCATGAGGACAATAGCAGCCCAATGGTTGCTGTGAACATACTTTATAAAGTGGGTTCCAAACATGAAGATCCAGAGCATACTGGCTTTGCTCACTTGTTTGAACACCTTATGTTCTCCGGCTCCAAACACGTTGACTCATTCGACAATTACATGCAAACAGCCGGCGGTGAAAACAATGCATTCACCAATGCAGATCTTACTAACTTTTACGATGTAGTACCTTCAGAGAACTTGGAAACCGTGCTTTGGCTGGAATCCGATCGAATGCTCAACCTGACTATAGACAAAAAGAATCTTGATGTACAGCGCAAAGTAGTTGTAGAGGAGTTCAAGGAAACCTGCCTCAATCCTCCCTATGGCGATGTGCACCATTATCTATCTGAACTCTGCTATAAAAAACACGGATATCGCTGGCCGACCATAGGCAAAGATATCAGTCATATCGAAAAAGCAAAGCTTGAAGAAGTAAGCACCTTTTTTAATAAATATTACGGCCCCAACAATGCCATCATATGCCTAACCGGCAACATTAAATACGATCAGGCCTTTGAGCAAGTAGAAAAATGGTTCGGAGACATCCCAGCCAGACCTACCGGAGTGATTGAAGATATTGAAGAGCCTGAACAGACCAAGTTCAGGACCTGCACGGCTTATGGAAATGCGCCAATCGATTCACTATACCTTGCTTTTCACACACCCAATCGAGTAGCGGATAACTTCTATGCCTGTGACCTGATTTCTGACATCCTTTGCAATGGCAGATCCTCCAGGTTTTACAGCAAACTGTTCAAAGAACAAAAAATAGTAAGCCACATTGATTGCTACCTCACCGGAGCCGTTGATAAAGGGCTCTTGATGATTGAAGCCAAGCCAGCAGAAGGCTATTCAATCGAGTATATCAAGGAACAAATCTGGATAGAACTGGAGCAATTAAAAGCAGAAATCATCTCGGAACACGAATTGACCAAAGTCAAAAACAAGGTCGAAAACTCTATCGTTTTTTCTGAAATGAGCGTCGTTAACAAAGGTATTAATCTTTGCTTCTTTGAATCTATTGGTGATATTGAATTGATCAACTCAGAATCTCAACTATACCAGAAGATTACTGCTGAAGAAATCCATGAACACGCCAATAAGATATTCCAAAAAGATAAATGCTCCGAGCTGATCTACAAACAAAAAGAAGAGGCTTAAAACTGAAGTAAGCCAAAATCCGATGCAGATCGAACAACAATGCGACTTTTCGATCTGTAGGCATCGATTTTTCCCTGCACAAACACATAGCGGTCCTTGAACGTTTCTGCAAAATTGATACTGATTGCATCAGCTACTTCCTTTGATATACGCACCACCAATGGACTTTCCATATATTCCGTAGGAATGTAAATCGTATAGGATTTCGTGTTTTCTACAATCTTATCCACACCTCCACAAATTGTGTAGGCCTGGCCATTCCCCTGAAGTAGATCTAAGTTCAAGGTATTCCGAAGTGAACCTTCCAGGTAATAATCCGGAATCACTCCAACCTCTTTGGCGGGCAACCAGGACAAGGGTTCCGTATCTCCCTCTACAAACCACTCCAAAGGATCTTCAAGACCGGCAAAAAAGTCAAAGCCCGTCATGTCCTCTATATCATCTATACTAAAGTGATAGTTGATTAGTTTTTCCTTTGTGGAAATGGACTCATTCGGTAACACAAAACCAATACCCATTTTTGCAATAGGATCAACTACAACTTTGAAATAAGCTCCTGGAACATCAATCTTTGAATCCGGCAAAGGATCCTTTATGATCCCCGTAAATAGTGGTCCAGTAGTCACATACAGCAGATTGCCTGTTCGATTGGAATAGCTTCGCAATAAATCCTCCAACATACGCCACTTATTTCGATTGAGACCTGAAAGCTGAGGGGACATGTTCGAATAATAAAAGGACTCATCCATAGCCTTTTGCCACCAGTTAAAATCTGCAGACGGTGCCATATGTCCTCTATCGTAGGTCACATCAGCATTCAGTTTATTCAGTGCGGTATAATTAGCCGAAGTAGCTGTTTTAGTGAAAACTTTGTTATCTGTCTTGAAATTATTCTTTCGCTTTGCGCGCTCCCTTCCTGTATTTGGATAGACGATATGACTGACCCATTCTGGACCTTCAGAATCTTCATCATAAGACAACAACATAGCAGAATGCTCTACAATAGTATCTGCCGCATCAATTTTGGGCAGCGCCTGTTCACCTATCATTCCAAAGGCTACATTTTTTCGCAGATACTCAATACGGGCTTGAACGAGCTGCTCCCGTTCTCGAAGGGCATTTAGCTCCTCAAAATACACTTGAAGCGAGTCGCTATATGCCTGTGCAAATAGCGCATCTGACCCCATACAACAGATGCAAAGGGCCAGGATTATTGCTAGATTATTTTTCATTTACTTTGAGCTTATTATTACAGACCCAACTTGTTTAAGGTCTTATCAAGATTTAGAAGATCTAATTTTAAACTAAAACTAATTTGTTTAAAAAATGAATCCTGACCACTCGATAAATATATCTCCTTCAGATTATCCGAGTTGATGACCGGACAGTAGATAGACAGAATATCGAAGGGCAATACAAAAGCTATACCTCCAGAATACCATAAATTATCCACTAGCGCCGTGCTCTGCATCGGACCTCCAGCAGAATAAGCGATATCGAAATACGGCTTTAAAGGCAATCTTAGCGGAAGGTCTACCGGAAGATCTGCAGACAGATTTACTGCAAGCATCATATTGTTACTGTTTCCTGAAATCGAAGAAAACGATCTAGGAAAGGCATTTTTGAAGCCCGCATCCCTGATGACCACCTGTTGGGCACCAAGCCCATCCAGTTCGTTACGCCCGACTATCTGATCGTCAAACCAAGCATCATCTAATTCATGTCCATTTCCGGTCAACTGAAAGGCTCTTCCAGAGTCGGAAAATGAATTCCTGTTCTCATTGGAAATAAAATATCCTCCAAACAAACGCAGTCGAACACTGCGCCCCTTATCATAGGTGAATGCCTTATTGAAGGTCAAAGAGATCCTAGAAAAATCTCGGTCAAAATCGCTGTCTGTTTTTACCAGCTGTCTATAATTCACAGCCAAAGACCATGGATCAACAGCCCTAGAAATATTATACTCGTACTGCACATCTGCTACTGCATTACCAACATATTCAAAGCCATTGAATACGCCTGTAGTATCCCCAAACTGAGCTTCCTCCTGCTTCACATCCAAGTAGCGGAGCGTCAATGCAGAATAGGCGCCTTTGGATCGATCGGCATTGAAAAGAAAAGATAGCCTTGGCGCATGACGATAATAACGCTGTAAGTAATCAAATTGCTCTTGACGATAGTCGTAGATGAAGCTTTTAAAATTGTAGCCAATCTCAATATTTCGAATGAAATCATTTCCACGGATGAAGTTATTCAACTTGATATCTCCCATCCCACTAAAAGTACCATGCTTGAAGCCCACAAAAGGCATCAGCATGAATTTCAGACGATGCGCTGGAAACTCATAGTTGTGAAACATTGGAGAAAGCATAAAACCTTCATAAGCATTTCCCGCAGGCACAGGGACCATGTAGATATCTGCCTTATTATCACGCTCTACGCCAGTAAGCATCCTAAAGCCAGGTTTGCTCATGCGCTTCATAATTCCACGCAGTGCACTATCATTATTCGACCGTATCAAATCCGGACTCTGGTAATAAGGATCTAAATGCACCCGATCAGCACCTTTCAAATCCATTTCTACCTCTAGCTCTCCATCAAAACCATCCATCCACTTTTCTGCAACTACTTCATCGCCCCTAAAAGCAACTAAATGCACCGGAGCATCCATCAAACCAGTATTCTTTATCGTTACTGAATGATCAGTAACTGACTTTATCTTGTAATCCATAGGGTCCTCAGCTGCCATCCCATGTTCAAAAATCCAATCGAAATCCATTGGAGAGTGATTCTCCATGACCAACTGAAGGTCTGCAGGATTTGGATGCTTGAACTTCCAGAGCTCAAAATATGCTTGCATCATACTATCCACAGCTTCTTCACCCACATAGGCATCTAAGTAAGACCAGAGATAGGGGACTTTCACATAAGAACCCAACCAGTAGCAACCTTGCCACATCTTTTCTGAATCCATACTAGGCGGCTGCATAGCATTACTTTTTGCCAGGACTTTATAGCCAATATGATCGAATTGATGATCATGCCCTTTGGTGATAAATCCAGGCAGTTGATTGCTGCTACTCTCCCAATAGGTGTCCATATATCTGCCCTCATAGTAGGAGTTCAAACCTTCATCCATCCAGGCATGCATGCGCTCATTTGAGCCCAAAATACCATAGAACCAGTTGTGACCAACCTCGTGTGTTATCACATTATCCAAAGACTTCGCACTTCTACTCAGGCCTATCACTGTGATCATAGGATACTCCATCCCAGCCCCAGCACTCAGTGCAGACTGAACGGCAGTAGCATGCGGCCAAGGGTATTCGCCCACTTTGTCCGAGTAAAAGGCCACAGACCTGTTTACATAGGTGATAGCATCTTTCCACAATTTCTCTTCTACCTCAGTGAACATCACATAGGTTTCTACCTTTTTGCCGGATGCCAAAGCAATCTCATCGCCAACGACATAGAATTTCTTATCCGCAAACCAAGCAAAATCATGCACCTGCTCAGCGGTATACCGAATGGTCTTCATCGTGCTTGATGAAGCCGGTGTTTCTCTTTTTTCTGGGGTATACACGCCTTTTTTGATCGATTCATTCAGCTGATCCAGATGTGTAGCAGTCTCTGCCATTTTCTCTTTTAAAAAAGTAAGCTCCGAATCAGTCTGTAACTGTCCTGTTGCCCCTACCACATAATTGGCAGGAAGGGTAAGGCTTACATCAAAACTTCCGAACTCTGAGTAGAATTCACCCATATCCAGATAAGGCATAGCGTGCCAGCCATCGCGATCATACACCGCAGGCTTAGGATACCACTGTGTCATTTGATAAGAATCATCAATCTGCCCCAATCGGGAAAAAGAGGCAGGCACATCCAGTAGGAAGTTTATATCAAGCAATAGTGTTTCTCCCGCTCGAAGTGGCTCATTCAAGTCCAAGGCAACCACATCCAAATGGCCTTCGTGATTTGAATAGGTCAGCGCTGTTCCATTTGTTGAAAAGTCTATAGATCTAAATCCACCTAAGTCCTCCTCTGCTGCAAAAAAGAATTCATCACTGTTGCTGTTTATCTTTTGTTTAGCGAAGGCTGTGTTCCGGTCGGAATAGGCATTGGGCCAAAGATGAAACATGATTGTTGTTAGCTCATCTGATGAATTATTGACATACTCAATCTGCATGCTTGCATCCAACAGGTTTTCGACATCGTTCAAGCTTGCCTTGATCGTATAATTTACCTCTTGCTGAAAGTAATCCTGCTGCGCGAGCAAGGCATTCGTCAACATCATAGCGAGGAATAGTAGTGCTAAACTTCTATTCAACATAGGGTGTATTTTTTGGTTATAAGAAAATAGATAATCGTTTATCCTTCCATTTTTTCTGCAAGCTCCATCCAGCGCATTTCCTTCTCCTCCAATTCATCCTTTAGTGTATTGGTTTCTTCGCCCAACTCAATCAACTTTTGCTGATCCATATTTGGATCCAAGAACAATGCATTTATCTCTTTGCGACGCTCTTCTATCCTTAAAATAGCTCTTTCTAGCTTTTTAAATTCCTTTTTTTCTTCAAAAGTCAGGCCTGGAATAGCCGTTTGCTCCGCCTTACTTAGCGTCTTCTTTGCAGCAACACTGGATTCCTTTTTCTTTTCTTTCTCTTCTTCCTTTTTCTGTGCCTGATACTCCCTATAATTCCCATTATAATCCTTGATCTTTCCTTCTCCTTCAAATACGAAGAGGTGATCAATGATCTTATCCATAAAATAACGATCGTGCGAAACAACAAGCACACAACCTGGGAAGTCTATCAAAAACTCCTCCAATACATTCATAGATACAATGTCCAAGTCATTAGTTGGCTCATCCAGAATCAAGAAGTTTGGATTCTGCATGATGATGGTAAGCAGGAATAAACGTCTACGTTCACCACCACTCAGCTTGGACACATACACCTGCTGCTGAGGTGCCGGAAATAAGAAACGCTCTAGCAACTGTGAAGCAGTAAGTTTCTGCCCTTTATTCATTGGAATATACTCCGCGATTTCACGAACCACATCAATCACTCGCTTATCTTCATCCAAGGTCATTCCATCCTGCGTATAGTAGCCAAACTTCACAGTGCCACCGACTACAATCTTACCTGAATCTGGACGAATCTCTTGGGTAAGCATCTTCAGGAAGGTGGTCTTACCGACTCCGTTCTTACCCACGATTCCTACCCGCTCCATCTTGCGAAACTTGTACAGAAAATCTTTAACAATGACTAAATCACCAAACTTCTTGTTGATGTAATTGGCTTCCAGGATCTTACCCCCGAGCCTAGTTCCTTTTATATCAATCTGTATCTTATCTCTATCGATTTGTTTTGTCGCCTTCTTCTTGATATCATCAAAGGCATCTACCCGAGACTTGGCCTTAGTAGTCCTCGCCTTAGGCATTCTTCTAATCCAGTCCAGCTCCTTGCGCATCAGCTTTTTCGCCTTATCCGTCACCACCAAATCATTCTCGTAGCGCAACTGCTTCTTCTCTAAAAAATCAGAATACGAACCCGAGTATTTAAAGAACTCCCCCTGATCCAATTCAATGATATGATTACAAACCCGCTCTAAAAAGTAACGGTCGTGCGTAACCATGAAGAGGGTGATATTCGGCGACTTGAGGTATTCCTCCAGCCATTCAATCATGCTCAGGTCCAGGTGGTTGGTCGGCTCATCCAGGATCACAAAATCCGGCTCATCGATCAATATTTTTGCTAAGGCAACTCGCTTTTGCTGTCCACCAGATAGGGTTCCCATCGTTCGGTCCAGCTCTGTGATATTGAGTTTGAAGAGAATCTCTTTCACCTTGGATTCCACATCCCAGGCTTTTTGATCATCCATGGCGATCAATGCTTTTTCCATAGCATCGGAATCGTCGGGATGCAGCATGGCTTCTTCATAAGCCCGTACTGCTTTGATCTGTATATTCTCACTGTCAAAAACAGTTTGCATGATGTTCCAATCATCAAAAAATTCAGGCTCCTGATTCAAGTATCCGATTCGGATATCCTTGCGTTTGATGATGTTACAAAGCTCTCCTTCACCGGTTTCTTCCCCTGCGATCACCCGCAATAGGGTCGTCTTACCAGAACCGTTCTTGGCAACAAGGGCAATCTTCTCTCCTTTGGAGATCTGAAGATTCACATCCTGAAATAATATCTTCTCACCAAAGGATTTGGTTACATTTTCTAAAGTCAAATAATTCACCGGCTACTTCTGTTTTTCTCAATAATAGGGCTAAAATTAACACCTTGTTGCCCGAGTACCAACTTATTGCAAGATACTTTTGTAAGTTCCTGCCAATAAAAAAAGCTTCCGGCGGATATTGCCGGAAGCTTTTTTATTTAAACCTACTTATTTACTTCGATTTAAGATTGATCATATCCTCCATAATATTCAGTACTTCAGATAGGTGTAAGTCTTTTTTAACCCCTTTGATCCATTCCTCATTTCTACCTTCGCGGCTTTCACTCGCTCCGATATAGTCTGCATCTTCTTTCAAGTTCTGAATACCTGTAACCACTTCTGCATCGAATATACGCTTGAAGGATTCACTCTTCTCTTCCATTGATTCTACCAAGTTAGCATAGTCATCAATATTCAAAGGATAGGCTGTATTGTCCTGCTGTGCATCCAGATAATCTGCATACTTGTTGATCAAATTGTAGGACTCATTTTCCGCAACACGGGACTGGCTATTCTTGATCAACACCTTTCGGATAGACCCAATATCTTTTACACCTTGTTCGTAATCTACAGCTTCGATCTTAGACCATTCCATCGCATAATCTTGCTCCTTTTCACCCAAATCCAATTTTTGGAATTGGTCTGGAAGCACGATATCAGACTCTACGCCTTTAAGCTGCGTAGAACCTCCATTGACTCTGTAGAACTTTTGGATAGTAACTTTTACCTGCCCAAAAGGACGCATTTCTGCATCTCCTGGGATACGATCCAAATCCACAAAGCGCTGCACAGATCCTTTACCAAAGGTAGACTCTGAGCCAACTACGATAGCACGATCATAATCCTGTAAGGCAGCGGCAATAATCTCCGATGCGGAAGCAGAATACTGATTGACCATCACGATCAGATGACCATCCCACTGTACAGTTTCATCGGAATCGCCCATCACACGCGGTGCACTAAAGCGATCCTTAACCTGCACAACAGGTCCTTCTTCAAAAAAGAATCCGGACATACGAACAACATCACGCAGTGAACCACCGCCATTATTTCTTAAGTCAAGGATGATACCCTCGACATTGTTTGCTTTTAGTTTTTCGATTTCCTTTTCCACATCAGTCGCACAAGAACGACCATCAGCGTCTCCAAAGTCATCATAGAATCTTGGCAAGCTGATATAGCCGACCTTATTCCCTGCATTGGTATCCAATAAAAGCGACTTGGCAAAACCTTCTTCCAGCTCCACCACATCTCTTGTGATTTCAACATCCTGTGTACTTCCATCTACCTTCTTTACAGAAAGGGTTACGATGGTTCCTTTTTTACCACGGATCAACTGCACCACATCATCAAGCTCCATACCTTTTACATTCACAGGCTCTTCGCCTTCCTGGGCAACCTGAAAAATGCGATCATCCTCTGTCAGGTCTCCCTGCTTCCATGCAGGACCACCAACAACGATGCTTGACACCTTGGTATATTCATCCTCCATCATCAGACGAGCACCAATACCTTCGAGTTTTCCAGACATCTGAATATCGAAGTTCTCTTTGTCGATCGGCTCAAAGTAAGAGGTATGCGGGTCAAAATAATTTGTGATTGAATTCAGGTATATCGTCAAGAAGTCCAGTCGATCTCTTTTTTCCAAGCGATCATACCACTTGTCAAAAGATTCCAATACATCTTCTCTGTTTTCTGCTTCCAAGTCTTCGCTGCTCTTTGCCTTTAGCTCTTCGTCTTCAGACTCTTTCTGATCCTCCATATCTCCATATAGTCCGACCATCACATCGTATCTACAGATGGTATTCCACAAGGCTTGTTGCTCCGCACCTGCTGCACTATAGGGACGCTTTTCGCCATCCATTTCATACTGCTTATCGGCTTCCGTTGTAAAATCGAAAGGTTCAGCAAGTGCTGTTCTGTAATAGGTTCTGGTCTCCGTCCAACGATTTTTGATCAGATCTACGCTTAGGTTGAAAAATTCAAAGTTTGACGCTTTCAGATCATCGTCCAGTCTATATTTGTACGGCTCTAACAAGGCAATATCTTCCTTGGTCAACCAACGCTTGCCAGAATCCATACGGTCCAGGTAAAGGGTATATAGGTCTTCCGAGAAATCATCATTTATATCCTTTGGATGGTAGTGAAATTCTTCCAGCAGATATTTCAAGCGCTGCAAAAGAACCTGCTCTTTGTCTTCCATACTTGCCGATGGAAAAAAGGAAACAAACAGGATAGATCCCAGAAAAAGGGCTACGAAAACTGATTTTTTATACATCATCCTCTATTTTTTCAGTCTTAACTTTATATTTATGTGACTATACGCTACGTTCGATTTGTATCGTTTATATAGGTATAGACGTTTTCATTTAAATTTTATTCTCAGTCGTGCAGACAAAACTTATTTTGTCGTGGCTAACAATCTATAAAAAAAACAAACAAAATTCAGTATTATGAAAATTATTGCAAGTTCAATAGCATTGTTTTTTGTCTTATTTGCCTGTGCACTTCAAGCACAGACAGACCCGATCGGATTATGGAAAACGATCGATGATGAGACCGGTGATGCTAAATCTTATGTTCGCATCTCTGAAAAGAACGGAAAACTATATGGAAAGGTTGAAAAACTTCTACTAAAACCACAGGATACAAGATGTACTGCCTGTGAGGGAGATAAGAAGGATCAACTTGTTGTAGGTATGGAAATCCTGACAGATTTGGAGAAAGATGGTGATGCCTGGGAAGATGGCGAGATCCTAGATCCAAAAAACGGAAGTACTTACAGCTGCTACATCGAGCTGGAAAACGATAACAAACTCAAAGTAAGAGCATATATCGGAATCTCCATTGTAGGCCGGACACAGTACTGGTATAGAGTGGAAGAATAAGAAGCTTCACAAAAGGGTATCGACCGGGTCGATACCCTTTTTTATTGCCCGCTTTTTTTGACTTTGAAAAGACAATTCACTTTAGTCAAATGTTAAAAAATTAAATTTATCCTATCTTAAATCAAAATCGAAAATCAGCACTTTTTTTCTCCCACCGCTGAAGCTGTTCTCAAGCACTTTTTTACACCAATACTTAGAAAAATATACCCGCAGTACTTCTCTGGAAGTTCTGCCTAATCAATCTTTTTAATT
Organism: Sphingobacteriales bacterium; assembly: GCA_042091035.1. Classification (GTDB taxonomy): domain Bacteria; phylum Bacteroidota; class Bacteroidia; order Chitinophagales; family Saprospiraceae; genus AM-2324. Next base: position 2,077 of record JBELIG010000064.1, on the reverse strand, counting down.
TTTCTAAAACTACTCCAAATGAGTAAAAGAATTCTAATCACTGCCTTAGCAGTACTTACTGTATTTTCAATCAATGCTCAAGTGAGCTTTTTCTCTTCCGTAAAATCCTTTACAACGCCAACACCTTCTCAAGGAGAAGCTTATGGTAGCTGTGTGGATATGTGGGAGAATTATACCATCGTTGGTGCTCCTGAGAGCGTAGTAAGTGAAAATGGTAAAAGCTGCAAATGTGGCGCGGCCTACGTGATCGAAAATGATCCGGTAACTAACACACCTGTAAATCAGGTTGCGCTTGTAGTACCTGGACTGACAGAAAAAGATCTTTATGGATCTTATGTTTCGATCTGGGGTGATTATGCTGTGGTGGGTGCACCCGGTAAGGCCGTTGGCAAAAAATCAGCAACAGGACCTACTGGTGCGGTTTATGTGTTCAACAAAACAGCTGCTTCCACCTGGAACCTTGTTCAGACGATAAGCTCTAAGGACATTTGCCCAGATTGTGATTTTGGAACTGCCGTTTCTCTAACCAGCAATTGGCTGGCGGTAGGTGCACAATGTAAAAATGCAACAACTACAAATCCTGCAAATACTGGATCTGCATTTGTATTTATGCTTAATCCAACAACAGCAAAATTCAGCACACCACAAAAACTAAGTGCTCCAACAGCAGCAGTAGGCGATGCTTTTGCTTATAGTGTGGATATCTGTGATAATGTATGTGTGATCGGTGCTCCATCAGCAGATGTAGTTACAAGTACTGGTACTGTGACAGATGCTGGTTGTGCTTATGTATACACTCTAGATAATATGACTTGGACTTGCACAGAGACCGTTTTTGCGGAAAACTGTAAATCCTACGATCGCTTTGCAGAAACAGTATGTGTAACACCGACCTCTGTTTTGGTAGGTTGTTCCAACTACTGCTACGATGCTAAGGGTGCTAACTATGTAAAAAACAGTGGGGCTGCCTTTGTATTTGAATGCAATACAACCTGTACTTCTTGGGAGCAGAGCTGTGTGATCACACCATCTGTTCGTGTGAAAGACGGAAACTTTGGATGCTCAGTAGCCAGTGCCAATGAATATATCGTGGTGGGTGCCAACTATAATTGTGAGACTGTTGAAGAAGCAGTAGGTTCATCTGCTACTTGGACACCATCGGCATTTGTCTATACGAATGATCCAAGTGTAAGCACTTCTGCATGGACAGAGGTATGTAATGTGATTCCTACCACTACGGTTAGTAAGACTAAGATCAACCCTGTGGTAGCCATCTCTTCAAACAAGCAGGTCGCTATTGGAGAACCATTTACTTGCAAAGCGGAGAATCCATCTACAACCTGTGGAGTGGTTGAGATGTTTGAGGCATGCTACTCGACAGCACAAGTTCGTGTAAACGGAAATACGCTGCAATGTGTAACGAACTGCAGCAGCTATCAGTGGATGGAGTATACGGAAAAAGGATATATGCCAATCAGTGGCGCAAACAGTGCTTACTTTACACCTACAAAGAATGGAATCTACTGTGTAAAAGGAGCGGAGAATAACTATTGCTCAAGCATCTCTGCTTGCATCAATATGAATGTGGATGTTGTACCAGCAGGTGCTGTGGGTATGCAAAGAAATGACGCTATGAAAGCTTGGGCTATCGAGGTGATCGACTTAAACGGTCAGACTCTACTGGTAGAGCCAATGGATACGAAAACTACTGGAATTGAATTTAATACATTGAAAGAAGGGACTTATTTGTTAAAGGTGGTAACCAATCCCGACGGAACTGCCGAAACTAGTCCAAAACCTGTAAAGGTTAAGAACTAAAAACCAAGTACAAGAAAGGGAGCCAATTGGCTCCCTTTTTTTATATCTGTTTGTTAAACCAGGAAAAGCTTTTTGCCAGCGCGAGACGTTGTCGGGCAAAGTCCAGGTCGCGTACAAAGAGCATCAGCTCCTTATCCAATGCCTCACTTTCTTCCAATACTCGGCTCACCGGATTATAGCTGCAAACCTTAAAGCCTTCCGAACGGATGATCTCTCGGGTCAAATCTCGAATCTCCGGCTCAATGTCCTCACTAAAGGA
>JBELIG010000298.1:0-2832 GCA_042091035.1 Sphingobacteriales bacterium | reverse complement strand
TAGCTTCTCCTTATTTATGGATAGCAGCGGACGTCAATGATTCAGGAACAATAAGCACCTTAGACTTGGTGGCAATTAGAAAGGTTATTCTACAAATCGAGCAGCAATTTCCAAATGGTAAGCAGTGGAAATTCGTTGATCGTTCCTATGTTTTTCAGAGTGGGCTTAATCCTTTACTTGAAGGTTATCCGGAGGTCATAAATATTAATAATTTGGATGAAGATCAGACAAACCTAGATTTTGTTGCAATTCGAATGGGTGATGTAAACTAAAATATTAGGAAACATCTTAAAATATAGTCTTTTATACAAAAGAAGTAAGTTGTCGCTTACTTCTTTTTTATTGCTCAAAAAGTGTAAATTTGCACCAATTAGCAGAAAAAAATTGATTTGTGGCAAGAATAATGGGTATTGATTACGGGACTAAAAAAACAGGTATAGCTGTTACGGATACTCTACAGATTATTTGTACAGGATTAAATACTGTTCCAACTTCTGATCTGTTTAGTTTTATTAAAACTTATGTTGAGCAGGAAGAGGTGGAAAAGATCGTTGTCGGAATGCCCTTGCATGAAGATGGTAATCCAGCTCAGATAGCTTACTTAGTTGTTGGATTTATTCGGAAAATCAGAAAATTGTATCCTGCTATTGAAGTTGTTGAGTGGGATGAACGCGGCACTTCGAAAGCTGCGAAAGATATTATTCTGCAATCAGGAACTAAGAAAAGTAAGCGCAGAGATAAATCATTGGTCGATAAGATAGCTGCAGCACTCATACTTCAAGACTACATGGAACAAAATCATTGGTAAAATATAAGAATATGATACTTCCGATCTATGCATATGGATTTTCGGTACTAAAAAAGGTAGCTGAGGATATCGATAAGGATTATCCTGAGCTTGAAGAACTTATTTCAAACATGTGGGACACTATGTACAATGCGCAGGGTATTGGGCTTGCAGCTCCACAAGTAGGTCTTTCAATACGTTTGTTTTTGGTTGATACTAAACAAAGTATGGAAGAGGAGGAAAAGGATAAGGGAATTAAGAAAGTTTTTATCAATGCTGAGATCATTGAGGAAGCTGGAGATGATTTTTCCTATGAGGAGGGCTGCCTAAGTATACCTGGCATAAAAGGAGATGTTTTCCGTCCTGAGCAAGTAAAAATCAAATATTTAGACGAGCAATTCAACGAGCATATCGAAGTCTATGAGGGCATTAATGCTAGAGTTATTCAACACGAATATGATCATATAGACGGAATTCTTTTTACAGAATTACTAGGCCCTTTGAAGCGTAGAAGGATAAAAAAGAAGCTTGATGATATCAAAGCAGGAAATCTACGTGGTGAATATAAAATGAAGTACCTAAAATAAAACTAAATACAATGAGTCTCAATGTAATGTTAGAGGATTATAAGAAAAAAGCCCCTGTTATTGTTTTTGAATGGAATGATGAGTTAACGGATGCAAAGGGATGGGTTGTTATCAATTCATTGCGTGGTGGCGCAGCTGGAGGAGGTACTAGAATGCGTAAGGGTCTTACTAAGGAAGAAGTTATCTCTCTTGCAAAAGTTATGGAGATTAAATTCTCTGTATGTGGTCCGGCTATCGGAGGTGCAAAATCAGGAATAGATTTTGATCCACGTGATCCTAGAAAAGATGAAGTTCTTGCACGTTGGTATACTGCTGTGATCCCTCTATTAAAATCTTATTACGGAACTGGAGGTGATTTGAATGTTGATGAGCTCAAAGATGTAATTCCGATTACAGAGGACTTGGGACTGTGGCACCCACAAGAGGGTGTTGTAAATGGTCATTTTCAACCTAAAGAAGGTGCTAAAGTAAATATTGTGGGTCAATTACGATACGGCTGTTCTAAAATAGTAGAAGACCCAAAATATGTGCCATCTGATGACGGACATAAATATGCAATTGCAGACATGATTACCGGATATGGCGTCGCCCAATCAGTTAAACATTATTACGATTTATATAAAGGAGAAGACTTAAATGGTAAGCGTGTAATTATCCAAGGATGGGGTAATGTAGCTTCAGCAGCAGCTTGTTACCTAAGCCAAATGGGTGCTGTGATAACAGGAATAATAGATATTGCAGGAGCAATTATTAGACCAGAAGGATTGAGTTTAGAAGCAATAAAAGAGTTGTTTTATTCGAAGGACGGTAATAAGCTTTACGCCGAGGAAATGATTTCTTTTGAAGAAGCAAAGGATAAGATTTGGTCCGTTGGGGCTGAAGTGTTTATACCAGGAGCTGCCTCAAAGATAGTTACAAAAGAACAAGTGGATACTATGATTGCTAATGGATTAGAGGTGATCTCTTGTGGGGCAAATGTTCCATTTATTGATGATCAAGTCTTTTTTGGTCCAACAGCAAACTACACAGATACTAAAGTAAGTTTGATTCCTGATTTTATTGCAAATTGTGGAATGGCAAGAGTCTTTGCATTTTTGATGCAAGATGATATCGAAATGACTGATGAAGCAATTTTTGAAGACACTTCAAATGTAATCTTCAATGCTCTAAAAGAGTTGAAAGGAAAATCTAAAGATTTAACTGGAATTTCAAGTCGAGCAATGGAAGTTAGTTTGGGAAAGTTAGTCTAAAATAGGGGTTTTGTCAGGTAGGCGATCAATTGATTAATAAAACATATTTAAAATAATTAATTGGATTTATTTTCGTAGTTGTCTTGTTTGAAGTAAATATAAAGACTATAATTGCCTTAATACAAGGTGATTACTATGGTTCTACACGCTCATTCTTGTGGATTGAAAAAAGATTTTATTTAATTTAATACCCGAGGACAATGAAGAA